>JALOUA010000188.1 GCA_025457625.1 Akkermansiaceae bacterium
TCCGGTTGCGGCGGGTTCTCGCCAGAGTCAGTGGACAATCCGCCTGATTTCACCGCGGAAATTGATCCGGTCGATTTCGGGTTGAAAGACCATGGCGTCTGAGTGCCGTGCATTTTGCGCGCTGTTGGACGGCCGACGGAATATCGCGCTCCCATCCGGAATCAAACTCGTGTTGGCATGCGGGCCGGCCTGTGATAAGCGGAGGCGCGAATCGTCGCAAACATGTTGAAATCCCCGCCCCACACCACCGCCGCGCTGGCACGCCATCTCGGCATCTCACGCTGGACGGTTTCCCGCGTGCTCAACGGCCACAGCGGGGTGAAGGAGGAAACCGCGCGCCTCGTCCGGCAGGCGATCGAAGAGCTCGATTTCCAACCCAGCTCGCTTGCCCGCAGCCTGCGCGGAGGACACACGGCCACGGTGGGCGTCTGCTTTCAGGATCTCGACTCCCCGGTGCTCGCCATGCGTGCGGCTTCGCTCCAGCAACGCCTGCGCGAGGAGGGATACCACACGGTGATCGAACTCGCCGGTGACAACGCGGACTTGGAACGCGACGCGATCCGCCGCTTCGTGGCGCAACACGTCGATGGCATCGTGCTGATTTTTTCCCGGCTTGCGGCGGACGATCCGGTGTTCCGGCTGCTCGACCGATCCAAAACCCCCTGCTTCTGGCTGGACCCCGAACATCCGGTGCCCGGCGACCGCATCCTGCTCGACCGTTCCCGCTCGATGAAGCTGATCCTCGAACACCTGACGGGCCTCGGCCACCGCAGGATCACGCTTCTCGGCATCGATCCGCTCAACCGCTTCGGCGCGCTGCGCATCCCCGGCTTGAGGAAATACGCCGCGAAATCCGGCCTGGATTTCGAACGCGACTTCTCCCTGATCCATCATCCCGGCGAAACCAGGCACACTTTCGAATACGGCTACGCGCTTGCCGGCGAACTTATCGGTCAAGGCAGCGCCAGACTCCCCACCGCGGTCATCGCCCTCAACGACCGCATCGCCATCGGCGCGATCAACCGCCTCCGCGAAAACGGCATCCGCGTGCCGGAGGACATCTCGGTCGTCGGCTATGACAACATACCCGTCGCCGAACACTACTTTCCCGCCCTCACCACCGTCGATCACCAGACCAACCGCCTCATCGATCTCGCCGTGCGCGGTTTGCTCGAACGCATCAACCCCGCCAATGCCGGGCTTCCGCCACGCTCGTCACTAGTCCACCCGAAACTCGTCGTCCGCCACTCCACGGGTCCGGTCCGGATCTGATCCGCGCCAACGAAACCATTGTCATGAAAAAATGCCCCTACTGTGCCGAGGAAATCCAGGATGAAGCCATCAAGTGCAAGCACTGCATGGAGTTTCTGGATGAATCGAGGCGACCCGCTCCCCCCGCCCTGCCGCAGGGCCGGGATCAGGCATTGCCATGGTATTTCAGGACGGGTTTCATCGTTCTGATGTTCCTCACCCTGCCGCCGCTGGCACTGCCTTCCGTCTGGCTGCACCCGAAGCTGAACCTGCTGTGGAAACTGGCAATCACCGCGCTGGCCTTGGGTTTTTGCTGGATGAGTTACGTCGCCATCCAGGGTTTCATCCACCAATTCGATGAGGCCACCAAGATGCTCAATGAAATGCGCATCTGAGCCGGAAACCACCGTTCGCCGGATCCCGCTTGCCCGGAATTGCGATTCTTCGTTGACAAAAACCAACACGTGTAGGATCCAACGCCCGACCCACCCCGAAAACCATCATGAACCCAGTCCGCATCCTCCTCACCACCACCTCTTATCAGGACATCGCCGGCCCGCACCACGAACTGCTCGAAGCCACCGGCGTGGAGATCGTCCGCGAGCGCGGCCCGCTGCCGGAATCAAAAATGCTGGAGTTGGCGGGCGATTTCGACGCCATCCTCTGCGGCGACGACCAGATCACGCGTGCGGTTTTGGAAAAAGCCGCGCCGCGCCTGAAGATTCTCAGCAAATACGGCATCGGCGTGGACAAGATCGACGTGAAAGCCGCCACCGAAATGGGTATTCCCCTCTCCTTCTGCCCGGGCGTGAACCACACCACCGTCGCGGAGCACACTTTCGCGCTGCTGCTGGCGCTGGTCCGCCACCTCGTGGAAATCGCCAACGCCACCCGCGCCGGCAACTGGAAGCGACTCACCGGCCACGAGATCATGGGCAAGACCATCGGTATCGTCGGACTCGGCCGGATCGGCAAGGAAGTCGCCATCCGCGCCAAGGCGTTTGGAATGACGGTCATCGCCTACGACGTGTATTGGGATGAGGCCTTCGCCACATCGCATGGCGTGACCCGGGCCGCCAGCGTGGCGGAAATTTTCGAGAAATCCGACGTCATTTCCCTGCACACCAACCTCACTCCCGAAACCCGCGACATGGTGCGGGCGGAAACCATCGCCACCATGAAGGATGGCGTGATCCTCCTCAACTGCAGCCGCGGCGAAGTGGTGCACACCGCGGATCTCGCCGCCGCGCTCGAAAGCGGCAAGGTCGGCGGCTACGGTGCCGACGTTCTCGATGAGGAACCGCCGCCAGCCGATCACCCGCTGCTCAAGGCGAAGAATTGCATCGTCACCTCCCACATCGGTTCGCGCACCTATGAAAGCGTGCAAAGACAAGCGATGATGGCCGCGCAAAACCTTCTGCACCTGCTGCGCGGTGAAAAACCACTGGCCCAGGTCAACGACGTTCCGCCACCCGCCGCCCTGCTCTAACAATCAACCCGCTCCAACCCATGTCCGAAACCTTCTACGTCGTTCCAGAGGACCAGCACAACGCGCTGGTCGCCGCCGTTTATCGCAAGCGCGGATACAGCGCCGCCGAAGCCGCCGATGGCGCACGCTTCTGCGCCGAGGCCACCCGCCACGGCATCCGCACCCACAACGCGCTCAAGGCGCTCCATCTCGATCACCTGTTCGGCTCCGCCGCCGGCGGTTGCGTGCCCAAGGCCAGGATCGAAAAAGTGAAAACCCGCTTCCGCGGCGCCGAAGTCTGGAATGCCAACAAGAAACTCGGCCAAGCCACCGGTTATGCAGCGATCGAGGCCGCCATCAAGCTCGCCGACAAATACGGCGTCGGCATGGTTTCCGTGGACAACGCCTTCCACTATCTGTGGGGCGGCGGTTATGCCATGGAAGCCGCGCGCCGCGGTTACATCGCCTACACCAACTGCACCGCCGCGCTTGCGGAGGTGGTTCCTTTCGGCGGCAAATTCCCAACCCTCGGCACCAACCCGCACACCTGGGGTTTCCCGACCAGCGACGCCGTCGGCTATCCGGTCGTCATCGACTGGGCAACCTCGGTGGTTGCCATGGGCCGCGTCCAACAACTCGCCCGCGAGGGCAAGGAACTGCCGCCCGGCGCCGCCGTGGATGCAAACGGCCAACCGACCACCGACCCGCACGCCGCGAAATTCCTGGTGCCCTTCGGCGCGCACAAGGGCTACGGCCTCGCGCTGATGAACGAAATCATCGGCGGTTTCATCGGTGGCTCACTGCCCACCATCCGCAACCGCTGGGACAAGGTTCCCGAGGGTGAAAAAGGCACCTGCTGCTTCTTCTTCCAAGTCTGGCACCCCGATGCGATGAACGCCGGTGATTTCGCCAAGGGCCGCAGCCAGAGCGACAACGTGAAAGCCGTCATTCAGGACATCCTCGGTCACGGCAACGAAAGCTGCATGCTGCCCGGCCAACTCGAAGCCCAGGCCGCCGCCCGCTGCGCGAAAAACGGCGGAATCCTCTTCTCCGAGGCCGAGATCCAAGCCTTCAACGAACTCGCCAAGGAAGCCCGCAAGGCCAGATGGAAAGTCTCTGATTTCAAAGTCGCCGAATGAATCGTCTGACCTGTCCGACAAGTCTGACAACTCAAAGAAACCACCACCATGTCCCTGACCATCAAGCCAAAATCCGAATGCGCCTTCGACCAGATTTCCCTGGGCGAAGTCATGCTCCGTCTCGATCCCGGTGAAGGCCGGATCCGCACCGCCCGCCAGTTTGCCGTCTGGGAAGGTGGCGGCGAATACAACACCTCGCGCGGCCTGCGCAAATGCTTCGGTCTCAAAACCGCCGTAGTCACCGCCTTCGTCGACAACGAAGTGGGCCACCTCGTCGAGGACTTCATCATGCAGGGCGGAGTCGCCACCGACTTCATCCAGTGGCGCGCCGACGACGGCATCGGCCGCTCCGTTAGAAACGGCCTCAACTTCACCGAACGCGGCTTCGGCATCCGCGGCGCGGTGGGCAATCCGGACCGCGGCAACACCGCGGCCTCGCAACTCAAGCCCGGCGACGTCGATTGGGACCACATCTTCGGCAAGCTCGGCGTGCGCTGGTTCCACACCGGCGGCATCTTCGCCGCGCTTTCGGAAACCACCGCCGCACTCACCGTGGAAGCCGTCAAGGCCGCCAACCAATACGGCACCATCGTTTCCTACGACCTCAACTACCGTCCGTCGCTGTGGAAAACCATCGGCGGCCTCGCCAAGGCACAGGAAGTCAACCGCGAGATCGCCAAATACGTCGATGTCATGATCGGCAACGAGGAGGACTTCACCGCCTCGCTCGGCTTCGAGGTCGAGGGCGTGGACCACAACATTTCCAACATCGAGATCGACGCCTTCAAGGCGATGATCGAAACCGCCGTGAAGGCATTCCCCAACTTCAAGGTTGCCGCGACCACGCTGCGCGGCGTCAAAACCGCCACCGTCAACGACTGGTCCGCCATCCTCTGGCACGACGGGCAGTTCCACGAATCCCGCAAGTATCCCGATCTCGAAATCATGGACCGCGTCGGCGGCGGCGACTCGTTCGCCTCCGGCGTGCAGTTCGGTTTCCTCGAATTCAACGACGGGCAAAAAGCCGTCGAATACGGCGCCGCGCACGGCGCGCTCGCCTCCACCACCCCCGGCGACACCTCCATGGCCACCCGCAAGGAAGTCGAAAAAGTCATCGGCGGCGGCGGCGCGAGGGTTGTTAGATAATGAATTCGTCCGACGGGTCGGACCTGTCGGACTTGTCAGACTAAAATCACCACCAACCACACCACATCATGAACGACCAACTCTCGGACATCGGACTCATCGGCCTCGCCGTCATGGGCCAGAACCTCGCGCTCAACATCGCCGACCACGGCTTCCGCATCTCGGTTTACAACCGCACCACTTCCACCATGGAGAAGTTTGTCGCGGAAAACCCGGACACGCCCGGCGGCCTCGTCGGCCAGGCGACGCTGGAGGAATTCGCCGCCAGCCTCAAGCGCCCGCGCCGCGCCGTGATCATGGTGCAGGCCGGCAAGGCCACCGACGCGGTGATCGACGCGCTCACGCAGGTCTTCGAACCCGGCGACATCATCATCGACGGCGGCAACTCGAAGTGGACCGACACCATCCGCCGCGAGAAGGAACTCAAGGACAAGGGTTTCCTGTTCATCGGCAGCGGTGTTTCCGGCGGCGAGGAAGGCGCGCGTTTCGGCCCCTCCGTGATGCCCGGCGGCGACCGTGAGGCATACTCGCACATCGAACCCGTCTGGAACGCGATCGCCGCCAAGGTCGATCCCGTGACCGGCAAGGAACTCAAGGGCGCGGCCCCCGGCAAACCGATCGTCGGCGGCGTGCCCTGCGCCACCTACATCGGCACCGACGGTGCGGGCCACTACGTGAAAATGGTCCACAACGGCATCGAATACGGCGACATGCAGATGATCTGCGAGGCCTACGACCTCATGCGCAAGCTGCTCGGCATGTCCGCTCCGGAAATCGCCGCGGTATTCAAGAAATGGAACACCGGCGTGCTCGACAGTTTCCTGATTGAAATCACCGGCGAGGTGCTTGCCCAAAAGGACCCGATGACCGGCGGCGACCTGGTCGACCTGATTCTCGACACCGCCGGCCAGAAGGGCACCGGCAAGTGGACCAGCGTCAGCGCGCTCGACATGGGCGTGCCCGCCCCGACCGTGGCCGAGGCCGTGTTCGCCCGCTGCCTCTCCGCGGTGAAGGACGAGCGCGTGGCTGCCAGCAGGATTCTAACAGGCCCGGACAACCGCTACACCGGCGACAAGGAGGAGTTGATCGAGGCCATCCACGCCGCGCTCTACTGCTCGAAGATCTGTTCCTACGCCCAGGGCTTCCAGCTCATGCGCGAGGCGCAGAAGGAATACGGCTGGACGCTCGACTTCGGGAAAATCGCCCAGATTTTCCGCGGCGGCTGCATCATCCGCGCCGTCTTCCTGCAGAAGATCACCGAGGCCTTCGAACGCGACGGCCAGCTCGCCAACCTGCTGCTCGATCCCTACTTCAAGGGTGAGGTGGACAAACTCCAGCCGCATTGGCGCAAGGTCATCGCGACCGCCGCGCTGCAAGGCGTGCCCGCCCCGTGCATGGGCAGCGCGCTGTCCTACTACGACGGCTACCGCTCGGAAAAACTCCCCGCCAACCTCTTGCAGGGACAGCGCGACTTCTTCGGTGCCCACACCTACGAGCGCACCGACCAACCGCGCGGAAAGTTCTTCCACATCGACTGGCCCGAGCCCGGCCGCCCGCAGATTCAGATCTGACGGTTCATGTGGCAGGTGCGGATGCCTTGCGGATGTGTTGGATCGCGTCGCGGTTCTCGCGCTCGGCCCGCTGTAGTTCGTATGACAATTGCAGGCGCATCCAATACCCCGCATCGATCCCGAAGTATCGGCTCAGCCTCAAGTCATATTCGGGCGTGCAGCGTCGTTTGCCCGCCTTCATCTGACTGAGATGCGACGGCGGGATGCCTGTCGCTCTGGATATCTCGATTTGGGATTCGTGCCACTCGTCGAGTGTTTCGCGCAGGGTTTCGGCGAAG
>JALOUA010000014.1 GCA_025457625.1 Akkermansiaceae bacterium
CCTGGTGATAGTGGACGAATGCCACCGCAGCATCACCGTGAGGCGCGACCTCGTGTTCGATCACTTCGTCTGCCCGCGCATCGGCCTCACCGCCACGCCGAAGATCGCCGTGCCTGCGGATGGCGCACAGGTCGATGACGAGGATCTTGCCATCAACGACACCTACCGGCTCTTCGGCTGCGAGTCCGGCACGGCCGATTACGAATTCGGCCTCGACCGCGGCATTGAGGAAGGGTTTCTCGCCCCCTATCGCAAGGAAGAGCACATCACCGCGCTCACCAAGGAAGCGATGGAGAAGGGCATTCTCTATGACCACCTTCTCGACCCGGAAGCCTACGCCAGAGGGGAGCGCAAGCGGATCGAACTCAGCGAAAAACAGAAGATCGAACTGGAGCGGCTCAACAAGCGGGTTTTGAGCGAGGAACAGGCCGAGCGTTGGGCGGAGATTATCCGGGAGAAAACCGAGTATGGCGAAAAAGTCATCCTGTTCGCCGCCAGCCAGGCCCACAGCCTGATGCTTGTGCGAGCATTGAACAAGGTTTTCAACGACCCCGGCGAAAGCCCGCGCTACGCCGAGGCCATCATTTCCGACAACCACGACGTCAACGAGGCGCTGAAGGAATGGTTTGAGCTGCCTTATTCCAATCCACGCATTGTCGTTTCCGTGGACATCATGAGCACCGGGGTGGACATCCCTTGCGTGCGCCACATCGCCTTTGGCGCGCTCACCAAGTCCGTTGGCAAATACATCCAGATGGTGGGCCGCGGCACGCGGCTTGATCCGAAGACCGGCAAGTTCAGCTTCAAGGTGCTCGATTTCGTCGGCCTGTGCGCCCGCATGAAAGACAACGGGCGCGGCACCGAACAACCAAACAAGAAAGTTGTGAAACCCGGCGAAGGCTCGGGCACCGGCGGCGTTGGTGGCGGCGCTGGAACTGTCTTGGAAGGGATTCTGGACAACCCTGATCCGAAGCATCTCATCCAGCGGGTTCTGGTGATGGACGGCAAGATGACGCTGGTGGACAACCTCCCGATCGAAAAAGCGAGACAGCTTTTCGAGGAAGGTGTGCTGAGCACCAATAACCCGGTGATTGTCGCCCTGCGCTCGAAGATCAGGGAGAACGCCGATTACGATCCAAGCGAGGCGGAGGTCGAAGCCATCCGCCAGTGGGCGTCGTCGCCAGAGATCATTCTCAACGAAGAGCAGCTCCAGCGGATTTACGATTATCCTGCGGGTTCGATCTGGGACTTCATCGCCGCGATCCTCGGCGGCCACAGGATTCCGACTGCCATGGACCGGATCGAGCGCGGTTTCGACAGTTACCTCCAAACCTATAATTTCACAGCGGACCAGCAAAAGGCGCTTCAGAGAATCAAAGAGGCTTTTGTCGCCAACCTTTCTTCGCAGGCGGACATCGGTGTCGAGGCGATCTTCTCGAACCCGATTTACCAGCGACTGATCGGAGATTTCGAGGAATTGAACAAGCTCTTCGACGGCGACTTGCGCGGCGTGGTGGAAAGGATGAAGGCCGCATTTACAATAGCGGCTTAATAGTGACATGATTTTGATTTGCATGGCATCCGCCCGCGCGACGAGGATTTCGTAGTCGGTCTCGCCAAGGTCACGGATGGCAGCACGCTGCTCGTCGCATCCGAGAACGGCCTCGGCAAGCGCACGCCCTTCGACGACTACCGCCTCCAATCGCGCGGCGGCATCGGCGTGAAGACCATGAACGTCACCGACAAGACCGGCACGGTCGTCAGCGCGGTCACTGTCACCGAGCAGGACGAGCTCATGCTGATGACCTCCACCGGCCACAGCATCCGCATCCGCGTCAATGACATCCGCGAGACCGGCCGCGTGACGCAAGGGGTGAAACTGCTCACGCTCAAGGAAGGCGAAAAACTCCAGGACGTCTCCATCGTGATTCCTGACGGCGAGGACGAACGCAGCGTGGACGCCAGTCCGCCGGAAACCGCAGGCGGTGACGAACAGGCGGATTAAAGTCCGCGCTCCGCCGCCTGCCACTCCAGCGTGGTCGAAACTTTCGATGTCCCCTGCGCCTGGAGCTGCTGGCCGCCCTTTTCGCCGGTTTTGAAGGATTGGATCGTATCCATCTCCCACTTCAGCACGAGCGGATGGATCAGCGACAACCAAACCTTGCCGGACTGGATGGTGACATCCTCATCGGTGAAGCCGCCGGAAAACGCAGGGAACTGCCGCCGCGAATAGTCGCCGGTCACGCTGAACACGCCGCAGGGATGGCCGGCGACCGCGCCGATGGATTCGAGCTTGAGATTGAGGGTGCCGGTGGCGCCGCCCCCGACGAGCATGGAAAGGGCCTCACCTGTTAGAACGATTTCCGCGCCGAGCATCACACGGCGTTTGGCGAACCACTGCGGACGCGGGGCGAGGGCGTTTTCGCGCAGCAGCACGTCGATGAACGGCGCGATGTCCCGCGAAGTGGCGGCCACGGCGAAACCGCCGCCTTCATCGGCTTGCCACTTGCCGTCGCGGCGGTGGAAACCACGCGGCGGCGCGGCGGTCTTCAGGGGATTTCCGGTGATTTCCTTCGGCTTGCCATCGGAGTCCTTGGCGGTTGGATCGGTGATGCGGACCTCCCCCGGCGAGTATTGCAGGCGGTCGCCGGCGAGTTCGATTTTTTCCGTGGATTCCATCACGCCGTTGAGCATGCCTGACTTGCGTTCGATGGCCGAGGCTTCGAACACGCGGAGGTTCAGTTGGTTGGTGGTCGAGCTGTTGACTTGGATGTGCGCGGGAAACGGCAGGTCCTTGCGGAAGATCACGCCCTCGTCGGTTTGATCCACGAGTTTTTGCAATTCAGGATCGACCGGTGTCTCGCCGCCCTCCGCCATGCGTTCCTTGACGGTGGAAGTGGCTTGTTCGGCGAGTTTTCTGGCTTTCTCGCAGGATGAAGCGAGGCACAGCGCGAGGATGGGGAGGTGGCGGAGTTTCATGGATCAGATGTTGCCGCGGCAGTCGAGTTGCTGGTTCATTTCGATGGCGGGGTTTTCCTCGATGGCCACGCCCACCACGACGGCGGGCACGCCGGCGACGGTGGTGTGCGGCGGGACGTCGGCCAGCACGACGCTGCCGGCGCCGACTTTGGCACCGCTGCCGATTTCCACCCGGCCGAGGATTTTGGCACCGGCACCTATCAGCACGCCGGAGCGGATGATGGGATGGCGGTCGCCGGTTTGTTTGCCGGTGCCGCCGAGCGTGACTTCGTGAAGGATGGAGACGTCGTCCTCGATGATGGCGGTCTCGCCGACGACAAACGAGGTGGCGTGGTCGAGCAGGATGCCGCAGCCGATGCGCGCGGCGGGGTGGATGTCCACGGCGAAGGCCTCGCTGGCGATACTCTGCAGGTAGAGGGCGAGCCAGCGGCGGCGGTCCTGCCACAACTGGTGGGCGACGCGATAGGTGGTCAGCGCGAGGAAACCTTTGTAAAACAACAGCGGCTCCAACAGCGAGAAGCAGGCCGGGTCGCGCTCGAACATCGCGCGCATGTCGCGCATCGCGCTGTGGACGACGAGCGGGTGTGCCTCGAAGACGCCGGTGAGCAGCGGCTCCATCGCCTCGCGCGGCATGTCCTCGCGGGCGAGGCGCCGGGCGAGGCGGGCGCCGAGAGCCGCGGCGGGGTTTTCGCGCGAGAGGATCACGTCATCGACGAGGTGCAGCAGCTTGGGTTCCTCCGCCGCGACCTTGGCGGCCTCGGAGCGCAGGGTTTCCCACATGCCGCCCACGTCATGGGCCTTGCCGGCGCAGAGTTTGTCCGCATTCTTGCTGGCCGGGCGGGCAGCGGTTTGTTCGGATTCGTTCATGAGGATATCGCAGCGATTGGAATACGCGTTCAGGGCGCTGGCGCAGCTTGCCAAACGTCATGACGGGCGGACTCTTACACGGCTTGAGGATTTAGCGCAACGCGAAGACGTCTCGGCCAACTTTCTGGTGCAGATTCTCAACGACCTGCGGCGGGCCGGGCTGGTCGAAAGCCGCCGCGGCGCCGCAGGCGGCTACCTGCTGGGCCGCAAACCGGACAAGATCACGCTCTGCCAGGTGGTGGACGCCGTCGAGCCGTCCCTGCTGCAATGCGTGGTCTCGGGCGACGGCGAGTCCGGCCCGGCCGTCAGGCAGGCATGGGAACGCATTTCGGCGGACCTCCGCCGGGAACTCGACGCCGTGACGCTGGAAACCCTCGCCAGCAATCCGGGCGGCGCGATGTTTTACATTTGATCCGGCGGGAATCCGCGGAAAACTGCCAGTGCCCACCCGCCCGAACACCACACCATGATCCGTTGGTTCGCCCGCAACGACATCGCAGCCAATTTCCTGATTGTGGCGATCCTGTTGTGGGGTGGCTACTCGGCGATGGAACGGGTGCCGCTCGAAGTCCAGCCGGCGCTGCGCTTCAACGAGGTTCACATCGATGTGTCCTACCGTGGCGGCAGTCCGGAGGATGTGGAAAAATCCGTGATCCTGCCCATCGAAAGCGCGCTGGAGGGAATGCAGGGCGTGCAGTCGGTGGAGGCGGAGGCCAGCAGCGGCAGCGCGAGCGTGGTCGTCGTCGCCAAGGACGGCATGAAGCCCCGCGAGCTGCTCGAAGAGGTGAAGACCCGCGTGGACCGAATCACCACCTTCCCCCCGGAAATCGAGCCGCCCGACATCGCCATCCCGGACAGCAGCCGGTGGTTCGACGTGATCAAACTCGCCATCGTCGGCGACATGGACGAGACCGATTTGTTGCGCGCGGCGCGGCGGGCGCGCGACGACCTGATGGCCATGCCGGGGATTTCCCAGGTGGCGGTGCTCGGCGCGAGTCCGCCGGAAATCTCGGTCGAGGCGGATCCGATGCGGCTGCGCGATTTCGGGCTCACGTTCGCCGATCTCAGCGCGGCCATCCAGCGCTCGTCGCTCGACCTGCCGGCCGGCCAGATCCAGACGGACGAGGGCGCGTTGATGATCCGTTCCAAGGGCCAGGCCTATGTGCGCGGCGATTTTGAAAACATCGTCATCCGCAACAACCAGGGTGCGGAGGTCAGTCTGGGCAAGGTGGCGCGCATCACCGACGGCTTCGAGGAGAACCGCAAGATCCTGCGTTTCAACGGCACGCCCTGCCTGCTCGTCGAGGCCCTGCGCCTCAATGACGAGAACGCGCTGGAGATCGCCGCCGCGGTCAAACAATACGCCGCCACCGGCGGCGAGCGGTTTCCGGAGGGCATCGAACTCCACGTCTGGGATGATTCGTCGCTGGAACTGGAAGGGCGGCTCGGCACTCTGTTAGGCAGCCTCTTGCAGGGCAGCCTGCTGGTGCTCATCCTGCTGGGATTGTTCCTGCGGCCCAGCATCGCCTTCTGGGTGACACTCGGCATTCCGGTTTCCTTCGCCGGCGGCTTCATCCTCATGCCGTGGTTTGGAATCACCGCCAACGTGATGAGCATCTTCGGCTTCATCATCGTGGTGGGCATCATTGTCGATGACGCCATCGTCACCGCGGAGAATGTTTATAACAAGCTGCGCGCCGGCGTCGAGCCGCTGGAGGCCGCCGTGGAGGGCACCCGCGAGGTCGCGCTGCCGGTGACCTTCGGCGCGCTCACGACGATCGTGGCGTTCCTGCCGCTGATGTTTTTCGAGGGTTTCTACGGCACATTCACCAAACAAATCCCGCCGGTGGTCGCGGCGGTGCTGTTGTTCTCGCTCATCGAGTCGAAACTGGTGCTGCCGTGCCACCTCAAATACGTCAAAGTCAACCGCTCGCGCTTCAATTTCATCGAGCGCTTCCAGAAACACATCGCCGACGGACTGGAGTCGTTCGTCAACCGCTGCTATGAGCCCAGTTTGCGCCTAGCCACGCGGCACCGCTACACGACCACGGCGGCGTTTTTGGCCATGGGCATGGCCGCCATCGGCTATTTCAGCAGCGGCGCGCTCGGGTTCGTCAACATGCCGTCCATCGACCGCAACCGCATCAACGCCCAGATCCGCATGCCGCGCGACACCCCGGTGGAGGTCACCGACGTGCGCGTCCGCCGCGTCGAGGCCGCCATCGCACAACTGCGCAAGGAGTTCGTCGATCCCGGCACCGGCAAGTCACTCATCGGCGACGTGCTCACCACCAGTGGCGGCTGGGCGGGACGCCCGTGGAACGACCCGCGCACCGGTTATGTGACGGTGGCCGTCACCGACCCCGGCCTGCGCTCCGAGCCGGGGCCGAAAAACAGCGTCATCGCCGCGCGCTGGACCGAACTCGTCGGGGAAATGCCCGACGTGCAGTCGTTCTGGATTTCCGGCGACCGCGGCGGCGGATTCCGGGGCGGCGGTGGCAGCGATGAAGTCGAATCCCTCAGCGTGGAAGTCCGCGGGCCGGCCGGCGAGGACAAGGACCTCGTTGTGGAGCAGATCGAGGAGCTGTTGGAATCCTACGACGGCATCGCCGATGCATGGAACGATGCCAGCGGCAATCGTGACGAACTGCTCATCACCATCCGTCCCGAGGGCGAGGCGCTCGGCCTGACCCAGCGCGAGCTGGCGCGCCAGGTGCGCGCGGCGTTTTTCGGCGAGCAGGCGCAGCGCGTGCAGCGGGATCGCGACGACATCCGCGTGATGGTCCGCCTGCCACTCGCGCAGCGCCAGTCGCTCGACACGCTCGACCAACTCCGGATCCGCACGCCTTCCGGCGGCGAGGCGCCCTTCCACATGGTGGCTTCCGCCACCTTCGGCCGCGCCCGCTCCGACATCGAACGCGTCGATGGCGCGCAGGTCGTCTCCATCTCCGCCATGCCGGTGGATGAAAACGTGGATGTCGTCGCCATCGGTAAAAACCTCGCCCCGCGGCTCGACGCCCTGCTCAACCAACACCCGGAACTGACATGGCGCTACACCGGATACGTGGCCGAGCATGAAGAGACGCGGAAACGCGCGATCATCGGCGGCATCGCGCTGTTCCTCGCCCTTTACGCGCTGCTGGCAATCCCGTTCCGTTCGCTCTATCAGCCGTTTTTCGTCATGCTGGCCGTGCCCTTCGGCGCGATCGGCGCGCTGTTAGGGCACATGATTCTCGACATCACGCCGTCCTATCTCTCCATCTTCGGCATCCTCGCCCTCTCCGGCGTGGTGGTGAACGATTCGCTGGTGATGGTGGATTTCATCAACCGTAAAACGCGCGCCGGCGAAGACCCCTTCGAGTCGGTCATCCACTCCGGCACGCTGCGCTTCCGGCCGATCTTCCTCACCTCCATCACCACCTTCGCGGGCTTGCTGCCGATCCTCTTCGACCGCTCGCTGCAGGCGCAGTTCCTCATTCCCATGGCCGCCTCGCTGGCCTTCGGCATCCTCTTCGCCACCGCCATCACCCTCTATCTGATTCCCTCCGCCTATCTCGTCGCCGAGGACATCAGGGCCCATCTCGGCCGTCTCAAAAACTGGTATTTCAAACCCTTCAAGGCGGAGGACGGGTGCGTGGACATCCAGTGATTCACCATTCGCATTCCACGACTATGGCGTCGGGCCCGCCGCACGAGTTTTTTTATGATGCCCATCCGGAAATATCCCATCAGGACAATTCGTAGGTATTGCCCATGCACCCGAGCCAACTGATCCATCCGGAAGATGGCTGGCTTGACGAGCCGGACGCGGCGCGGGTGATGCGCGTGGCGTTCACCGCATTGCTCGGCTTGGGCATTTACGGTTTCACGGTCGGATACTGGCGGGATCCTTGGATGGGAGTCTTTGTGGCGATGAAGCTGCCGATGCTTGTGGCGCTGACGCTGCTTTGCAATGCGCTGCTCAACGGGCTGTTGGGTTTGCTGCTGGGCTCCGGGTTGGGGTTCCGGCAATCGTTTTTCGCGTTGCTCAGCGCGTTTGCCCTGGCGGGCCTGATTCTCGGGTCGCTGGCACCGGTCACCCTGCTATTGGCGTGGAACGCCCCGCCGCCGGACTCGCCATACGCGAACAGCTCGCACGCCGCTTACATGGTGGGCCACACCTTGCTGATCGGCATCGCCGGCATCGCCGCCAACCTGCACCTGCACCGCTTGTTGCTCGCCCGCGCGCCCGGTCCGGGCGTGGCCACCGCCACCTTGCTGGCATGGCTGGGTGGCAACGGTTTTCTCGGCGCGCAGTTTTCATGGATTCTGCGGCCGTTTTTCGGGGCACCGGGCCTGGAAGTCCAGTTTCTGCGGGACAACCCGCTGCGCGGAAATTTCTATCAGACGGTTTGGCGTTCCATCGACCACATCACCGGCGGCTTCGGTGTGCCGGCACTCTCGTTGATCGTACTGGTCCTGATGATTCCCGTCGCCCGCGCCATCCAATCCCACCAACACCACATACCAAAACCATGAACCCGCAAACTCCACGCCCGCCCGATCTGCCCGCACCCGAACCCTCGCCGCAAGTTCCGCCGGTAGCACCCCCGCCGCAACTTCCACCGGAAGAACCCTTGCCCGAAAAACCGGACATCAAATGCCTGCTGGAGGCCCTGCTCCGGCGGCCGCAGGCATTGGTCCCGCGGCTGGTGGATGGTGCCAATGGCGCGTCAAAACGCTTCCTGCTGGTGGCGGTGGTTTCCTTTCTGCTCTTCGGTTTGGTTGTCGGCTGCTTCGCCAAGCACGAGCAACTCTGGGCCGCTCCGTTGAAAATCACCGCCGGAATGCTTTTCGCCGGCATCATCTGTTTTCCGAGCCTTTATATCTTCTCCACGCTGGCCGGCGCGCGGGTGGCCATCTCCCAACTCGCCGCATGCCTTGCTGGCGCGCTCGCCCTCGCCGGACTGCTGCTCCTTGGCTTCGCACCCGCAGTCTGGATTTTCGCGGAATCGACCGACTCGCTCGGTTTCATGGGTGCCCTGACGCTCGGCTCATGGATCATCGCGCTGGTTTTCGCCCTGCGCTTCCTCAAGTCGGTGATTTTCGCGAGCGGCGGCACCGAGAACGGGCCATTGGTGATCTGGTCCATGATCTTCCTGCTGGTAACCCTGCAAATGACCACCTCCCTGCGGCCGATCCTCGGGCGGTCCGAGGCGTTTCTCACCTCGGAAAAGAAATTCTTCCTGCAACACTGGGGCGACAGCATGGGGGACAACCTTCCGTCCCAATCCGCTCCTGCCGGGACCCCGCGTTGACCGATGGTCATTCTCGTGCCGTGAGGCGGCGACCTGCAAATTTGTCAAGAAAAGTAAAATATTTTGCTGGATGAATGAAGTGCTTTGAGATAAGGGACTTGCATCTTTCCACCCACAAGCAGTCATGGCCACCCCCACCGAGCACACGCATCACATCAAAATCCGTTCGACCCAGTTGGAAATGCCATCCCATGCAGGCACGGGACGCGTGACCGAGGATTACGACCGCAAGCTGCGCGAGGCGCATGAGGAGCTGCAGCGCATCCAGCAGGAGCAGGAGGAATTGGAGCGCAAGAAACGCGAGCTGGAGGAGCTCACCAGCCGCAAGCGCGCCTTCGTCTCCCAACAGGTCGAGCTGACCGAAAAACTGACCACCGCGCTCACGCTCATCGACCGCGAATTGTTCGAGATGCGTAACGAGTCGGAGGATCTCGAGCAGTGCCGCAGTTGTTTCGCCGCCCATCTCGACAAGATCCAGAAGTTCACACCCGAGAACTGGACCCGTGAGAACCTTCCCGAAAAACTCGAGCGCGCGACCATGACCATCGACCTCGCCGCCGATGAATACGAGCAGGCCGTCGCGCACTTCGAGTCGTCCCGCAGCGGCGGGATCCTCGGCCGGGCCTCCAAGCGCGGACGCGCGCGCCAGCGCCACAGCGGCGAGTTCATGACGCAATTGCGCAACGGCCTCGCCTTCAACCTGCCGGTGCTGGTGCTCGGCACCGTCGCGCTGGTCGTTTATCTCATCAAGTAAACCGAACTCCACGCCATGGGACGTCAGAAAATGTTCAAGGAGGAACTCGAACTCGGCGAGGTGCTCGTCAAACAGCAGGAGCTGGAAAGCCGCCTCAAGGAGTTCGAGCGCAGCCAGAGGGAAATCGAACGCACGCGCGCCGAACGCGAGTGCACCATTCCGCCGCTCGATGAGATCGGCGAGCGCATGCGCTGGCGGCAGCACGAGCACCTCGTCTCGCGCGGCGAGGTGGCCAACGTGCGCCGCGACCAGAACCAGGGCCTGCTGCTTTTGCTGCTGTTGCTCGCCGCCACCGCCGCCCTCGTCTGGTGGGGGCTGCAACTGATGGGCGGGGCCTGAGCGCGGCGATCACCCGGCGGATGCCGCCTCGCGCTTGCGCCCGCCCCTGGTTTTGAGGCGCTCCTCCAACTGCGGCCACTGCTCGCGGCTGACAATGTAGCCGATGCATTCCGGTTTGCCGCAGCGGCATGGATGGTCCTCGTAGCAGTCCACATCGAAGCCATAATCAAACGTCAGCTCCTCGCCGGCGTTGATGTCGCGCAGCGCGTGGATGAAGATCCGCCGCCCCTCGATCCACGCCTCGCAATTCGGCGCGCACGAGTGGTTGATCAGGCGCGCGGTGTTCCACGGCACATTGCCGTCGATGTCGTGGTTTTTCGACAAGGTGAAAATGTAAACCGCCGCGTCGCCGGTCTTGAGCGACTTCGAGTGCTGCGAGACGCCGCGGCGTTCGCTCTCCTCCTTGTCGATGCGCTCGCCCACATACTCGATGATGCGCTGCTCCTTCGGTATGAACGTCGTCGCGTAAACGCCGCGTCCGTGGATCTCGGAGCCGCGAACCTCGCAATACGTGCTTTGGCCGCGTTTCCACAACTCCACGAGTTTGCGGTGCAGCAGCCTCTCTTCCTTCAATCCCTTCTTGCTCGATGCCATGGCTTTGTGATCTCTAACGCACTTCGCGCCTGCTCACCTCCGGCAGTTCCATGTCCTGCGGCAGCGTGATGAACACCCCGCGCAGGTCGCCGGGCTTGAGACCCGAGCCGTCGATGAACGTCCAGTCGTTCTTGTCCTTGTCGGAGATTGCGACTTGAAACCCGGTGCTCTCGATGACGATCGGGCGCGGATTGCCCTCCTGCATGATGCGGAAGCGGGTGACGGTGGGCACCAGGACCATCCACTTGGTGAAAACCATGCGCTCGACGTCCCGCCCGCTCTCGCGGACGACTTTTCTGCCGGGGCTCACTTCATAGGCGACCGGCCGGCCCTGCGGCTTGAATGATATCATGCTCACGCCCTGCCGCACCATTTGCGCGGCGACGCCGGCCAGTTGTTTCTCAAGCTTGTCCATGCCGCCCATGCGGTTTGCGGTGCGTTCTTTCCAGATCGGGTTCATCCGCTCGATGGCCACCTGATAGCGGCCGAGCACCACTTCCTCGCCGAGCTTCGCCACCGCCGCCACCGCTCCGGCGATCGCCTGCGGCGGGACCGGCTCGGCGATTACCTCGGCCTCCGGTTCCGCGGGTGCGGCCGGTGCCGGCTCCGCGGCACAGGCGATCCCGCATGCGGCGGCGAGCGCGGCAAGGAGATGGAGAGGAGGATGACGTCTCACGCGCCAATCGATGCCCGCGATGCCGCCTTTCGTCAAGCATCGCGGCACCGCGTTTGGTGTTGAGTTGTCAGCATCCGTGGCTAAGCTGCGCCTGTTTTCCGCCATCATGCTCACGCGCATCACCGCATATCTCGCCACCGCCGCCCTCGGGCTCTTGCTATTCCGCAGTGCCGACGCCCAGGAGAGCGTGATGGTGATGGAGGCATACTCCGGCAAGGTGCTCGTCGCTTCAAACGCCGCGGAGAAACGCCCGGTCGCCAGCCTCACCAAGATCGCCACGGCCGTGGTGGCCATCGATTGGGCCACGGCCACCGAAAATGATCCCGGCAAGGTGATGATCACCGTGCCGCAGACCATCACGCTGGTGGGCGGACCGAACCCGATGAACCTGCAGCCCGGCGACCGGCTCTCGCTGCGCGACGCGCTGTATTCCGCGTTGCTCGGTTCCGACAACCTCGCCGCACTGACCATCGCCGACCACGTGGGGCGTGCAATGCTCGCGCGGCGCGGCAGGGAGGGGGAGCCGGTGGCCGAGTTCATTTCCGAGATGAACCGGCTGGCCAAGGCGCTGGGCATGAGCCAAACCCGGTTTGCCAACCCGCACGGGTTGGAACGCAAAGGTGCCCGCGCCCATTCCACCGCCGCCGATATCGCGCGCCTGTCGATCTACGCGATGCGTCGCAACGCCTTCAACTTCATCGTCCGCCAGCCCGAGCGCCAGGTCAGTGTGACCGGGGTTTCCGGCACCCGCAGCTACCGCGTCAGGAATTCCAACGAACTCATCGGCGAGCCCGGCATCCTCGGCGTGAAGACCGGAACCACCGCCGCCGCCGGTCCCTGTGTTTCAGTCTGCATGGACCGCGACCCGCTCGTCCGCACCAAGGCCGACGGCACCAAGGGCGTCACTCCGCGGCGGCTCATTGTGGTGGTGCTCAACAGCCCGGACCGCTTCAACCGCGCGCGCGGCCTGATCCTCCGCGGCTGGGGCCTGTATGACGCGTGGCTGGCCAACGGCGCTCCCGTCCAGGACCGCAAACGCGAGTTCATCACCGTGGCCGATCCGCAGTGAATCCCGTGCGGACATCCATCCACTTTTCTCCATGTCAAACGACCCATTGCTCGAATTGCTGAGGCGCAAGGCCCGCTTCACCCATCAGGAACTCGCCGATCTCCTCTCCCAGGATGTCAAATCCGTCGCCCTGCGCGTGGGCGAATGGGAAAAGAGCGGCACCATCCTCGGCTATCATGCCGTGATCGATCCCGAGGCGGCCGGCGACACATCCGTCTCCGCCTTCATCGAGGTGAAGGTCACTCCCGAGCGCGGCGGCGGCTTCGACCGCCTCGCCATGCGCATCGCGCGCTTCGATCCGGTGGTCTCCTGTTATCTCGCCAGCGGCGGCTATGACCTGATGGTCGTCGTCGAGGGCGGCGACCTGCGCGAGGTGGCCCGTTTCGTTTCGGAAAAACTCAGCACGCTCGAGGGCGTGT
Source organism: Akkermansiaceae bacterium (assembly GCA_025457625.1). Lineage (GTDB taxonomy): Bacteria > Verrucomicrobiota > Verrucomicrobiia > Verrucomicrobiales > Akkermansiaceae > Luteolibacter. The sequence continues at coordinate 12,995 of JALOUA010000014.1, forward strand.
TGTCCACCGCCACCCACTTCCGGCTCAAGACCTACAAGGAGAACGGTTTCATTTTCGAACGCGAGATCACGCCCGAGCGGCTGGCGGTGAGTCCTTGAGCGGCGGTTCCAAACGGCGGCGGCCGCGGGATCAGGCCGGGAGTGCCGAGACCATGCGGGTGATTTCGCGCATGGTGGCGCGGGTTTCGTCCTGCCAGCGGTTGAGCACTTCGCGGGAGAGGTGGACGCGGTCGGCGACGGCCTTTTCCAGTTCGTGATAGTTGGCGGTCATGCGCTCGATCATTTCGTGGATGGCGATGCTGGCGCGCTCGGCCGGTCCGGGTCCGTGATCACGGAGTTCGGCGAGGTGTTTTTCGGCCTTGAGACGTGCTTCGCGCATTTCGGCGAGCAGGATTTTGCTGTCGGGCACGCGGCGCAGGCCTTCGACGAGGCCGAGTTTAGAGAGCGTCCAGATCGTCCACTTGGTGGGGTCCCACTGCCAGGGTTTGACGCCGTTGCGGTAGTCGTGCTGGAACTCGTGGTGGTAGTTGTGATAGCCCTCGCCGAAGGTGAGGAATGCCATGACCGCGCTGTCACGCGCGCTGTGGCCGGACGAGTAGGGCTGGCGGCCGATGGTGTGGCAGAGGGAGTTGATGAAGAAGGTGCAGTGCTGGGCCACCACGATGCGGGCGATGCCGGCAATGAGGAAGCCGCCCAGCGCGCCGGTCCACGGGTTCATGCCATTGAAGTGGTTCCAGGCAAATCCGAGTATCGAGGGAATGACGAGACCGACGACCAGGCCGATCCAGTGGACGTATTTGTATTGCCACATGACGAGCTTGTCCTTGCGCAGGTCGTTGACGTTGTCCATCGGCGGCTCGGGGTTGAGCTTGAACATCAGCCAGCCGATGTGCGCCCACATGAAACCCTTGGAAATGTCGTAGGGATCCTCGTCGTGATCGACGTGCTTGTGGTGGCGGCGGTGGTCGGACGCCCAGTCGAGGCAGGCGTTTTCAAAGGCGCAGGCACCGAACACCAGGGTGAACAGGCGGACCGGCCATTTGGCCTTGAAGGAGAGGTGGGAAAAAAGCCGGTGGTAGCCGACGGTGATGCTCATCATGGTGGCCACCAGGTAAAAGGAGAACATTCCGAACTGGAACCAGTCGATGCCGAACTTGAAGAGATAGATCGGCAGCCCGATCAGGGCGATGAGTGCGGTACCGATGAGGAACGAGCTGGTGATCCAATTGACCCGGTCGAAGGGAATGCGATACATGGTTGGGAATATTGAAGTGTGAGCCGCATGGCTGCGGCGCACGGATGGTTAACCGAGCTTCGATCTCAGCGCAACCTCCCTTTTTTGGGGTTTGGCGGAGGTTCCCTCTTGACAAGGCTTGGTGGTTCGCCCATCAACCGCGCCCCACCGATCCCGTGGGACCCGACCAAACCACCAACAAACACGACGCATGCGAGGAGTGATTCTGAAGAAAGGCGAGCCCGTTGACCGTGCTCTGAAACGACTGAAAACCAAACTGGATGCCGAGGGCATTCTTGAGGAAATGCGCCGCCGCCGCGCGTTTGAAACGCCCACCGAGCGCAAGCAGCGCAAACTCCGCTCCGCCTCCAAGCGCAACAAAATCCGCTGGCGTTATTCCAACGCGCCGGCCGCCGATCGCGCGGAAGTGGCCGCGGATTGAGGAATTGATCCGGGTTTTTTCACGGGATTTCAAACGGGTGCCTCGCAGGCATCCGTTTTTTTTTGTACTCAAAGATAGGAACAAAGTCCGTCAACCGTGTCCTGATCGAGTCTGCGCACCAATGCGATGACCAGCGCGAGCATGTGGAGGTGGTCGTTGATGTCGATGATGGCGTTGTGCGAGTGGATGTAGCGGGCGGGCACGCCGAGAACGAGGCTCGGGACGCCGTGGTTGGCGAGGTGGAAGGATCCGGCATCGGTGCCGCCGCTGCGGCGAACCGTGACCTGATGCGGGATTCCCGCGTCGCGGGCGGTGTCGATGGCCAGTCTGGCCAGGCGCGGATTGGCGATGGCGGAGGGGTCGAACAGGCGGATCTGCACGCCTCCGCCGAGCCGGCCCTGGCTTTCCGCACGGGAAAATCCGGGGGCGTCATCGGCTGGCGGGCCTTCAAGCACGATGGCGACGTCGGGATTGGCGAGATTGGCCGCGGTTTTCGCGCCGCGCAGGCCGACTTCCTCCTGCACGGTGCCGCAGAGGATCAGGCGGTTGGGATGCACCGATTGGCTGAGGATCTGGCCGGCCTGGATGACTCCGGCCATGCCCACCCGGTTGTCGAAGGCCTTCGCCATGAAAACATCCTCGCGTGCCATCGGCGTGAAGGCGGAGCAGGGCGCGATCGGGTCGCCCGGGGAAATGCCGAGTTCCTCGACTGCCTGCCGCCGGTGTTCCGCCCCGACGTCGATGAACATCTGGTCGAGGTGCATGACCTGCCGTCGCTGGTTTTCCGGTAGGAAATGGGGCGGCCGGGAGGCGATGACGCCGAGGACCTTGCCGCCGCCGCGTGTGAGGATTTCGACGCGTTGGGCGAGCAGGTTGTGTTCCCACCAGCCGCCGACGGCGACAAACTGGATGAAGCCGTCCGGCGTGATGTTCTGCACGAGAAAGCCGACCTCGTCCATGTGGCCGGCCAGCATCACGCGCGGGCCGTCGCCGCCGGACTCGCAGAAGACGGAACCGTTGCGGTCGGTGGCGAGTTCGCCGCACTCGGCGAGTTCGTCCACGAAGATGGCGCGCACCTCATCCTCATGGCCGGGCACGGAATGGGCCTCGGTCAATTCCTGCAACAGGGACACAGCCTTGTCTTTCATGCGCCGGAGGCTGGACCAACGCGTCGGCCGATCCAAGCGCCAAGTTGCCTCGCAAGCCCGGTGGCGGAAGTGTCACACGGCGGATGTTCATCCGCCGCGCATTCTGGCCCGCAGTCTGCTTGGACGTGTGTGGCGTTCGCCAGCCCCGCCGAAACCCAATGCCGGATACCTGCCTCTATTTCCAAGTGCATCAACCGAACCGCCTGCTCCCACGGGAGCAGATCCGCGGCGGACATGGCTCGCACTTTGAGGACGATGCCATGAATGCCGCCATCCTCGGACGCGTGGCGGACGAGTGTTATCTTCCCGCCAACCGGATGTTCCAACGGCTGATTGCCAAACATGGCGGCCGTTTCCGCATGGCGCTCTCGATCAGCGGCACCGCCATCGAGCAGATGGAGCGCCACCGGCCGGATGTGTTGGAGTCTTTCCGCGAACTGGTCGCGGGCGGTGGCGTCGAACTGCTGGCCGAAACGTATTATCATTCGCTGGCTTTCATGCACTCGAACAAGGAGTTCGACCGGCAGGTGGAGCTGCACTTGGGAAAAATGGAGGAGGTGTTCCACGTCCGTCCGCGGGTCTTCCGCAACACCGAGTTGATCTACAACGACGACATGGCCGCGAAGGTCGAGACCATGGGGTTCGACGGGATCATCGCCGAGGGTGTGGAGCGGAATCTCAACGGCCTGTCGCCCAACCACCTCTACCACGCGCCGGAGACCGCGCGCATCAAGACACTGCTGCGAAACATCCGGCTCTCCGACGATCTCGGTTTCCGCATCGCCGATCCGAACTGGGTCGAATACCCGCTCACGCCGGAAAAATTCGCCGGATGGCTGTCCGGCACGTCCGGCGACGTGGTCAACCTGTTCATGGGATATGAAACCATCGGGATGAAGCGCGCCGGCGGAGCGCAAATCCAGCGCTTCTGGGAGTCCCTGCCGGATGCCGTGGAGGATGCCGGGTTGCAATGGGTCACGCCATCGGAAGCGGTGGATCTCTACCGCGCGTCCCGCGTCTATCCCTGCCGCCTGCTCACGTCATGGACGGATCTCGAGCGCGATCTTTCCGCATGGACGGGAAATACCATGCAGCGGGAGGCGATCTACCGGATCCATGCCATGGAAAAACAGATCCTCGCCGCCGGGGATCCGGAACTCCTGCATCTCTGGGCGAACATGCAGACATCCAATCATTTCCACTGGATGTCCACCAAGGACACGCCGGACAGCGGTGATCACTCGCCGCTCATGCCCTATCACGATGCCGTTGATGCCCACGAACGTTTCATGGCCGTGGTGGATCGACTGGGCGCGGCCGTCAACGCCACGCGGGCGGCGTGATTTGCGGAAAAATCGGGCTTCGCATCCGGTGACGGCCTCTGGCAGGCTTGCGCCGTGCCCGAAACCCGAATTGTCCATGCCGCCGATGACGAGATGAAGGATGCCGTGCGCGCGGCCTGCGCGTTGTTGCGTGCCGGTGAAATCGCCGCCCTGCCCACGGAAACCGTCTATGGCCTCGCCGCCGACGCGCTGAATCCCGCGGCGGTCGCCAAGGTCTTCGCCGCCAAACAGCGCCCGTCGTTTGATCCGCTCATCGTCCACATCGCCTCGCGCGGCGATTTGAAAACCGTCGCCATCGTGCCGGACGACATCGTGGAAACCGTCAACCAACTCACCACCGCGTTCTGGCCCGGTCCGCTCACGCTCATCCTGCCAAAACATCCGGACGTGCCGGACCTCGTCACCAGCGGGCTGTCCACCGTCGCTGTGAGACAAAGCGCGCATCCGGTTTTCCGCGCGATCAACAAGGAGCTCGGCAAACCCATCGCCGCGCCCAGCGCCAACCGCTTCGGCCGGATCTCGCCGACCTCCGCCTCCGCCGTGATGAAGGAACTCGGCGGCCGCATCCCGCTCATCGTCGATGCCGGCGCCTGCTCCGAGGGCGTGGAAAGCACCATCATCTCCATCGAACCGCGCGCGGGCAAAAAACCGGTCTTCCACCTCCACCGTGCCGGGCCGGTCACCAAGGAACAACTCCAGGACTACGGCAAGGTGGAAAAGGTGCGGGAAAAACCCGGCGACCTCCCGCACGCGCCCGGCCAGCTTCCCAGCCACTACGCGCCGCTCACGCCGCTTGTTTTGTTAGAAAAGCCGGAGGATTTCAAACCCGAGCCCGGAAAAAAATACGGCCTGCTCAGCTACCGCGGCGAGGATGACGGCGCCTACATTACGCTGCACGACTGGGAAACCGTCGAGTCCCTCAGCCCCGGCAGTGGCAAGCTGGCCGAAGCCGCCATCCGCCTGTTTTTTGTCATGCGCCTGTTAGACGAGGCCGGACTCGACGCGATCATCGCCGAACCCGTCAGCGAGACCGGTCTCGGCGTCGCCATCATGGACCGATTGCGGCGGGCCTCTGCCAACCGATGAGCGCACCAACCCATGAACAACTCCGCCACACGGATGCTCACCCGCCGTTGTCATCATGAATGAGGAGATCCGTTCCGCGCTGGCATCGGCCTCCGCCACCGTGCTGGCGGCGGCGGCCGCGCTGCCCGCGCGGGACGGCCTGGCGGCGGAACTGGCCGCGGTGGAAGCCGCCGCCGCGCGCGGATACTTCCTGCCGGACGAGGACGAGTGGATCAAACTACGATATTCGCAGTATCTGACCCTGCGCACCTCACTGCTGGCGACGATTGAAGAGGCCGGCTCGCTCGCGGGGGGCGGAGGCCTGCAATGGGGAGCGCGGCTGCCGCTGTTCGCCGCGGCCTTCGCCGCCGCGTGCATCCTCATGCGCGCCACCCGCTTCATTGTCGATCTCGCGTCCCGGCAGCCCGTGCTTTGGAAAAAACTCGACGAAGCGGACATGGCGGCGGGCATTCCCAGGAAATCATTCACCGCAATCTACAAGGCGCTCTCCTCGCCGCGCAACCAACTGCGTTTCATCGGTGCCGCGGATTTTTTCCAACACAACCGCGCGGGGATCTCCGCACTGGCCGCCGATCCCGCGCTGCGCCCCTTGGTCGAACTGCTGGAAGGCGAGGCCGCCTTCATCGATCAACGCCGCCGCGAAGCCGTGAAACGCCGTCTTTCCTACCGCTGGTTCTCGTTCATGCGGCGGCACCGCTCGGCATGGAAGCAGGTGATGGGCGGATTTTTCGAGGTGTCCGGCCGCGCCATCGCCGATCTCCACCAGCCCGGGGTCAAAGCACCCGGCGCGGCCAAGCGCATCCATGAATCGCTGCGCGCTGGGATTCTCGCCATGGCCCGGCCGGGCGATGTGTTTGTCACCCGCCATGACGACGCGCTGAGCAATTGGTTCCTGCCGGGCTACTGGCCACACGCCGCGTTGTTTCTCGGCGACCACGGCGGCCCGCAAACGCCCGCCGCCTGCGACTGGTTTCTGGAAGCCAAAAAAGACGGGGTGAAAATCCGCGCCGCCGCCGAGACGCTGGCCGTGGACGCGCTGATCGTGCTGCGTCCCCCTCTAACAGAAGATGGCCTGCGCAAAGGCCTCGGCCGCGCCCTGTCCCATTGCGGGAAACCCTACGACTTCCTTTTCGACTTCCGCACCGCCGACCGCCTCGTTTGCACCGAAGTCGTCTATCGCGGTTATCACGGCATCGATCCCATCCGTTTCCAGCTCAGGGAAACCGGCGGACGTTTGTGCCTGCCTGCCGAGGAGTTTCTCGACCAGGCGCTGGCCTGCGGATTCCAACTCGTGCTGACCGCCGGCTTGGAGGGCGACCGGATGCTCACCGGGCCGGCGGCGCAATCCGCCTTCCGCGCCAGCCGCGGCATCGCCTCTTCCGGGTGTTAGGCAACCCGCGACCATGCTCCGAACTTGGCGCTTGGAACAAACGCGGATGCGCCTAGCCTCCGCGCATGTCGCTGGCTGCGATCGAAACACACTTCACGGGTTTGGACTGGGCCGTGGTGGTCGGCTACATGCTGCTCACCACCGTCATCGGCCACGCGCTGAGCGGCAAAAACGCGACGATCCGCGATTTTTTCCTCGGCGGCCGCTCGCTGCCCTGGTGGGCGGTGAGCGGATCGATGATCGCCACCGAGATCAGCGCGCTCACCTTCATCGGCGTGCCCGGCGGCGTGTTCGCGCTGCAGGGCGACTGGACCTATCTGCAATGGGGCATCGGCTCGATCCTCGCGCGCTTCGCCGTCGGCTACTGGCTGGTGCCGCTTTATTTCAAAAAGGAAATCTACAGCCCCTACGATTACATGGGCGCACAACTCGGCGAGGGCGTGCGACGGCTCGTCACCGCGTTGTTTTCGCTAGGCGCGGTCCTCGGCCAGAGCGTGCGCGTGCTGGTCACGGCCATCATCCTCACCACCGTCACCGGCATGCGCATGGAGTTCTGCATCCTCGCCATCGGCGCCTTCGCCGTGGTGTGGACGCTGATGGGCGGCATGCGCACGGTCATCTGGACCGATGTCATCCAGTTCTGCATCTTCATTTTCGGCGGACTGCTCGCCTTCGGCTGGCTGGTCGGGCATCTCGGCTGGGACAGCATCACCGAAATCAACCGCCACGCCGGTCCGGATGGCGCCATCGACAAGATGCGCGTCTTCAACTTCACCCCGCCGTGGAGCGAGCCGCTCCTCAACTACACGTTCTGGGTGGGCGTGATCGCCATGCCGTTCCAGAATCTCGCGGCATTCGGCACGGACCAACTCAACGCCCAGCGGATCTTCTGCTGCGGCAGTGCGAAGGACGCGCGCAAGGCGGTGGTCTGGAGCAGCGTCTCGCTGGTCACCACGCTGCTCATGCTCGCCGTCGGCGCGGGCTTGTTCGCCTGGTATCAAACAAAGGGTCTCACCCCCGATGAGGCGGCGAAATTCGCGGAAAACGCCAACTTCGTCTTTCCCGTCTGGATCACCACGGTGCTGCCGCCGGGCCTCACGGGACTGATCCTCGCGGGTGCCTTCGCCGCGGCGATCTCCAGCCTGGATTCGGTGCTCGCCGCGCTTTCGCAGACCTCTCTATCAGCTTGGTACGGCCGCAAGAAACTCGAACAGGACGGCCACGGCGCGGCGATGGTTTTCCGCTCGCGCGTCATGGTCGTGATCTGGGCCGCCATCCTCTCGGCCTTCGCCATCCTGCTGGCCGGCGGCTACGCGCAAAGCGAGAACAAGAACCTCATCGACCTCGCCTTCGGCATGGTGGCTTACACCTACGGTCCGTTGCTCGGCATCCTGCTCGCCGCCATTCTTCCCGGCCGGCGCAGTCTCAACGGCTTGATCACCGGTGTCTGCATTTCCATCCTCGTCGTCGCATGGGTGCGGCCGGAGTTGCGCCAGTTGCTCGCCTCGCTCGGTGCCAACGACCTGGCCGACGCGCTGCTCGCCTCGCGACCCGCCATCGCCGATCCGTGGTTCTATCCGATCAACACCGCCATCACCCTGCTCTGCGCATGCCTGCCGCTGGGCCGGCTCAGCGACAAAAAAGTTTGAAACAGCTTCGTCACATTGTGACCGCTTCGTTTTCAACACGGTGTGGAAATCATGCGGGCCCGCGCGTCGGAATGCTTCGGAAAATCGAAACAATTTCCGGGTCAAGTTTTTAAAATTCCGATGCGTGGAACGCTTGTGGAATAGGGCGATCCGCCCCCACCTGTTAGAAGGTCGGGAAAAAATTTTCCATGACCCTTGGAGCTTGCGCAGATTCACGTCCGCAGCCGCCCGCCGACATCACCCGCGCATGTGGCGACAGGCTGCCATTCACCCTTTCCCAAAGACCGAATCTACTATGGATACCGTGCAAGGCCCGCCCCCCTGCTTCGACAATGATTCCCATGACAAACCCGCTGCAAACCAGGGATGGCCGTCGGTTTGTGAAGTGCTGCGCGACAAGCTCGGCGAGGATGCGTTCCAGCGCTGGTTCCGCGCCGCGGAGTGGACCGGCGAGCAGGATGGCGTGGGCATGGTTGCCGTGCCGGGTGAAATCCACCAGGTGTGGATCGAGACCAATTTCCTGCGCGAGCTGACGATGGCGGTCAACGGCGTGTTCAACTCGGTGCGCGAGGTGCGCGTGGTGGTCGGAGCGGGCGACAAATCCCCCACCGCAAATCACAACGGACCCAACGGCGCAACCAAGCCACGCCACGGCGCGGCGCCGGCGCTCGATGGCGAGGCGCTTGCCCGCCGCATCAAGAGCGCGGGTCTCAACCCCGCCCATACGTTCACCAGTTTTGTCGTCGGCTCCAACAGCCAGTTCGCCCATGCGGCCTGCGAGGGCGTCGCACGCAAGACCGGCATCGGCTACAACCCGCTGTTCATCCACGGCGGACCGGGCCTCGGCAAGACCCACCTGATGCAGGCGATCGGCCAGGAGATCCTGCGCCGCCAACCCGCGTCGCGCGTCGTTTATCTGACGTGCGAGAAGTTCACCAACGAGTTCATCGATTCGGTGCGCCGCGGCGACCTCGACAAGTTCCGCCGGCGTTATCGCAGCACCGATGTATTGCTCATTGATGACGTGCAGTTTCTCGCGGGCAAGGAGCGCTCGCAGGAAGAGTTTTTCCACACCTTCAACACCCTGCTGGACGGCCGCAACCAGGTGGTGCTCACCTGCGACCGGCCCGCCTGCGAAATCAAGA
>JALOUA010000189.1 GCA_025457625.1 Akkermansiaceae bacterium
GATGCCGGCCGCTCCGGCCATGCTGGCGAGTTTCTTGAGGCGCACGCCCGCGCCGGCGGTGATCTCGCCGCGCGTGCCCAGCGTGACTTCGGAAAACGCTCCGCCCGCGGGATGGATCACCGCGCCGCGGATGCCGCCATCGCGCACCAGCAGGTTCGAGCCGCGGCCGACGACTCGCACCGGGATGCCGCGTTCGCGGCAGTAGCCGACGAGAAACGCGAAGCCGAGGAAACTGTGCGGCTCCATCCAGAACTGCGCCGGTCCGCCGACGAGCATGGTCGTGTGGCGGCTCATCGGTTCGTAGAGTTTGCCGTCGATCTCGCCCTGCGGCATCAATCCGCGCATTTCCTCGATGATTTTGAGGTCCTTGGCGAGGCGGGTGCCGGCCTCGTGCACGTTGCCCGCACCGAGCGTGACGAGCAGGTCGCCGGGTTGCAGCGCGTTGCCCACGGCGTGATGTGCGGTGGTCAGATCGGGGAGGTAAACCGCGGGGATCGCGCCATGGCGCTCCATCGCCTCGACGATCGTCCGGCCGCTGATGCCATCGATCGGTTTTTCCGAGGCCGGATAGACATCGGTGACGAACACGAGATCGGCCTGCTGCAGGACCTTGCCGAAGTCGTCGGCAAGCGCCCGGGTGCGGGTGTAGCGGTGTGGCTGGAACAGGACGACGACGCGCTGCGGCTTGAGCGAGCGCGCGGTTTGCAGCGTGGCGGCCAGCTCCGACGGGTGGTGGCCGTAGTCATCGACGATGCGGAAGTTGGCTGATAGATAGATCGTTTCGAAGCGGCGCTTGGCACCGGCGAAGGTGTTCAGCGCGCGCGAAACCAGTGGAAACTCCGCGCCACATGAGTCGGCCAGGGCGATGGCCGCCAGCGCGTTGAGAATGTTGTGATGGCCGGGGATGCCCAGCTCGAGATCGCCCAACAACTCGCCCCGCCGCAGGACGGTGAAGGCGGACGAACCTTTGAGATCACGCACGCCGGTGGCGGTGTAGTCGGCTTCCTCCCAGCCGTAGGACACGGCGTTTTCACGTCCCGCACACAGTTCGTGGGCCACCGGATCCTCGGCGCAATAGACGAGTTTGCCGCGCGTCTGATTGGCAAGGGTGGAGAACACCTCGCGGATGTGGTCGAGGTCGCGGTAGAAATCGAGATGCTCGGCCTCGATGTTGAGGATCACCGAGTGTTCCGGCCGGTAGAGCGCGAGCGTGCCATCGCTCTCATCGCCCTCGGCCACCATGAATTCGCCCTCGGCGGACCATTTCGCGTTCGCGCCGAGGATCGGGATTTCCGCGCCGACGTAATGGCTCGGCTTGAGCCCCGCCTCGCGCAGGGCGTGGGCGGTCATGGACGAGGTGGTGGTTTTGCCATGGGTGCCGGAAATGACGATGCCCTTGCGCGTGTGGAGGATGGCCGCGAGGCACTCGGCGCGGCGGTAGAGCGGGATCTTCGCGGCCACGGCGGCGGCGTAGGCCGGGTTTTCCGGGCGGATGGCGGAGGAAAAGACGACGATGTCGGCACCGTTCACGGCTTCCGCGGTGTGCGGTGAGGAAAACACCAGCCCCACGCCTTGCATGCGTTCGGTTTCCGCGGAGGTCACGCGGTCCGAGCCGCTGACCTTGTGACCCATGCCTAACAGCAGCAGCGCGAGCCCGCTCATGCCGGATCCCGCCACGCCGATGAGGTGGATGTGCAGCGGCTGGCTGGTATCGGTGAGGCGCTGGCTGAGTGCGGTCATGGATGGGTGAGAGTGGCTTCGATGGCGGCGCACACCCGGTCGGCGGCGTCGGGAACGGCAAGTGCGCGGGCGGCTTTTGCCATCTGCTTGAAAGTTGGCAAGTCCCGGAGAATGTCGCTGGCCATGACGGCGAGTTTTTCCGCGTCGAGATCGCGTTCCTGAACGAGTTTGGCGGCACCCGCCTTGGCGAAAACCTCCGCGTTGCGCGTCTGGTGGTCGTCCGCCGCGAAGGGGAAGGGCACGAGGATCGAGGGATGCCCGCAGATCGCGATCTCGGTGAGGCTGGAGGCCCCGGCGCGGGCGATCACCAAATCCGCGATGGCATAGGCGGCGGGCATTTGATCACAGAAACCCAGCACCTTGTGGGCCGGGCGGTCGCCGGCGATTTCCGCGACGCGGGCGAAATCGAGCGCTCCGGCGATGTGCAGCACCTGCATCTCCGGCGGCAGTTTCCTGGCCGCCTCAGCGCACAATTCGTTGAGACGGCGCGCGCCCTGGCTGCCGCCGGTCACCAGCAGGGTGGTTTTGCGCGGGTCGAGACCGAATCGCTCCGCCGCCTGCTCGCGGGATGGCAAGTGGATGATTTCCGGACGGACCGGCGTGCCGGTGACCACCGTTTGACGGTTCGGGAAATAGGCCTTGGCGGCATCGAGCCCGAGCAACACCTGGCTGCAAAACCGGCTGGTCAGCACGTTCGCCCGGCCCGGGCGGGCGTTGGAATCGTGAACGAAGGTCTTGAGCCCGAGTCGATGCCCTGCAACCACCGGCGGCAGCGAGGTGAAGCCACCCATGCCAAGCACCACGTCCGCCTCGAAGTCCCGCAGGATCGACTTGCAGCGGCCGATCGAGCGCCACGTTTTCAAGAGGAAGGAAACCATGCGCGGCGACAAGGTCGGCGGTTTCGCCACCGCAGGCAGTGTCTCAAAGCGCAGGTGCGGGTATTTGGCCGAGGCTTCCGCATCCACTTTTTTCTCGGAAATCAGAAGCAGCACCTCGTGCCCGTGCGCCCGCAGCGCCTCCGCCACGGCGATTCCGGGAAACAAATGACCGCCGGTGCCGCCGCAGGCGATCACGATATGATGGGGATTTGACACGCAGGGAGCTGAAGCTGAAAAACCAACAAGAGGCGCGCAAACCCGCGCGAACTGCCTCTTGGCGCGGGTTGTAAACAAATCCTGATATTACGGCAATCATCAAAACCTCATCGATGAGAGAATGCCTGAGGCGGCAGAGGCGTCGAACCATCCGGATCAATCCGCTGTCGTTTCCCCGACACGGCCGACCGTATCGGACGGGTTTTCACCGAAGAGCCCGCGGTATTCGGCGGAGAACCGCCCGAGATGCCAGAAACCCCACTCGAGGGCGACGCGTTTGACCACGCCCGGTTCGGGGCTGGCGTCATGGATCGCCCTGCGCGCGCCATGGAGCCGCTGGCAGCGGATGAAGGCATTCACCCCGATGCCGAAGTGGTCTTTGAATAAATATTCCAGGCCCCGGCGGCTCATGCCGCTGGCGATGCACAAATCGTCGAGCCGGAGCAAACGGCCCCGCTGGTCCGCGATGTGATCGCGGATTTTCCGCAACGCCCCATAGCGCTTGAGCCGTGGCGCGGGCGTGAGCGGATGCGGCTGGCTCCACTTTTCCCGCAACGCCTCAACGAATAATTCGATCAATTCCTCCTCGAATGATGCCCGCCTTCTCTCATCCTTCAACCAGCCCGGACTGGCGTCAGCCAATTCACGGCGCATCTGCAGAAGCGAATCGATCCGCCTTTGTGATGCGGCGGAAATAGCCAGACCAACCCCCTTGACCAGCCAGACGGGGGGGATTTCGGGAAAACGCGCGGCAAGCTCCCGCAGCAGCAGGTCGCGGGGAATGATCAGGGTTGCACTCGCATATCCCGCCGGGACGAACGCGTCTATCTCACCTCCCGGCCTGAACAGCCCGATGTATCCGGAACGGTGGCGGGTGGAGAAATTGAACGAATGTCCCTCCAGCGGACAGGCGGTCACACAAATCAGGCTGAAACAGTCCGCCGCCATCTCACCGGTGAATAAAAAGGACGAGGCGATGCTTGCGGTGTCAAGACACGTATGGGGAAGATTGATGCGCTCGAGTTGCGACATGCCCGGACTCCTCGCCAATAGGCACGCAGTGAGATGCGAGCCGCGGATCGCTTCCGCAAAGTCCTCCGGATCCGAAACGCGGAGCCGGTGATAGTGAGGTCCGGCATGTTCCATGGTCCCGAAACTAGGCAACCGAACCGCCCGGTCAATCCGCAACTTTGCGTATTCCGGATACGGATTTCCCTTGCGGGCTAACAGCTCATTCGGGATAAAAACGATTCCTTTCAGTTTGAACCAAGCTCCTCCCCCATCCCCTCAAACCCATGAAATTTCCCCACGTGCCGCCGTTTCTTCTTGTCGGTGTGCCCGTCAATCCCTTCGCCACCAGCGAATTCTGGAACCTTATGCCCGACAACATCCTCCCGGTCGCCGGCCGTGAAAGCCCCGCTTCCGCCGGCACCATCCACACCCACACCACCTTGAACCTCAACACCGGTGCGCGCTGTCATGCCTGAAAACCCGACGACAGCCCCGAATCGGGCCTGCGCCCCCGTCAGCACCTTCTTCTTCCCGAAAAGCCGACTTTGCCAGCATCCACCTCCATCCCACCAGACTCGATCCATGAGAATCAAACGCCATCACCAACTCGCCACAGCATTCGCGCTTGCCGCCATCACGACGTCGCTTGCGGCACAGACGGAAATCCAAACCACCGGCACGCCCGGTTCGCCAAGCGCCACCACCACCATTCCCGGCAACCAACTGCCAGCTCCCGACCCGAAGTTCGGCGGCGTGATTGAGCAGGAGGCCCTGAAGTCGAAACCCTGGTGGGCTCCGCGCATCGTCCCGCCGGAGGGCGCACCCAACGTCCTGCTCATCATCACCGACGACTCCGGATTCGGCGTGCCCAGCACCTTCGGCGGCGTCATCCCGACGCCCACGATGGACCGCCTGGCGAAAACCGGTTTGCGCTACAACAACATCCACTCCACCGCGCTCTGCTCGCCGACCCGTGCCGCGCTCATCACCGGGCGCAACCACCACTCCGCCGGCTTCGGCGTGATCTCGGAGCAGTCCACCGGATTCCCCGGCTACAACAGCGTCATCGCCCAGGACAAGGCCACCATCGGCCGCATGCTCAAGGACAATGGCTACGCGACGTCGTGGTTCGGCAAGGATCACAATGTGCCGGCCTATGAGGCCAGCCAGGTCGGACCCTTCGACCGCTGGCCCATCGGCATGGGCTTCGAATACTTCTTCGGCTTCATCGGCGGTGATGCGAACCAGTGGCAGCCGAATCTGTTCCGCAACACCACCCAGATCTATCCCTTCGAGGGCAAACCCGGCTGGAATCTCATCACCGGCATGGCCGACGACGCGATCGATTACCTCAACCGCATCAACCAGATCGCGCCCAGCAAGCCGTTCTTCGTCAAATACGCGCCCGGAGCCACCCACGCGCCGCATCACCCGACCAAGGAATGGGTGAAGAAGATTGAAGACATGAATCTCTTCGACGACGGCTATGAAAAACTGCGGGATCGCATTTTCGAGAATCAGAAGAAACTCGGCGTCATCCCGGCGGACACGAAAATGGAACCTTGGCCTGCCGAAGTTCTCAAGCCATGGGATCAGCTCTCCGCGGATGAGAAAAAGCTCTTCATCAAACAGGTCGAAGTCTTCGCCGCGTATGCGGCCTACAGCGACCACGAAATCGGCCGCGTCATCCAGGCCGTCGAGGACATGGGCAAGCTCGACAACACGCTCGTCATCTACATCAACGGCGACAACGGCACCAGCGCCGAAGGCGGTCCGCTGGGCACCCCGAACGAAGTCGCGTTCTTCAACGGCGTGAACGCCATCCCTGCCGCCGAACAGTTGAAATGGTATGACGTGTGGGGCACCGAGATGACCTACAACCACATGTCCGCCGGCTGGTCGTGGGCCTTCGACACGCCGTTCACCTGGTTCAAGCAGAATGCCTCGAAACTTGGCGGCGTCCGCCAGTGCATGGCGGTGTCATGGCCGGCGCGCATCAAGGACGCCGGCGGCCTGCGCGAACAGTTCTGCCACGTCATCGATATCGTCCCGACCATTCTCGAAGCCGCGGGAATCAAGGAACCCGAGATCGTGGACGGCATCAAGCAATCTCCCATCGAGGGCACCAGCCTCGTTTATACCTTCGACAAGAAGAACGCGAAGGCACCCTCACGCCACAAGACGCAATACTTCGAGATGTTCGGCCAGTGGGCTCTCTATCATGATGGCTGGCTGCTCAGCACCAAGGTCAACCGCGCGCCCTGGGAAGCCTTCGGCCCCGCCAATCCCGACCCGCTCAACAACCAGGTGCTCGAACTCTACGACCTCACCAGGGACTTCAGCCAGTCGCACAACATCGCCGAAGGAAATCCGAACAAGGTGAAGGAAATGAAGGCGATGTTCATCGAGGAAGCGAAGAAGTATCAGGTCTTCCCGCTGGATGCCTCGGTCGCCGCCCGCATCGTCGCGCCGCGCCCGAACATCACCGCGGGCCGCACGGAGTTTGTCTACACGCTGCCGATGACCGGCCTGCCGCAGGGTGACTCGCCGAACATCCTCAACGCCAGCTACACCTTCACCGCCGACATCGAAGTGCCGGAAGGTGGTGCGGAAGGCATGATCGTCGCCTCGGGCGGACGCTTCGGCGGCTACGGCTTCTACCTGCTCAAGGGCAAGCCGGTGTTCCTCTGGAACCTCGCCGACCTCAAGCGCATCAAGTGGGAAGCCCCGGAGGCACTCACGCCCGGCAAGCACATCGTCGAGTTCGACTTCAAATACGACGGCCTCGGCGCGGGCACGCTGCTCTTCAACAACATGAGCGGACTTGGCCGCCCCGGCACCGGCGTGCTCAAGGTGGATGGCAAGGAAGTCGACACGCAGCAGATGCCGCACACCATGCCGATGATCCTGCAATGGGACGAGGCCTTCGACATCGGCTCCGACACGCTCACCGGCGTGAACGACGCCG
>JALOUA010000190.1 GCA_025457625.1 Akkermansiaceae bacterium
GTCCGCGTCGTTTTCACCATCGGCGGAGAGCAGGATGGCGATTATTTGCGTGTCGTAGAAATAACCCTTCGGGAACAACGGCCGCAGCGGGCGGTCGGTCATGCGGCAGGTGAGGATTTCCTTCTCGGTGGGGCGGCCTTCGCGTTTGAAGTAACCACCGGGGAAAACGCCGGCGGCGGAGGCTTTTTCCTTATATTCCACGGAGAGCGGGAACCAGGTTTGGCCGGGTTTTACTTTGGTGGCGGAAACGGCGGTCACCAGGATGATGGTGTCACCGCAGCGGACGGTGACGGCACCGTCGGCGAGTTTGGCAAGTTTGCCGGTTTCGATCGTGATCGGGTTGGTTCCGACTTCGATCGTTTTGCTATGGATGTTCATATTCGTTCTTTTCTTCTTTCTTCTGTTTCTTGCGGACATTCCGCACGGCGGGATTGCCGGGCGGGCATTCGGTTCATGGGACAAATCACGGCGCCGCACCACTGGCGGGCGCATGGGTTTTGTCTGCGGCGGCGGGCCAAACCGTAAAAGCCCGCGCCGTTTTGCGCGACAGCCACGGGGAGTGCTCCCGTGGCTGTCTTGCGAAAGGGGTTAGTGGCGGAGTCCCAGCCCTTGGATGACCTGCTGGTATTTCTCCTCGGAGCCCTTCTTGATGAAGTCCAGCAGCTTGCGGCGCTGGGAAACAAGGGTCAGCAGGCCACGGCGCGACGAGAAGTCCTTCTTGTGGATGTTCAGGTGGTCCGTGAGGTGGAAGATCCGCCGGGTGAGCAGGGCCACTTGATAAGGGGCGCTGCCGGTGTCTCCTTCGTGGAGCTGATAGTCTTTCAGGTTGATTTCTTTGGTGCTCATGGTCGTAGGGGATGGATCCAGCAATCCGCCGGATCGTCCTTGGTTTTGGTTGGAGGCGCAGAAGAAAGCCGGGCTCCGCGGTTTTGCAAGACAATTGCCGTCCCGACGGGTATTTTTTTGAAATTTCAGCGCCGCTTCATCAAGCCCACCCAACCTGCCAGCGCCATGGCCGCGGCGGCCGTCGCCAGCATGGATGACATGCCTGCCGCCATCAACGCGTAGGCCGCGCAGGAGGCAAGGGCCGCCATTCCGGCGAAGGGCAGTTGAGTGACCACGTGATCCACCGTCCTGCAGCCGCTGGCCAGCGCACTCACGATGGTGGTGTCCGAAAACGGGCTGCAGTGATCGCCCAGGGTCGCGCCGCCGAAAACCGCACCAATGACCATGGCCGCCAGGCTGCGGGTTTCCTCCGGCGACAGACCGGCGGCGCTGGCGGCGGCCACCGTGGCCGGCAGCGCCAGCGGCATCAGCAGACCCATGGTTCCCCATGAGGAACCCGTCGTGAAAGCCATCGACGAGCCGACCATGAAAATCATCAGCGGCAGCCAGCCCACCGGCACGCCATCGGCCAGCAGCGCGGCGATGTGGCCCGTGGTTCCAAGTGCGGAAAACATGCTGCCCAGCGACCAGGCCAGGATCAACACCACCAGCGCGGGGATCAAGGCGCCCGCACCATGCACCGCCGCAGTGGCCGCCTCATGCCGGCGTTGGGATGGAAAACACGCCATCGCCGCGATCCAGCCCGCCAAGCTGCCGAACACCAGCGCATAGGGCCCCGCATCGCCGCTGAACGCGCGTTTCCAACCCTCGGCCGACAGCACGTCGATCCGCTCGCCCGCCAGAAGCGGAAAGCCCGCGAGGATGCCCGCCACGAGCACGGCAAGCGGCACCAACACCACCCACGGGCGCGCCGAATCCGCTGCCGCGGTCTCGGTTTGCTCCGGCACCATCGCCTTGCAACGCCGCATCACGCGCGGTTGGTAGCCGGTCCGGATCGCCAGCGGCACCAACAACAAAGTGAGCAGGCAATAGGCATTGGCCGGCACCGATTGGAAAAACAGGGCATACGGCTCCACTTTGAACGGCGCATCCTTCAAGCCCTGTTCGATCAGGCTGAGCTGCGTTGCAATCCACGTGGAAATGAAAGCCACGCAGGCCACCGGCGAACCGGTCGAGTCCACCACCCATGCCAAACGCTCGCGCGAGACCCCGGCGCGGTCGGCCAGCGGCCGGGCGATCCGCCCCGCCAGCAAACTGCTCGCCAGTCCGTCGAAAAAACACAGCAGGCCGACGCCATACACGCCGCCCAACAAACGCCGCGTAGCGTCTTTCCCGCCCTCCAACATGCGGCGCAGCAGTGACTCGAAACCACCCGACTTCTCCAGAATCCCCGCGAAGGATCCCAGCAGCAGCGTGAAAACCAGCGCCCCGATCCGCCACGGGCCCTGCATCGCCGGAAACACATGATCCGCCAGCGCCAGACGCAGCGCCTTCACCGGCTCACCGCCCGCCAGCAGCAAAGCCGCGGCAGCCACCCCGCAGGCCAGCCCCAACGCCGCCTCCTTGAGCAGCACGATCACCCCGATGGCCACCACCGCCGGCCACAAGGCCCGCAACAGCGAGTCACCGCCGCCGGCACCGACCACCAGCGTCGCCAGCACCAAGCCTGCGGCCCCAATCCATCGCGCGCCTCTCATGCCGCCGCTGTGTAGCAGCCACCTGGATATTGGCGAGTCGGGAAATCCCGGCCGCCGCCAGATGCCCGGGATTTGCGGATTTTATCTTGCGCCGGGCATGGCCGCGTGGGATGTTGCAGTTGTCTCAAAACCCCTGTCATGCCATGAAAGAATTAATCGCTGCATGGAAACGCGTGGATCGCAACAAGCTTGCGGCCGCGCTCAGTCTGATACCCGGTCTCGGGCATCTGTATAAACACCACTACCTCGCCGGATTCGGCATTCTAACCATCGGCAACGTGCTGATTGGTTTCGTTTCCGCACTGATGGTCTTCGGCACTCTGGGCTTGTCGATGATCCTCGTTCCCGCCGCATGGATTGCCGGCATCGCCTATTCGGCCTACATGGCCAGCGACGAACACGGCCATCATCCCTGGCTGCATGTCTGGAACTATCATTGGTCCGGATTTTTCCATCGCACCGGAAACACCTGAAGCGCCACGGACTGGCGGATGTCCGGATCAGCGGCCCGGGGCGGCGGGCGGATTCACGCGACGGGGGATGCTTCGTGCCTTTTGCCCAACACAACCGAAATGAAATCATGAAAAAAATCATCATCGCCGCCAATCTTGGCAACCTCAGGGTCCTCAGGCACCGCGCGGCCGGCGAGGATCCCGCAGAGAAAGAACACCTCGTCGAAGAACCCGGCGAATCCGGCAAGGAACATGTGAAGTCCATCCACGAAACCGTCACCGACCAATCGGGGCGCTTCGCCCGCGGCGTGGCCGTCGGCTTCGAAACCGGCATGTCACACGGCGAGGAACACAACCTGAAGAGCGAAATCGAACGCGGCGCCCTGCGCAAAATGGCCGCCCGCATCGATTGCGTGCTCTCCGGCGACGGCTACCCCGGATGGGTGCTCGCCGCACCGCAACCCATCCTCGGCCGTTTGGAAGAGGCGCTGCCGTCCGCCGCTCGCAAGTCGCTGCTCTCCTCGGTCGGCGCGGACCTCACCCGCTGCCCGCTGCCGGAAATGGAAGCGCGCTTCCTGTGATTTCATGAAGCGGAATCATGTCACCGAACTGCTGGGCGGCATGTTGGATGCCGCGCCGGACGCCATCGTGCTGGTCAATCCGCAGGGCTTGATCGAATACACCAACACCCGCACCGGCCTCATGTTCGATTATCCTCACCCGGCACTTCCCGGGCAACCGATCAATCTCCTGGTTCCCGACATCGCCAGCACCAAGCGCAAACGCGGCGATCGCACGCTTGAAGGCCGGCGCAGGGACGGCAGCGTCTTTCCGGTGGAAATCGGCAGCAGCCCGCTTGCCACCCGGGCGGGCGCCATGGTCATCCACTCGATCCGCGACGCCACCGGCCGCGTCCGCACCGAGGAATTCATCCTCAAGCTCAACAGCGAACTCGAAGCCCGCGTCCACGAGCGCACCGCCGCATTGCGCAAGGCCAACGCAAAACTCCACAAGGAAATCGCCGCGCGTCACCGCCTCGAAAAGGAAATCCTCGAAATCAGCGAGCGCGAACAACAACGCATCGGCCGCAACCTCCACGACGACCTCGGCCAGCGCCTCGTCGGCATTTCCTACATGAGCCATCAACTTGCCGGAGTCCTCCAGGCCATCGGCTCGCCGGAGGCCGGCCAGGCCGCCAAGATCACCGATCTGCTCAAAGACGCACTCGCCCTCACCCGCTCGCTGGCACGCGGGTTGCATCCCGTGGCATTGAAATCCGGCGGCCTCATCGCCGCCCTCGCCGATCTCGCGGACCGCACCTCCGAAATCTACCGCGTGGCCTGCCGTTTCGACGGCCCCGCCGGTGAGCCGCCCCTCACCGACACCGCCGCCACCCACCTCTACCGCATCGCGCGCGAGGCGGTCACCAATGCCGTCAACCATGGCCAGGCGGAAAAAATCGACATCACCCTCGCTGTCACCGCCGAGCACACCGAACTTCGCGTCGCCGACAACGGCTGCGGCATGCCGAGGCTTGGTCCGCGGCGCAAGGGCATGGGCCTGCGCATCATGAACTACCGCGCCGATGTCATCGGCGCCTCTCTTGCCTTCACCGCGCCGCAAAGCGGCGGCACGCTGGTCACCTGCACGGTGCCCGCCACCAGTGCCGTCATCCCTTGACGTTCACCCACCACGCGCGATGTTGATATCATGACTGCGGAGGAAAAACTTCACGATCCGTGGTTGGTGGCCGTCTGGCCGGGCATGGGCGGCGTCGCCATCACCGCCGGCTACTATCTCATGGCCAAGCTCGGCATGCATCTTCTGGCGGAGATGTCCGCCGTCGATTATTTCGATCCCGCCCAGGTGGAGGTGAAGGATGGCATGATTCTCGCGCGCCGCCTGCCGCGCAGCCGGATGTTCCTGTGGAACGACCCGCAGGCGCGGCGCGACCTCATCGTGTTCATCGGCGAGGCCCAGCCGCCGGCGCGCGGCGGCGCGTTCTGCAACCACCTCGCCGAAGCGGCCGTGAATCTCGGCGTCCGGCGGGTCTTCACCTTCGCCGCCATGGCCACCGGCATGCGCCCGAAACACGAACCCAGGGTCTTCGGTGCCGCCATCGACCACGCCACGCTCGATGAATTCCGCCAGCTCGACATGGACATCCTGGAAAGCGGAACCATCAGCGGACTCAACGGCGTGCTGCTTGGCGCGGCCGCCGCCGCCGGCCTGCCCGGCGGATGCCTGTTAGGCGAAATTCCGCACGTGTTTTCCCAAGTCCCCTATCCCAAGGCCGCCCTCGCCGTGCTGGAATTCTTCACCGCGATGACCGGAATCGAGCTGGACTTCGACGAACTGCGCGAACATGCCCTCACCGTGGAGAAAACCATGGAGGACCTCCTCGTCCGGATGGAGCAGGCCGTCGCCGAAGCCCGTGATCAAACGGCAAACCCGCCGCAAGCCGGTGCCGTCGAAACCACCGCCGCGCCCACCGCGGCCGACCGCAGACACATCGAAAACCTCTTCACCGCCGCCCGACAAAACCGCTCGCGCGCCTACGAACTCAAACAGGAACTCGACCGCCTCGGCTTGTTCCATGATTTCGAAGACCGCTTTCTCGATCTCTTCAAGGAACCCGACTGACCCCCATGACCATGGCCGCCAAAACCATTCCACGCGGCATCCTGCTGGTGGATGACCACCCGCTCCTGTTAGAAGGGCTTCAGCGCATGATCAACGCCGAACCCGGCATCCGTGTCTGCGGCATGGCCGGCGATGTCCAGCAGGCGCTCCAGATGGTGGAAACCGCGAAACCCGCACTCATCATCACCGATCTCACCCTGCCCGGGCGCAACGGCCTGGAACTCATCAAGGACCTCGCCGCCACTCATCCGGAGATTCCCGTGCTCGTGCTCTCGATGCACGACGAGATGATTTATGCCGAGCGCGTGCTGCGCGCCGGCGGCCGCGGCTATGTCATGAAGGATACGCCGCCGGCCTCTCTGCTGGAAGCGATCCGCGCGGTGCTGGGCGGCGGGGTTTTCGCCAGCCCCACCGTCACCAACCACTTGCTGCGCTCGCTCTCCGGCGGCAAGGCCAACGCAAAACCCGGATTTCCCCTCGAATGCCTCACCGACCGCGAAATGGAGGTCTTCGAACTCATCGGCCACGCCAAAAGCAACCAGGAGATCGCCTCACAGCTCGGCATCAGCCCGCGCACCGTGGACGCCCACCGTTCCCACATCCGCGAGAAACTCGGCCTCGCCGATGGCGGCGAACTCACCCGCCAC
This sequence comes from Akkermansiaceae bacterium, assembly GCA_025457625.1. Classification (GTDB taxonomy): domain Bacteria; phylum Verrucomicrobiota; class Verrucomicrobiia; order Verrucomicrobiales; family Akkermansiaceae; genus Luteolibacter. The sequence continues at coordinate 6,286 of JALOUA010000190.1, forward strand.
GCGATCCGCTGGATCGAAGTCGGCACCATCGATCATCAGTGAAACCGCTCTTTTTTTGATTCCCCGCCGTCAAGGCGTGGTGGGAGTTCCGAGGGATGTGGAGAACCATGAGCAGCCCGCGATGTTTGTCAGAAACATTCTTGAACCGGTTTCTTCGCAAGCGGGCGGTGGTGTGTGGCGCATCGCATGGAAACGAGGAAGGAGGGGGCGGTTGAAGAGGCGCTACGCGGAAGCGTGGGGCCAAGTTGTCCCCACCACGGGCTGGAACAGGGGGGCCAGCCACGATTTGCCATCGCGCGGCGTTCAAGTTCCTCGGATGCTTGCAGCGCCGCTTCTACAAGCGTTTCATTCTTCCCAACAATGCCGGCAAGTATTCGCAAGGCTTGCTCGCGGCCAGGCCAAGCCGGGAAAAAGTCCCTCAGTCCATGCGGGTCTAAATCTCGCCGGACATCACGGATTGCAGGTCCGCGCGGGTGGGCGACGGGTTTTCGAAATCGAGTTCCATCTGTTGCGGCGGTGGCAGGAA
>JALOUA010000191.1 GCA_025457625.1 Akkermansiaceae bacterium
CCCCTTGTGGATCGAGGTCTTGAAACCCTTTTCCACCGCGGGGATGAATTCCTTGGGCACGTTGCCACCGACGACGGCGGATTCGAACACGAAACCGGAGCCGGGTTCGAGCGGCTCGATGGTGTAGTCGATCTTGGCGAACTGGCCGGAACCACCGGATTGTTTCTTGTGCGTGTAGCTGTCGCTCACAGCCTTGGTGATGGTTTCGCGGTAGGCGACCTGCGGCGCGCCGACGTTGACCTCGACCTTGTGGGTGCGCTTGAGGATGTCGATCTTGATGTCGAGGTGGAGCTCGCCCATGCCCTTGAGGATCATTTCGTTGGTTTCCTCGTCGGTTTCGACGCGGAACGACGGGTCTTCCTGCACCATCTTGCTGATGGCGGTGCCGAGTTTCTCGGCGTTGGCCTTGTCCTTGGGGGCGACGGCGATGGAAATCACCGGATCGGGGAAAACCATCGGCTCGAGCGTGGCCGGCTTGTTTTCATCGCAAAGCGTGTGGCCGGTCTGGACGTTCTTCATGCCGACGATGGCGACGATGTCACCCGCCTGCGCGCTGTCGATTTCGATCCGGTCATCGGCGTGCATTTCGACCATGCGGCTGATGCGCTCGGTCTTGCCGGTGAAGGTGTTGAGCACGGTCATGCCCTTCTTGATCACGCCGGAGTAGATGCGGGTGAAGGTGAGCGCGCCGAACTTGTCGTCCATGATCTTGAAAGCCAGGCCGCGGAAGGGCTTGGTGGCATCGACGATGGCGTATTCGCCGGTCGGGTTGCCTTCCAGGTCCACTTCCGGCTGGGGCTTCACTTCGGTGGGGTTTGGCAGGTAATCGACGACGGCGTCGAGCACGTTCTGCACGCCCTTGTTCTTGAACGAGGAACCGCAATAGGTGGGGAAGAATGCGAGCTTGATCGTGCCCTTGCGGATGCAGCGCTTGATGGTCTCGAGATCGGGTTCCTCGCCGTCGAGGTATTTCTCCATGGCCTCATCCTCCTGCTCCACGGCGCTCTCGATGAGCTCGGCGCGGTATTGCTCGACCTTGTCCGCCATGTCGGCGGGCACCGGCTCGATCTTGAAGTTTTCCGGCTTGCCGGAATCGTCCCAGACGTAAGCCTGGCGGGTCAGCAGATCGACGACGCCGGCGAAGCTGGTTTCCTCGCCGATCGGCAGGACCATGACGAGCGGCTTGGCACCGAGGATGGTTTTCACCTGCTCCACGACGCGATAGAAGTTCGCGCCGACGCGGTCCATCTTGTTGACGTAAATGACGCGGGAAACCTCCGAGTCATCGGCGTAGCGCCAGTTGGTTTCCGACTGGGGTTCGACACCGCCGGAGGCGCAGAAGACGCCGATGCCGCCGTCGAGCACCTTGAGCGAACGATAAACTTCGATGGTGAAGTCCACGTGCCCCGGGGTGTCGATGACGTTGAACTGGTGACCCTTCCAGAAGCACGAGGTGGCGGCGGATTGGATGGTGATGCCGCGTTCCGCCTCCTGCTCCATGAAGTCCATGGTGGAAGCGCCATCGTGGACCTCGCCGATCTTGTGAATCTTGCCGGTGAGCTTGAGAATGCGCTCGGTGGTCGTCGTCTTGCCCGCATCGACGTGGGCGAAAATGCCGATGTTGCGGTATTTCGTAAGGTCCTTCATGCCAGTGGTTTGCTTCTGAGTTTCCGGGTGCAAGGCGCGCGCCGGGGGCGCATCTCTAGTCGCAGAATCCCGTTTGGCAATCCCAGAGTGCCGTAATTTCGCCCGGGGCTCTTGTTTCACCGGAAGCCTTGCCATGAAGTTTGCCCGGGCCGGGGAAATCGGTTGAAAAATCCGACATCCCGCGTTTGTTCGCGCGCCATGAACCTGATGTCGCTGCTGCGTGCCGTTTCCCTCACCGAGGGCGTCTCCTATCTGGTGCTGCTGCTCGTGGCCATGCCGCTCAAGTATCTCTGGGACCAGCCGCTGGCGGTGAAATTCGTCGGTTGGGCGCATGGCCTGCTGTTCATGGCGCTGGGCGTGCTGCTCCTGCTGGCCATGATCCGCGCCGCGCTGCCCTTCAGGCTCGCGGTCGTTGTCGGCATCGCCGCCCTCCTGCCGGCCGGTCCGTTCTTCGCCGACCGGCTGCTCAGGCGTCATCAGCAGTCGCTCAATGAGCCTTCCTGAGCTCGAAACGCCTCACGCGTCACCCGCGCCAGCCGGACCTTCGTCGCCCTCGTATCCCTCGATGGCTTCGCCGCGGCCAATGCCGACGCCCGCGAGCGCATCGGCAAACCGCAAACGCTCACACCAGCCCGTCCTTGCGCGCCTGTTTCCAATAGGCGTATTCCGAGCGGTTGAAGTCGATGTATTCCGGTGAAAGGTCGCTGGAATACATCGTGTAGTCCGCATCGCCCTGGTTGAGGTTGATGACGATCCCGAACTCGGGTTCGGCCACGACCGCGCGCAGCTCGTCCATCGGCGTGGCGGCTTGCAAACCTCCGAGACACGCGGCCTTGCCACCGATGTGAATGTCCACCAACTCCTCGCGGATGCGGGCCCGCGAGTAGCCGACGGCGTGGATGATGCGGCCCCAGTTCGGATCGCCGCCGTTCCATGACGACTTCACCAAGGCCGACTTGCAGACCGCTTCCGCGACTTTTTTCGCGTCGAGATAGGTGCGCGCGCCGATGACATGCACGGTTACGAATTTCGTCACCCGCTCGCCATCGCGGACGACCGCTTTGGCAAGCTCCAACATCAGCCAGCAAAGCGCCTGGCGGAATTGTTTGCAGCGTTTGCCGTTGCGGCGGATCGGCGGCATGCCGGACGCGCCGTTGGCCATCACCAGCACCGTGTCGTTGGTGGACATGTCACCATCGATGGTGATGCGGTTGAAACTTTCCTCGACGCATTCGAGCACCGCCTTGCGCAGGCACTCCGTGGGAAAGTGCGCGTCGGTGGTGATGAAGCACAGCATGGTGGCCATGCTCGGGGAGATCATGCCAGCGCCTTTCACACAACCGCCGAGCCGCACGCGGTGGTCGCCGAGATCGAAGGAAATCGCGATTTCCTTCGGGTGGGTGTCGCTGGTGATGATGGCCGACGCCACACTGCCGCCGTTTTTCGGCCCGAGGCGATCGATCAAATCATCATATTTCGGCTCGATGCGCATCATCGGCATGGGCAGGCCGATCACGCCGGTGGAGCAAACGCCCACTTCCGAGCGCTTGAGCCCGAGCGGTTTCGCCACCGCATCGCACATCGCGTTGGCGTCCTGGATGCCCTGCACGCCGGTGCAGGCGTTGGCGTTGCCGGAGTTGGCGATGATCGCGCGCAGGTTGCCCTTGCGCAGGTTCGCCTGGGTCACCCGCACCGGCGCGGCCTTCACGCGGTTAGTGGTGAAGGTGCCCGCCGAACTGCACGGCACCTCGGAATAGATCAGAGCGAGATCAAGGCGGTCCGCGGCGGGATTCTTGATGCCACAACCCACCGCACTGGTGAGGAATCGCTGCGGCGCGCCAACGCCGCCCTTGATGCGGGTGAACGGAAAATCCATGGGACAGGATGGGAGGGAGGCGCAGCGTGGGGCGCCTTCAGAAATTTTGCAATCCATCAGTCCCGGAAAATCCGAACATCAGATTGAATCCCTGCACCGCCTGGCCGCCCGCGCCCTTGCCCAGATTGTCCTCGGCGCTTGTGAGGATGATCCGCCCGGTGCGCGCATCGTGGTGCCAGCCGATGTCGATGAAATTGGTGCGCGTGACGTTCTTGGTATCCGCACAGCCACCCTTGCCGAGCAGGCGCACAAAAGGCGCGCCCGCATAAGCCTGTTCCAAAGCCGCGCCGATGGCATCCGGAGAGACGCCCTCGCACAGCTTCGCCGTGGTGGTGGTGGCGATCCCCGCATTCACCGGAACCAGATGCGGGAGGAAGCTGATGACCACCTCATGGCCTGCGGCGAGTGACAACTCCTGTTCAATTTCGGACAAATGCCGGTGCTTCGGCAGACCGTAGGCGCGCACGCTTTCGTTGCACTCGCAGAACAGGAGCGACACATCCGCCTTGCGGCCCGCGCCACTCACACCGCTCATCGAATTTGCCACGATGCTTGCCGTATCCAGCAGCTTCCCGCGCAGCAACGGCAACAGCGGCAGCAGGATGCTCGTCGGATAACATCCCGGTGACGCCACCAGCCGCGCGGCCTTGATCTCCTCTGCCCGGATCTCCGGCAAGCCGTAAACCGCCTCCGCCAGCAGGTCCGGCGCCGGATGCGCGTGACCGTAGAATTCCTGATAGACCGCCGGATCGCTCAAACGGAAATCCGCGCTCAAATCGATCACCCGCAGTCCGCGATCCAGCAGTGCGCGCGCGATCTCCGCCGCCACCCCGTGCGGCAGCGCGAGAAACGCCGCCTGTGCTCCGGTTGCCGCAATGGCATCCGGGTCCGGCTCGATGAACGCCAGCTCCGCACCCGCCGCGCCGCGGAATCTGGGAAACACCTCCGCCAGCGCCCTGCCCGCCTCCTGCCGCGAGGTCACGGCCGTGAGTTCAACCCCCGGATGGCCCAGCAACAGGCGCAGCAACTCCATCCCGGAATACCCGCTCGCCCCCACAATCGCCGTCTTGATGCGCTTCATGCGGCGCTTGCAATGTCAGGATTTTCCGTGCTTGCCAACCCGCATTTCCCCTGTTTGCCTTGCCGTCCGTTCCGAAACGGGCTGTAGCGCAGTCTGGTAGCGCACTACACTGGGGGTGTAGGGGTCGTGGGTTCGAATCCCGCCAGCCCGACCACAGACCTAATAGGTTCTCACAGGAACTGTTTGCCCAAGTTGGCCGTAGTTCTGTGGTTGGTGTCCGGTTTCAGGAAATTTGGGCATGGCCTCTGGCGGTGAGGCGGTATTTCTGGAGGCGGCTGTTGGGTTTGTCCGGGATGGTTCGTTCGATGAGGCCGGCTTCGAGGGCGGGGACGAGGTAGCCTTTCCGGAAATGTTCCCGGTTGGCCAGATTCAGCTTTTCCTGAATTTCTTCTCGTGACTGCTCGCCTGTCATGACGCGCAGCAAAGCCTCGACTTGCGTGGTGACTTGCGTGGTGACTTGCGTGGTAGCCTCATCGTGCTTGGGGACCGCCTTCTCCTTCCGGTGCACCGGGAGTCGGACGAGGAAGTAGGAATGGTCCTCGTCGAATTCGAACTCAGGCGGCGGCGAGCCGTTCTTTTTCATCGCGCGGAGGATCTTCGGAATGCCGGTGGAGCGGCCTTCGGTGATTTCAAGCTCCTTGAGGAAATCGCCGATGCGGCGGTTGCGGTATCGCCTCGGGATGGCTTTGCCTTGGCGGAGTTGGTCGAGCCGCACCGAGCGGTCGGGTCCGGGGTAGTTGACGATGACGATTTCCTCGGGGTTGATGCGGACTTCGATGGGTTCGCGCTCGTCGTAGCCGCGATGATACACCGCATTGGCAAGGGCTTCTTCGAGGGCCTCGTAGGGGAAATTTTAGAAACGTTCGGCCTCGGCTCGGTCCGGATGCTTGATGACACGCTCGCCAAGGTAGCGCGACTGGATGAAGGCCAGCGACTCGCGCAGCATGCGGTCGAGCGGGCCGTGGAAGATTTTTTCCTCAAAGCGGTCGCCGCCCGCGCCGTCGGGGAAATAGACTACATCGATCTGGGCCTGAGGGAAGAACTTGTGCGGCTCCTCGTTGAAGAAGAGCAGGCCGACATTTCGCGGAAACACGGCTTCGGGCGGTCCGTCCACGATCTGCATCTGACGGCAGAGCGCCTCGAAATCCATCTTCGCGGAGGTCTTGTAAAGTTCGCTGCCGATGGCGCGGAGGAAGGTGCGGATCAGGCCGAGGTCGAGATCGGCCAAGGTGGCGCGATGGTTCACCCGGTCGTCGAAAGGGATGTTGTTGGCGAGACCAAGGAGCTCTCGCTCGTCGGCACCCTTGGCGCGGACGGTGTTCGCTCCCTTCCGGACGAAGTAGGCCCAATCGGCTGGATTTTTCCCGAGGCTGATGCGGGCCTTGTAGGGCCGAGTCGTGCCGCCGGGTGCCCAGAGGATGAGAATGTGACGCCCCTTGACGACGGCCGGTTCCATGACGGGGTGGTAGAACGGTTGGATGGCGGAGTGGCCGAGGTTCAGGACTTCCTTCTGGATGGAGTCGATCCGCTCCGGCGTGAGGCCGACCGGAGGCAACTGCGCGAGGCCGTCCTTTTCAGCCACCCCGATGATGACGTAGCCGCCGCCGAGGTTGTGGAAGTCGTTGGCGAAGGCGCACAGCGTGTGCAGCACCGACTCCGGATTCCATCCTTCCTTCAGCTCCACGCGCTCGGATTCCACGAGTGAACCGGCAAGCAGGGCGGTGATGTCGATGGGAAGGGGCATGGAATGAATGGTGGCCAGATGATGGAGAATGTGCCCCTGGCGGCCAATCGAAATCGCTGAGGATGGTAACGAAATGACCTTGATCCAACTCGCCGATCTGGCAGAGGTATGACGGATGGACGAGAACCTGACCAGCCACGCCAGCTACCGGATTTCCGGGACCTTAGCTCCGGTTTGTCGCGTCATCGCCATCCGCGACAGAATGCCGCGATTCCATGAGGATTCCAGAAATCCGAAGGTGTCGCCGGACATCGCCATGCAACACAAAATGAAAACCACAAGAACCAATGCTTATGAAAACGAGAGAAAACGAACCAGCCGGGGCTGTCCCTACCACCCGACCAGAACCTAACCCGGCGGAGCCGGAACCAAAAGGAAACCGGTGTGGTATCCTTCCGGCATGAGTACGCCGCTTCTGACCGAACGATTCGCCAAGGACATCAAGGTGTGCTGTTCGGCACCTATGGCTCGGTCGCCTATCCCGCTGCGATGCAGTCGCTGCTGCACGTTCGGAGCGTCCGCCTGATCGACTATACCAAGACCTACGCCAACGAGCTCAGGCTCCGGATGGCCGGTCACATCCGCGAACTGGCCGCAAGCGAGGGCATCGACATCATCCAGGTCAACGCCGGCCAGCGCAAGGAGGCCCTCGTCGAGGAACTGCTCGCCATACGCGGCCGCCGCGAGGGCGTCGTCTGCATCCTCGGAGCCATGGAAAGCTGCCGCACCTACAAAGTCGGCAAAAACCACCAGACCGGCTTCCTCCAGCTCCAGTGGAGCCCGGGCAAATGCCAGCACTACTACATCTATCTCATCGATCCTGTGCTCGGCCTCTGCCACCTGCGCATTCCCACCTGGGCACCCTTCCGCCTCCAGTTCTGCTTCAACGGACACGACTGGCTCGAACGCAAGCTCAAGGCCGCGGGCATCCGATTCACCAAGGCCGACAACTGCTTCACCCACATTGCCGATTTCGCCCGCGCCCAGCAGATCGCCGATTCCTTCGACCCGAAGGAAATCCACCCTTTCCTCGACCGCCACGCCGCCCGCTGGATCGCGCTGCACGAAAGCCTCGGCCACCACCTCCAGTGGAGCGTCTATCAGGCCGAACTCTCCACCGACATCGTCTTCAAGAACGACCGCGTCCTGCCCGAACTCTACCAACAACTCGTGCGCACCGCCGCCATCGAAGTCCAGTGCCCCGACATCTACCGCTTCCTCGGCAAGCGCCAACCATCCGCCCGCACCAAGGCGGAGGCCTCCAGCCGTTTCCAAACACTCATCCAGGGCACCCGCATCAAGCACACTCTCGGCAAGACAAACCTCAAGATGTATGATAAGCAAAACCGTGTCTTGCGCATCGAGTGCACCACAAGCGACGTCACATCGTTCGCCAGCTACCGCAAGGTGGCACCGCGACAACCGGCGGCCCGCAAGGCCGCGCCCACGGCTCTGAACGCGGCATCCACTTCCCGCCAGCCCAAAGCGAAAGCAGCGCAGGCGGAAAGTAAACACGCACCGATGCGCAAGACACTCATGAGCCTCGGAGCGCTGCGCGAGGCGATGGGAGCAGTCAACCGGCGCTATCTCGGCTTCATCAGCCAGTGGCCGGACCGCACCCGTGAGCGCCACGACCTGCGCGCCATCACCAGCAGCGTAAAGGACCAGAAGGGACGCAGCCACCGTGGAGTGAACTTCTTCCGCGAGGAAGACCTCCAGCTTATGACAGCGGTCATGCGGGGAGAAAACCAGATCCACGGGCTGACCACCCGGGGTTTGAGAAAACACCTGCCGAGCTGGAAGCCCCACAAGATAGGCAGAGGACTGCGGCGCATGAGACAGCACGGCCTCATCAAGAAGATCGCCGGCAAGCACCGGTATTATTTGACCAAGACCGGGGCCGGCAGCCTGATCGCCGCACGCCAAATCACCGAGCGGCTCATCATCCCATCACTCGCAGCCGCATGAACGAAAAAATCGTCGCTAACCTGTCCACTTTTGACGAGTGAGGGACTAA
>JALOUA010000192.1 GCA_025457625.1 Akkermansiaceae bacterium
GAATCTCATCCATTCCGCCTTCCGCCACTGCGGGCATCTGCGGAAATTCGTCGAGTCGTTGCTCGACAACCTCGCGCCGGGACGCGTCGAGGTCGATCTCCTCAAGTTCGAGGGCCACGGCTTCGGGTTCTTCGACAACCGCCTGTGCGCGCTGCAACTCGTCGAAAGCGGCCTCACCGATGCCACGATGTTCCTGCCCTCCGGCGAGGTCGTCCAGCCGACTGAAGCGCTTTACCGCCACCCCGTGCTGCTGTTGCGCGGCAGTTTCGATCCGGTGATGAATCTCCACCTCACCATGCTCGAACAGGCGCAGGCCGGCTTCTCCGCCCTGCTGCCCGGCGAGCAGCGCGGCTCCATCATCGAGCTGTGCGAGATTTCCATGCACAACCTGCTGCGCGGCCCCGGCATTGATCCGGTGGATTTCATCGATCGTGCCGACGCGCTGCAATCCCTCGGCAAGACCGTGCTCGTCTCCCGCTGCGCCGAGTTCCACCGCATCGCCGCGTTTCTCAACCGCTGCACCAAGGAGCCGGTCGGCATCGTGCTGAGCATCGGCCTGCTCAACGAGCTGTTCAAAGCCAAGTGGTCGGAAAACCTCGCCGGCGGCCTGTTGGAATCGTTCGGCCGGCTGTTCAAGGAGGGCGTCACGCTGCATGTTTTCCCGTGGAAAAACCGCCGCACCGGCGAGCTGGTCACCGCGGAAACCTTCAAGGCCCCGGAAAACTGCCTGCATCTCTATCAGCACTTCGTCGGCAACGGCCGCATCCTCGGCATCCCCCATGCCGACGAACCGCTGCTCGGCAGCACCGGCCGCGATGTCTGCCGGATGATCCTCGCCGGCGACGACCACTGGCGCGATTTCGTGCCGGAAAGCGCATGGGCCATGGCCGAACGCCACGCGCGGCTTCACGCGCCGTGAGGTGGCAGCGCGTTCCGATCCCGCGATGGACGGGGATTTTAGATGCGCCGCCGCTCATGGCGCGCTTGACCGGTAGCGTGGCGGCTCCTAGGAACTGCCCATGACCCCACTTTACGAAGGCAAGGCGAAGCGGCTCTGGGCCACCGACAATCCGGACACCCTCCGCATGGAGTTCAAGGACGACGCCACCGCCTTCGACGGCAAGAAGAAGGCGCAGTTCGAAAACAAGGGCCGCCTCAACAACGCCATCAGCACCCTGATTTACGGCATGCTCGAAAAAGAGGGCATCCCCACGCATTTCGTCCGCCAGATCGACGACACCAACGTCGAAGTCCACAAGGTCGAGATCCTCAAGGTGGAGGTGATCGTGCGCAACCTCGCCGCCGGCAGTTTCTCGCGCCGCACCGGCATCGCCGAGGGCCATGTCTTCAGCCGGCCCGTCGTCGAGTTTTCCTACAAGAGCGACGAACTCGGCGATCCGCTCATCAACGACGACTACATCCGCGAGATGGGCCTCGCCACGCCGGAGGAGCTCGCCCACCTGCGCAAGTCCGCGCTCAAGGTCAACGAACTGCTGTGCGCCTTCTTCGCCAAGTGCGGCTTGAATCTGGTGGATTTCAAACTCGAATTCGGCCGCCTCGCCACCGATCCCTCCGTCATCGTGCTGGCCGATGAGATCAGCCCCGACGGCTGCCGCCTGTGGGACCTCAAGACCGGCGAGAAAATGGACAAGGACCGCTTCCGCCGCGACCTCGGCAACGTCATGGAAGCCTACGAGGAAGTCCTCGGCCGGGTCCGGCAAAACCTCGCGTGAGCAATCACAGAGCGAGCCACGCCCTAACCCTTTCCTCCAACTGTGCCAGCGTCTTTCCATCCACATCCCCGAGATGCCGGATGAAGCGGCTGAAGTCTGTGGTGCCGATCCCTTGGGCATCGAAGACCCCGGGCTTCATCCCGCGTGCCTGATGCGGCACTTCGTATGCGGTTCCGCGCATGCTGGTGGTGCGGATGACATAAGTGAAGAGCGCCCGGTCCTCGTCTCCAGGCACCACACTGATGATCAGCACCGGGCGGATCTTGCCGAGGTAGCCGAGATCCGCGAGCCAGATTTCGCCACGCTTCATTCCTCCACAAGTTGGTTTTCTCCGGCGTCCTCTTCGTCGTATATCGAAGAAAGAACTGCGGAGCTTGCGACGATCAGGCGATGATCCTCGAACCATTCGGCGATCTTCCGTTGATCATGTTCCGGAAGGCGCTCGATGGCTTGTTCGATTTCGATCACAGTATTCATGGGCCAAACATACGGTCTTCCGGGCGGTTTGTCTTGCTTGTTTTTGAACACGCTTCCCAGACGCTGGATCACATCATGTCGCTGGTTTTCCGGGATGCGACCCGCTGCGAAAGCCCCGCATGAGGGATATATGAGCTTCGGCCTTCGGTTGCATTGACAGGTCGGGCGATACAGAGAAGGCTGCAGATGACTCATGACGGGTTGATTATCGAAAACCATGAAAAAACCGCCCTCGCCACTGGCCGCCGCCCTGATGCTGGCAGCCCTCGTCGTGCTGACGTTTTGCGCACCGCTCGCCGGCCTCATCGCCGCGCCGGGAGATTGGTATCAGTCGCTCAACAAACCCTCATGGAATCCCCCCGCGTGGATTTTCGGGCCGGTTTGGACGCTGCTTTACCTGATGATGGCGGTCGCGGCGTGGCTGGCATGGAAGAGAGTGCAAAGCCGGCGGGTGCTGATACCCTACTTCATCCAGCTCGCGCTCAACGCGGCGTGGACGCCGGTGTTCTTCGGCTTGCAACAGCCCGGTTGGGCGCTGGTCGTGATCATCGCCCTGTGGCTGGCCATCCTGCAAACGATCCGCGCTTTCCGCCCTGCCGGCAAAGCGCCTGTCTGGCTTCTCGCGCCCTACCTGCTGTGGGTCTCATTCGCGCGCCCTACCTGCTGTGGGTCTCATTCGCCGCCGTGCTGAATTTCACGCTCTGGCGGATGAATCCGTGATGAATCGCATGAGCGCGCCTCACCTGCGGCACTTTTCGAGCAGGCCGGCGAGGAACAGCGTGATGCGCGAGAGGGCGTCGGCGTGGATGGAATCGCCGAGCGGGGCGAGGTCCCCGCGGCTTTGGGCGAGCAGGTCGAGCGCGGTGTCCACGGCGCTTTCGATGGCACCCTCGTATTCGGCGATGCCGAGCAGCACGGGCAGGTCGAGCGGTTCCTGATCGAGGATGCGCTTGTTGAGCTTGATGCGCTGGGCCTCGGAGGCGGTTTCGAGCAGGTTGAGGATCGGCAGGGTGAGCTTGCCCTTGATGAGGTCGGTGCGCAGCGTCTTGCCCACGACTTCCTCGGAACCGACGAGGTCGAGGCAGTCGTCGTAAATCTGATAGGCGGTGCCGAGTTTCATGCCGTAGTCGTAAAGCATCATTTCGGTTTCCGCGTCGAGGCCGGAGAGCTTGGCGGCGAGGCCGGTGGCGGCGGCGAAGAGCGCGCCGGTCTTCATGCCGATGACGCGGAAATACTCGGCCTTGGTGAAGGTGAGGTCGAAGCGGCGCTGGGTCTGGATGATTTCGCCCTGGCAGACCTCGCGCGCGGCGTTGCCGACCTTGCGGCAGATGTCGATGCTGTCAAAATCGGTGGCCAGGGTGAGGGCGTGGGAAAACAGGGCGTCGCCGAGCAGGACGGAGAGCGAGTTGCCCCATTTGGCGTTGGCGGTGGGCACCATGCGGCGGGTGTTCGCGCCGTCGATGATGTCGTCATGCACCAGCGTGGCCATGTGGATGAGCTCGAGGATGACGCCGAGCTTGACGTGGTCGCCGGTGGCGCCGCCCGCGGCCCCGCCGACGAGGATGGCGAGCGCGGGCCGGATGCGCTTGCCGGAGGTGTTGCAGATGTAGGAAACCGCGGACCTGCTCACGGATCGAAATTTCCACACGCTCGAGCTCGGGGCGGACGAGTTCGAAGGGAAAAAGGTCGGTGCGCGTAGCGCTGGGTGGTGTGGTGATGGCCATGGCGAAGGGGCTGCACCCCCATGATTCACGGGAAGTGGCTTCCCGCAACCTGTATCTGAAGCCGGATTCAGGCCGGCGCCTTGTCGAGTCCGAAGGCGTCGTGCACGGCGCGGGCGGCGTCCTCGATGCGCGTCTCGTCCACGGTGACGGCGATCTTGATTTCCGAGGTGGAGATCATGCCGATGTTGATGCCGGCGTTGCCGAGGGCCTTGAACATGGTGGCGGCCACGCCGGAGTGCGAGCGCATGCCGATGCCGACGGCGGAGAGCTTGGCGATGCCGGCCTCGGTCTCGATTTTCGAGTGCGGCAGATCGGCCAGCAGCGGCTTGAGCGCGGCCTGCGCCTTGCCAAGGTCGCTGGAATGCATCGTGAACGAATGGCGGGCGAAGCCGTCGTGCGCGATGTTGGAGAGGATCATGTCGAGGTTGATCTCCGCGGCGGCCAGCGCGCCGAGGATCAGGCCGGACATGCCGGGTTCGTCGGGAATGCCGGTGACGGTGAGGCGCGCCTGCGAGCGCTCGATCGATACGCCGCGGATGACGACGTTTTCCATGTTGGGATGTTCTTCTAACACGAGGGTGCCGGGGTTGTCGTTGAGGGAGGAGCGGACTTCGAACACGACGCCGAATTTCTTGGCGAACTCGACGGAGCGCGACTGCATGACCTTGGAGCCGGACGAGGCCATTTCCAACATTTCATCGTAGGAAATCTCCGGCAGCTTGCGGGCGTTTTTGACGACGCGCGGATCGCAGGTGTAAACGCCGTCCACGTCGGTGAGGATCTGGCAGACATCGGCCTTGAGGGCGGCGGCCACCGCGATGGCGGTGAGGTCGGAGCCGCCGCGGCCGAGCGTGTGGATCATGCCGTCCGGGGTGACGCCCTGGAAACCGGCGACCACCAGCGTTTTGCCCTCGTTGAGGAACCCGCGCATCAGCGAGGGGTCCAGGTTGAGGATGCGGCCGCGGGTGTGGGAGCCGGTCGTCTGGATGCCGGCCTGGCGGCCGGTGATGGAAACGGCGTCCACGCCCGCATCCTGCAGCGCGATGGTCACCAGGGCGATCGATTGCTGCTCGCCGGTGGCCAGCAGCACGTCCATCTCGCGCTCGCACGGGTTTTCCGCAAGGTCCCTTGCCATCTTGATCAACCCGTCGGTGACGCCCGACATGGCCGAAACCACGGCGACGACCTCGTTGCCGGCGTCCCGCGTGCGTTTCATGCGGGCGGCGACGTTGCGGATGCGGTCGAGTGTGCCGACGGAGGTGCCGCCGTATTTTTGAACAATGAGGGCCATGGGTTGGGCGCGCGGAGTGAAGGGGATGGCCGCGGATTTGGCAAGAAATTGGAATGGAGGTGGCAAATGGTGACGGATACGGCCCCCGGAGGAAGCCGCTCCGTCACGCACCAAGGAACTTGTGCCAGTCGCGGATGCCGTGGTGATTCCTGATGAACGCGGTGGCGGGCATGGCTTTGGGGACGTGGGGCAGGCGCAGCAGGCGCAGTCCGACTTCATGCGGCAGGCGGGCACCTTTCTTCGAGTTCACGTCGCGGTGCGAGAGCACGCAGTTCTCCCACGAAGTCGCACCACCGCGCGAGCGGGGCACGATGTGGTCGATGTTGCCCTCGTGCGGCGCGAGCTTGCGTCCGGTGTATTGGCAGACGCCGCCGTCGCGCTCCCAGATGCCGCGAATGCCCAGACGCGGACGGCAGATTGGAACCTTGGCGTATTTCGCCGCGACGATCACGGTCGGCACGCGCACCGCGCCGCGCGGCGTGTGCACCGCGTGGTCTTCGTCCCGGACGGGCAGTTTCAACCAATCGGCCCAGCGCACCGGCACGATGGAATCATCGCCCTGCACGTCGAGGCCGGTCGCGGCTCCGCCGGCCATCATGCAGAAAGCCTCGGCCGGGGTCTTGGTGTGGATCGCCTGCCAGTTGCGGTTGAGCACCAGCACGGTGGTTTTATGGAGGATGTCGGACATGGTGGGATAGGGGATCGTGGATGGTAGATAGTGGATCGAAGATCGTGGATGGATGGAGGGATCGGCGCTTGCGCATCCACGATCTTCAGTCCTCCGCCTTCTCGCCGGCGGGAGCCATTTTCACGAGTTTGGGATCGAAGCGGGCGAGGACATCGACGAGGTCGGTCTGCGCGGCCATGACGGTGTGGATGTCCTTGTAAACTCCGGGCACTTCATCGAGGCCGGAGGAGATGAGATCCACGCCGCGTTCCTTGAGCAGCTTTTGGGTGCCGCTCCAGGTGAACGATTGCAGCGCCTTCTTGCGGCTCATCACGCGGCCCGCGCCGTGGGAGGCACTGTGGAGTGAGGCGGGTTCGCCTTTGCCACGGACAAGGAAGCCCGGGCTGGCCATCGATCCGGGGATGATGCCGAACACACCCCTGCCCGCAGGAGTCGCGCCCTTGCGGTGGACGATGAGTTCCTTCAACCCGCCGTTCACGACGTGGCTTTCCTTCCAGGCGAAGTTGTGATGGTTTTCGATGTCGAGCATGATGCGGGCTCCCACTTTTTTGGCGATGTGTTTGTGGATCAACTCGTGGTTGGCGGCGGCGTAGCGGCCCATGAGGTTCATGGCGTGCCAGTATTCCTGACCATCCGCTTCATCGAGCGTGAGCCATGCCAAGTGCTTGAGTTCTTTCGGGAGATTCGAACGGCGGGCCATGGCGCGTTTGCTGTAAACATCACAAACCTGTGCGCCGGTTCCGCGCGATCCCGAATGGCTGAGCAAGGCGAGGTATTCGCCCGGCGGAAATCCCAACGAATCATCCGCCACGGTGAACGCGCCGAACTCGACGAAGTGGTTGCCGCTGCCGCTGGTGCCAAGTTGTTTCCACGCCTTGTCGCGCAGGTGCTTGGTGATGGGAGAAACGCTCCAGTCCTCGTCCATCACATCGTGGTCGCGGCGGTCCTTGAACTCCGCACCGATCCCGAAGCGGGTCTCGCTTTCGATGATGTTGGCCAGGCGATCGCGCTGACCGGCGATGACGTTTGCCTTGCGGTCATAGACGGTGAGTTTCATGCGGCAGGCGATGTCAACACCCACGGCGTAGGGAATCACGGCGTTTTCCGTGGCAAGAACGCCACCGATCGGCAGGCCGTAGCCGACGTGCGCGTCGGGCATCAGGGCCCCGGCGACCGCGACGGGCAGGGCGCAAGCGTTTGCCATCTGCTTGACGGCTTCCGCTTCGAGGTCCGTTCCCCACTGACGCCATGGTGCGAGCTCCGCGCGCGGCGTGAATGCCGGGCAGTAAAGCGCGCGGGCCAGCGGTGCGCGCAAGGCATCTTCGAAGAACGCGGAAGGATCGGCGACGATGCGGAGGATGTCATCTGCCAGCGCGGCCCCGTCGTTTCCCGCCGCGATGAACTCGCGGATGAACGCATGGGCGCATTGCATCGCCTCACCCTCGGGCACGCCGAGATGGATCAGGTCTTTGGTTTTCATGGTGGGTATGGTTGTCTGATTTTGGAAAATGGGAAGGGTGGTGTGGTGTTTGTTTTCATCGGCGTTGAGTGGTGGACCCGCAGGGATGTGCGCCCTGCTCGACCGGGTAAAAGCCGGTAGCTTCGCTGTCTAAGCTTCGGGTCCGATGGAAAATGGATGGCAGGGACCGACCTCCGGGCCGTCCGTGAGAACGATTAGGGAATGACAGGCCAGCGGATGGACCATCCGGCCTCTTGCCGGAACTTCATTCGCGTTCCATTCGCCGGACCGTTGCGGAGAACGGTCCCTGCCATGGATGAAATGGCGGCCCCGGACGGACTTGCACCGTCAACCTTCCGATTCAAAGTCGGATGCTCTGACTGATTGAGCTACGGGGCAGTTTGAAATGTGGACGCGCACCCCGGACTCGCACCGGGTGCTTCGGTTTTGCGGACCGATGGCTCGACTCTTCGCCACGTGCGCGACTTGAAACCGGGTTGACCAACCGGACTTGCACCGGCACGGCCGCCTTCACAGGGCGGGATGCTACTGTTACAACATGGTCAACATTGGGAAATGGTGCTCCCGCGAGGACTTGCACCTCGAATCTCCGCCTTCGCAAAGCGGCGTGCAGACTCTTACACTTCGGGAGCTTTGAAAATTGGCACTCCATGCCGGTGCTGCCCCGGCTTCTGCGGCGTGAAAGGCCGCTATGCTAGCTGATACACCAATGGAGCTGATGGAAATTGGCGGCTGTGTCCGGTAGCGCGCCGGACTCTCCTCGTCTTCAGCGAGGCGCTGATCTGTCTCAGCTACACAGCCATGGCTCCCCAGCGTGGACTTGCACCACGACGACCCGGTTAACAGCCGGGCATGCTGCTTTGACATTACTGGGGATGGTCCCTCCGCGCGGTATTGCGCCGCGGTCTTCCACTTATCGGGCGGACGCTCTGCTATTGAGCTACGGAGGATGGTTGGAAAATTGGTCGCGCGCCCCGGTGCTGCCCCGGGTTTCTCCTCGTCCCAAGCGAGGCGGGTTTGCTGACTCCCTCGCGCGCGATGTTGAAATTGGCGGCCTGTGCGGGCCCGCTATGCGGGATCCCGCAGACGCGGGACTCTTCGTGGCAGAGCTAACAGGCCGGATGAAATTGGTGGACCGCCACGGCTTTGCTCCGTGCTCTTCCGCTTGCAAGGCGGATGACCTGCTGACTGATCGAGCGGCCCATTGGAAAACTGGTTGCGGAGGCCGGATTCGAACCGGCGGTGCGCGGCGTATGAAACCGCTGCCTTGCCACTTGGCTACTCCGCGATTTGGAAATGGATTGGCAGGGACCGACCTCCGGGCGGTCCGTTTGCGTGAACGGTGAATGGAGAGCCGACAACCGGCGGTCACATTCGCATCGCACGCGCACGGACGCCCCGGAGATGCGTCCCTGCCTGTTTTTGAACCAATGAAAACAAACACCGCTGCCAGCCCGGTTGGAGGACTCGCACCCGCAGGAACATTTCACGGCGGATCTTTCGGTGTTTCAGGCACACCTCCCGTGGCAATTACCTATAACTGCCAAGCCTCCGGTTTGTGATATGGCAATACCAGGGCGTGGAAGCGGGCCGTATTCCTCCCGTGCCGGTCATCGATTGGATGGCCGGCTTGACAGTTCGCCTCTTGCGGGCGACCGTTCGCGCGGTCGTCCGGAAGCATGCGCCTCTCGCGGGGACTTGTGGAATGGGTGGCCGTTTCCGCCCCGCCGCCGGTTGCCGCCGGCGGCGGGGCCTTTCACGCCCAAGCTGGGATTATGGGAAATTCATGATGATGGTGGTCGTTTGGTTGTGGATGGGTGATGATGGAAATACACTGGAAAACAAGGTCATTTGCCGGAAAACAGAAACCCCGCCGGCTATGGGAGCGGGCGGGGTTCAGAAAGGGAAACCGATGATGATTCCGGATCTTGAACTACCTGCCTGCCTCCTTGGGATCGTTGCCGAAACCAAGTCGGTTCCGTATCGCCTCGCATTCGCATCCGATTGGGGAGCGCCCGATGCCATGGCACATGTCCACGGCCGGCGACCACAGGGTCGGCTGGGGATGGCTTGGATATGTTGCTTTGGAGTTCATGTGCGCTGAAAGTTCCGGATTGATATGTGACTTCCGAAAAGCCGTCAATCATATAAATGAAATTTTACGGAAAATAATTTCCGGAACGCAACAGCGGCGTCCGGCGGAACAATTCGGTTAGATTGTCGCGCGGTGATGGATCACTCGAAGCTCCACGCGCGTTTCGCTCCGGCGAGGTCCTTCGGGCGGGTTTCTCCATCATGTGAAACGGGTTCCGCCTTCTTCGCATCGCATGCGACGGCGAGAGAATCGGCGAGCGCTTGTGAATGGGTGACGATGAGGATCTGGGTTGGATTTGATCTTCGGATCGGTGCGGAAGAGGGACGGGCTTTCAGGTCCGAGCGCGACCATGCCGCATTCGATGCCGAACTTGAAATCGCTGTGGCTGATGTCCCATGAGATCCTCCGCGGTTCGTCGTTGCGGCGTTTGCCGGCCCACAGGGCGCTGGGCATGCCACCCCTCGCTTGCGAGCGCTTCGGCGAAGCGCCCTTCCGCCATGCGTTGGAGCAGGGCGAGAGAACGATAGACATTGGATTTCCCCATGCCATTGCCGCCGGTCACGACGGTGACGCGCCCGAGTTTCAGGCGGAACTCGCGCAACGAGCGGTAGCCACGGATCCGGATCGATTGGAGCACGGACGGGGCATCGCGGCGGAAAACCCTGCGGAAATTACCGGATTCGGACGGTTTCCACGTGGTTTTTCCATGGTTTTCCCGTGGTTGACCCCACCGGAGGCGGTTGCTAGCGTCCGCGCCCCGTCATGAGCGACTCCGCCGCCACTTACAAAGACACGCTGACCCTGCCGCAAACGACCTTCCCGATGCGCGGCGACCTCGTGGAAAACGAGCCCAAGCGCCTCGAGCGTTGGGAAAACGAGGGACTCTATCAGAAAATCATCGCCCGCCGCCGCGCGGAGAACGCTCCGGAGTTCATCCTGCACGACGGTCCGCCCTTCGCCAA
>JALOUA010000193.1 GCA_025457625.1 Akkermansiaceae bacterium
AACTTGGCGCTCTTGGCGTCTTGGCGTTTCAAAAATTCTTAACCACCGGCACTTCTCTCGGTTTTTTCCCGGCCACGGCCCGGGAGATGGCGGCGATGTGGTCCGGGGTGTTGCCGCAGCAGCCGCCGGCGAGGTTGAGCAGCCCGGCCCCGGCGAACTCGGCCATGTGGTCCGCCATGTGCCTTGGTTCGAGATCGAAGCCGGTGGGCGCGAGCGGGTTGGGCAGGCCGGCGTTGGGATAGCAGGAAACATGGGTGGTGGCGCAGTCGGAAAGCTCCTCCAGATGCGGGCGCATCAGGTCCGGGCCGAGCGAGCAGTTGAGGCCGATGGCCAGCGGATGGGTGTGGGCGAAGGCGATCCAGAAGGCCTCCACTTTCTGGGCGGAGATCATGGTTTCCCCGCCGAGTCCGACGGCGGCGGAGAGGATCAGCGGGAGTTTCAGGTTCTGTTCCAGAAAGACCTCCTGCACCGCGACGGCGGCCGCCTTGGCATTGAGGGAATCGAAGATGGTCTCGATCATCAGGATGTCGCAACCGCCCTCGATGAGCGCGCGGATTTGGAGTTTGTAAGCCTCGAGCACCTGATCGAAGTTCACGACGCGGAACGCGTGATCCTCGGGGTCGGGCGAGTTGGTGAGGGAAACGGTGAGCGGCCCGATGGCGCCGGCGACGTAGCGCTTGATCCCGGTGTCCGTGCCGATGGCGTCCGCCCACTTGCGGCAGAGCCGGGCGGATTCGACGTTCATTTCCCACGCGAGTTCGTTGAGAAACGGGTTTTCGATGATTTTCTGGAAAAACTCCGGATCCTTGCGGCCGCCATGTTCGCGGGGGTCCTCGACGAAAAACTCGCTCTGCGCGATGCTGGTGGCGGAAAACGTGTTGGTTTCGCAGATGTCGGAGCCCGCCTCGTAGAAGCGCTTGTGGATGTCGCCGATGGCATCCGGCTGGGTGATCGAGAGGATGTCGCCGTTGTTGAGCAGGTCTTTGGGACTGTCCGCGAAGCGTTTCCCACGCGCATCGGCCTCGGCCAGCCCGTAGGAACGGATGGTCGTGCCCATCGCACCGTCCAGGACGAAAATGCGCTCGGCGAGGCTTTGGGTGAGTTCCTGAGTGAAATCCGGCTGTGGCATGGCGCGGAATCTAGCCTGCCAAAACGGCGATTTCAAGAAACAAATCTACATATCTGGATATGATGATGGGAAAATTATCGCCAGCAGGGTATGGACTCTGGCAGGAGCGGGAAGGTGGCCAATCGCAACCACCGGGATGGGCGGCCCTCCGGTGATGCGTCCACACCACGCTGGACGAAATTCGCGTTTCATTCTCGCGCTGCGGTTTTCCAGCGGCGAGCAGCCCGCAGCGGATGGCCTGCCCGGAAGGGTTTGAAATTTAGATCGTGCAATAGTCCACCGCGCCGCCATTGTCTTGCCAGTGCCGGAATCGGCATCTTTGCATGAACCCCCGCTGTCGCTGGACCGCCCGCTTGATTGCCGGCATCCTCCTTCCAACCGCCGCAGTCCAGCCGACTCTGGCGCAAGACTACGAATGGACAACCTTCGCGGGCGGTACCGGAGGACCGGGTTTCCAGGATGGCAATCCGGGTATTGCCAGTTTCAATCGCCCTGTCGCCGTTGCCGCGGATGCACATGGAAATCTCTATCTCGCGGACCATGGCAACCACACAATTCGGAAAATCAGCTCAACGGGCATGGTTTCCACCATCGCGGGCACGGGCGGCTTGCCGGGAGTCCTCGACGGCCCGGGACAGGACGCGCGATTCAACCTGCCATCCGGCCTGGCCGTGGATGCCGCTGGCGGGATCTATGTGAGTGACACGGGCAACCACACGATCCGCAGGATTTCTCCATCCGGCAATGTCTCTACCATCGCCGGTTTGGCAGGGGTCCCCGGCTTGATCGACGGGGAGGCAGCCGCCGCGCGTTTCCACACACCCACCGGGCTCGCTCTCGCTCCGGACGGCTCGATCGTGGTGGCCGACACGGGCAATCACAGCATCCGCCGGATCGATCCGGAAGGCAAGGTCACCACCCTCGCCGGCGTTTCCGGCCTGCCCGGTCATGCCGATGGCCTGCCCGAGACCGCGCGCTTCAATTCGCCATCGGCGCTGGCAATCGATGGCAATGGCGCCATCTACCTCACCGATACCGACAACTGCCTGATCCGGAAAATTTCACCGCAAGGTGACGTGACCACTCATGCCGGCACTCTTCTTGGATATGATCATGTGGATGGCATCGGCACGGCGGCGGGATTCGCCTATCCCACGGGCATTGCGGTGGATGCCGGAGGAAATGTCTATGTCGCGGATGCGGGTTCCGTGACAATCCGCCGGATTGACGCCAGCGACCTCATGGTCACCACGCTGGCCGGCGAGCTCTGGGAGCTGGGTTACATCGATGGCAATCCGGGACGTTTTGCCAATCCGTCCGGCATGGCGATCGCAGGTGACGGCACACTGCTGGTCGCGGACAGCGACAATCACGCGCTGCGCAGCGTGACTGCGGATGGCGTCGTCGGCACCGTCGCGGCCAGCCCGGCAAGGCAGCCCGGTGATGTGGATGGCGCGGGCGGCAACGCCCGCTTTCGCTCGCCCTTCGACTTGGCCGCCGACGCGACGGCCACGGTCTTCGTCGCGGATACCGGCAACCGCACCGTGCGGCGCATTTCCCCGAATGGAGATGTCAGCACTCTCGCGGGAACCGCGCTAACGACCGGCACAACCGACGGCAACGGAGCGACCGCCCGTTTCACCTCACCCCGCGCCATCACCACCGGCGCGGGCGGGCTGGTCCATGTGGCGGATGTGGTGAACACGCGTGAGAGCACCATTCGCAACATCACGCCCGAAGGCGAGGTCACAACCCTTGCCGGCGCGCCCGGCAGCCTGCCCCTGAACGAAACGCTGTATTTCTTATCGGGTCTCGCCACGGACGCCGCAGGGAATGTTTATGGCTCGGATCTCAGCGCGATCCGGAAAATCACGCCCGGCGGGCTTGTGACTTTCTTTGCCGCCCAGAAAAGATTCATCACCTATTTCAACGGCGGCCAATATGTCATGAGTTGGAGAAGCGGCAGTGAAGACGGCACCGGAAGCGCAGCGACTTTTCTTTATCCCAGCGGCGTGGCGGCGGATACCCGCGGCAACCTGTTCGTCACCGAATCCGGCGGCTGCGTCATCCGCAAGGTATCCCCCACCGCAGTGGTCACCACCATTGCGGGCAAAGCCATTTCAGCCAGCGGCACTCCCGAATACCGTGACGGCACCGGCGCGGAGGCCCGTTTCAACAAGCCGGAGGGAATCGCGGTGGATGGCGCGGGCAATCTTTACGTGGCCGACACCGGCAGTCACACGATCCGCAAGGTGAGCCCCGCCGGCGTGGTCACCACCATCGGCGGGCTCCCCGGGTATGCCGGCGCGGGCAATGGCATCGGCAACCGCGCGCTTTTCAGCCAACCCAGCGGAGTGGCCGTCGATGCCATGGGAAATGTCTATGTGGCGGATCGGGCGAATCACCGTGGCCGCTATCTGGAGATTGGAGATCCCGGGCTCGCATTCGGCAGCGTGCCGCCGGGATCTGTCAGCAGTCCCCTCATCCTTTTCATATGGAACGCCGGCAGTGCGCCGCTTGAAATCACCGCAGCCACCCTCGTTGGAGAACAGTCCGCCAAGTTCGGGATCGATCGGACCGGCTTGCCCGGGATGCTGCTCCCCGGTGGAGGTGGAGTCATTCGCATCACCGCGAAACCCGATGCTTTGGGGCCGATCCAGGCCGTGCTGCGCATTTCCAGCAATGATGCCGACGAGTCCGTGTTCGACGTCAACCTGGGTGCCACGGGAAACCGGATTCCGGTTTTTGCTGGCTACTCGGCCAGTAGTCCGAGTGCGGCCACGGTCAACATCCCGCTCGTCAAGCTGCTTGCCTCCGCGCATGACCCGGATGGCGATGCCATCTCGGTGACGGCGGTCGCATGGCCATCCAAGTCGCTGGGCACACTCGCGTTGCTGCCTGACTCGATCCAATTCACGCCGCATGCCCATGACACCTCGGGAACCAGCACTTTTCTCGTCACGATCACCGACACGCGCGGTGGATCGGTCACTGGAAATGTCGCGGTCACCCGGCAAACCAGCGATGCCAGCGGCAGCCAGTCCATGGCGAACAATCCGCCGAAACTATCTCATCCAGCGCTCGGTCAATCTAACGACATGGCAAAACCTCGGCACCGTCACCGCGGACGCCACTGGAAACATCATCCACACCGATCCGGCACCGCCCAAGCCGAACGCATATTACCGGATCGCCCTTCCCTGAAACCGGACTCCGATGAAAACCATCCTGACACTGCTGCTCATGGCGCTGCCGCTTCACGCCGCGAGCACATACAGCCAGACCTTCACGGTATCCACCACGATTCCGGACAACAACATCATCGGAATCGCCGACAGCCGCAGCGTCACCACAAGCATCACGCAGATCGCCCATGTGAGCGTCTCGCTGAACATCACCGGCGGCTGGAACGGGGATTTCTACGCCTACCTGAGCCATGGCAGCGGATTCGCCATCCTGCTCAACCGGCCGGGGCGCAACCCGGCGGCTCCCTATGGCTCGGGGTCCTCGGGATTCAGTGTGTTGCTCGCCGACTCCGCGGATTCCGACATCCACACCGCGATTCCCAACAGCGGCCTTGTGACAGGCACTTATCAGCCAGACGCCCGCAACACCGATCCCGGGAACGCTGCTGACAGCGACATCCGCAGCGCTTTTCTCGGGTCCTTCGTCGGCCTGGATCCCAACGGTCAATGGACGCTGTTCATCGCCGACGTGTCCCCCGGTGATACCGGAACCTTGCAAAGCTGGACGCTCCAAATCCAGGCCATCCCCGAACCCCGCACCGTAATGCTCGCCGTGTGCGGTGTGGTTCTGATGCTGGGTCGCCGGGGCCGCTGCGTGACCGGCCATCCGGAAAGCGGTTGCAGGTTGCGGCGGCACTCCCTTTAATCCTCCGCCGTGCCCCAGATGGACCTGCATGCAGCCCCCGGCGAACCGGCCGTGAACCGCGATTTCCTGCGCTCGGTTTTCGGTTCGATGTTGCGGGCGAGAATTCTCGAAAACAAACTCTCCAGCCTCTACAAGGCCGGGAAAATCGTCGGCGGCGTCTATCTCGGCCGCGGCCAGGAGGCGGTGAGCGCCACGCTCGGCGCGGCCTTGATCCAAGGCCGGGATTTCTTCGCCCCGCTGATCCGCGACCAGGCGGGGCGCACGGCTTTCGGCGAATCGATGCTCGACTGCACGCGCACTTACCTCGGCTCCGCCCAGGGGCCGATGCGCGGGCGCGACGGCAACATCCACCGCGGACGGCCGAAAGAAGGCATGCCGGCGATGATTTCCCACCTCGGCGCGCAAGTCCCGGTGGTGGCCGGCATGCTCTTTGCCAAGCGCCTGCAAGGCACGCTCGACGGCCGCGTGGGCGCCACCTGCATCGGCGACGGGGCCTCGTCCACCGGCGCGTTTCACGAGGGGCTCAACCTCGCCGCGGTCGAGCGGCTGCCGATGGTGGTGGTCATCGGCAACAACCAGTTCGCCTACTCCACGCCCAACAGCCGCCAGTTCGCCTGTGCCGATCTGGTGGAAAAAGCCCGCGGCTACGGCATCGGCGGCATGGCGGTGGATGGCACGGACATGCTGGCATGCGCCTCGGTGATCACCGAGGCCGTGCGCCGCGCGCGCGAGGGCCACGGACCGCAACTGGTGGTGGCGCGCCTGTTGCGCCTCTCCGGCCACGGCGAGCACGACGACGCGTTCTACGTTCCCGGCGAGGTGAAACAAGGCCACTACGGCAGGGACTGCATCGAGGTCGCCATGCGGCAACTCGTCGAAAACGGCATCGCCAGCGTCGAGGAAATCCTCAACTGGCAGGAGCAGATCGCCGTGGAAGTCCAGCAAGCCGTGGCCCAGGCACAACAAGAGGCCGCGCCCGATCCCTATCACGAGGACTGGACGGCGCTTTCCACGCGCTTTCCCCTGCCCTTCCATCCCACTCCCGGCCAAGCCGTCTTTCCGTGAGCGTCACCTACATCGATGCCATCCGCGAGGCGCAGGAAACCCTGCTGCGCGAGGATCCGCGCGTGTTCTTGTACGGCCAGGACATCGCCACCTTCGGCGGCGCCTTCAAGGCCACCAAGGGTCTCGCGGAAATGTTTCCTAACAGGGTCTTCGACTGCCCGATTTCCGAAGACGCGATGATCGGCCTGGCGGTGGGCGCCGCGATCGAGGGCATGCGGCCGATCGTGGAAATGCAGTTCGCGGATTTCTCGTCGGTCGCCTTCAACCAGATCGTCAATCAGGCGGCCACGCACTTCTACCGCACCGGCGTGCCGATCCCCATCACGGTGCGGCTGCCCTCGGGCGGCACCGCCGGGTCCGGCCCGTTCCACAGCCAGAGCATGGAGGGCATCTACGCCCAGTATCCGGGCATCGTCGTCCTGACACCCGCCTCGGTCTCGGACGCCTATCACATGCTCATCGATGCGGTGGAGCTCGATGATCCGGTCATCTTCTGCGAGCACAAGTTCCTCTACCGCTGGCTCAAGGCGAAGTCCATCAACGGCGATCACCTGCCCATCGGCCAGGCCCGCATCGTGCGCCCCGGCAAACATGCGACGGTCGTGGCATACAGCGCGATGGTCCACGAGGCCGTGCGCGCCGCGGACCGCCTCCATCAGGACGGCTGGGAAATCGAGGTGGTCGATCTGCGCTCGGTGAAACCGCTCGACATCGACACCGTGCTGGCCTCGGTCGCGCGCACCGGGCGGCTGCTGGCCGTGGGCGAGGCGTTTCCATGGGGCGGTGTCACGGCGGAAGTCGTCTCGCGCGTCGCCGATGAGGGATTCCATTTGTTAGACGCGCCGCCGCAGCGGCTCAACGCCCGCGACACGCCGGTGCCCTATCATCCGAAACTGTGGGCCGCCCACCGCCCCACCCCCGAATCCATCTGCCAGGCCCTGCGCAAACTCCTCGCCTTCTGAGAATTTCAAATCCCGAATCTCAAATTTCAAATTCTCCACCATGCCCACCGTTCCCATCCTCATGCCCCAGCTCGGCGAATCGATCGCCGAGGCCACCGTCATCCGCCTCGGCGTCGCGGTCGGCGACGCGGTCCGCACCGACCAGGAAATCATCGAGGTGGAGACCAACAAGGCGGTGATGGGCGTCACCACGCTCTGCAACGGCATTGTTGCGGAAATCAGGGCGCAGGAAGGCGTCTCCTACTCGGTGGGCAGCCTGTTAGGCCTGCTCGAGGTCACCGGCGAGGAGGTCGCGCGCACCGGTGTGGACACCCTCGAATCGCTGGAGGCGAAACGTGCCGGGGCCGACTCATCCGCCAGCCCGGCCCGCGCGGAGGCGAACCTCCACTTCGCGCTCGACGATGGCGATGCGTATGAGGAAGCGCCCGCCGTGGTGCCCAGCGTGAAAGGCCTGCCGGTGCCCGCCGGGACGATGGGCGCCCACTACATCTCGCCGCGGATGCGCGCCCGCATGGACGACCTCGGCCTGCGCGAGGCCGACATTTCCGCCGTCGCCGGAACCGGCGCGGGCGGCCGCGTCACGGTGGAGGACCTCGAGCGCTTTCTGGATTATCTCGAAGCCTGGCCCAGCACGGAGGCCTCGCCGATGCGCCTCGCCGTGGCCGACGCCATGCGCCGGAGCTGGACGCGCCCGCTGGCCACCGTGGGCCTGCCGGTTTTGTTGGACCGGGTGCTGGAGCACCGCCGCACGCACGAGCCCAAACCCGGTCTCACGCTCTACATGCTGCGCGCCTTCGCGCTCGCCCTGACGGAAAACCCCGCCACCGCCGGTTATCTCATCGGCGACAAGGTGGTGCATCCGCGCGCCTTCGACATCGGAGTGGCGGTGCAGGTCGAGGACGGCGTGCTGGTGCCCGTCGTCCGCAAGGTGGACCAGAAACCGCTGCGCGAACTCATCGAGGAATACGATGATCTGGTGGACCGCGCGCGCCGCCGCCGGCTTTCGGAAGACGACTGCCGCGGCGGCATCGCCACGGTGACCAATTTCGGCACCTTCGCCCTCACCATGGGCACGCCGATCCCGCTGCCGAATGAAACACTCATCCTCGGCATCGGCGCGGGCGTGAAAAAACCCGTCTGGAGCACCGAGGTGGAGGTTTTCCTGCCCGCCACCGTGGCGGAGGTTTTCCTCACTTTCGACCACCGCGTGGTGGATGGCGGCGGTGCCGGCGTGTTGCTGAAGCGGGTTTCGGAAATCCTGCAGGATCCCGCGGCGCTCTGACATACACGGACCGGACATCCACCCTCCCCGGCCCCGCTGCCGTGCCGGGTGATGGCATTGCGGGTGTCACGCCTGCGCCAGCAGTTTGCGGAAATAGCCGATGGTGGCGTCCAGACCCTCGTCGAGCGGGATGGCTGGCGACCAGTCCAGTTCGCGCTTGGCCAGCGAGATGTCCGGCTGGCGTTGTTTCGGGTCGTCGCCGGGCAGGGGCAGGTGGATCACTTTGGAACGGCCGCCGGTTTTCTTGAGAACCCGCTCGGCGAGTTCGAGCATGGTGAACTCGCCGGGGTTGCCGATGTTGACCGGCCCGGTGAGCGACGGGTGGTTCATCAGGCGCGCGAAACCCTCGATCAGGTCGTCCACATAACAGAACGAGCGCGTCTGCGTGCCGTCGCCGTAAATGGTCAGATCCTTCCCCTGCAGCGCCTGGACGATGAAGTTGGAAACGACGCGGCCGTCATCCGGCAGCATGCGGGGGCCGTAGGTGTTGAAGATGCGCACCACGCGGATGTCCACGTTGTTCTGGCGGTGGTAATCGAAGAACAGGGTTTCCGCGCAGCGTTTCCCCTCGTCGTAGCAGGAACGGATGCCGATCGGGTTGACGCTGCCCCAATACGTTTCCGGCTGCGGATGCACCTCGGGGTCGCCATAGACTTCGGAGGTGGAGGCCTGGAACACGCGTGCTCCGGTGCGCTTGGCAAGGCCGAGGCAGTGGATCGCGCCCATCACCGAGGTCTTGATCGTCTTGATCGGGTTGTGCTGGTAGTGCGGCGGCGAGGCCGGGCAGGCGAGGTTGTATATCTGATCGACCTCGAACTTGAAGGGCTCGGTCACATCGTGGCGGACCAGTTCGAAAAACGGATTTTCGAGCAGATGGAGGATGTTGCGTTTGCGGCCGGTGAAGAAGTTGTCGAGGCAGATCACCTCGTGGCCGTCGTTGAGCATGCGCTCGCACAAATGGGATCCAAGAAAACCCGCTCCGCCGGTGATGAGAATGCGCATGACGGCAATGCAGGGCAAAAATGCGCCGATGGCAAGACGGGAGAACCGGGGATGACGCCTCCGAGTCCGGGATTCCAACACGGCCGGGAGGCCGCGAACGCCGAGTCGGCTCCAAACATGCCTGAAGGCTGCGGCGGATTCGGGACATCGCTCACGCGCCGAACGCGCCGCGCAGCATGGCGAGCGCCTCGGGGATGGCGGTGAGGGGATCTTCGCGGCCCTCGAATTCGAGTGAGACGTAGCCGGTGTAGCCGGCGTCGCGGAGGATTCCCGCGATTCGCGGATAATCCAGTTCGAGAGTGTACCAAACCCCGCCGCCCTGATAGGTCTTGGCTTGCAGAAGCACGGTGTCCGGCGCGAGTTGCTTGAGTCGCCCGTAGGGATCTTCAAGGAAATTGCCGGTGTCGAGCGTGACCTTGAGCCATGGCGAGTTGACGGCGTCAATCACGCGCCTGACTCCCTCCGGTGTGCGACCGAGGCCCCAGTGGTTTTCCAAGCCCATGATCACACCGCGTTCCGCCGCCTCTTCGGCGAGTTTGCCGTAGGCGTCGATCACCCATTCATAGGCATCCTTTTCCGTGTAGCCCGCGACGGGCTTTTCCTCGCCGCGGTTTTTCATCAACTCATCGAACGAGCCCGAGGTGCCCCAGGTGCCCGAGTTGACGCGCATGGTGGGGATGCCGAGTTGATAGGCCTGTTCGAGACAGGCGATGGTGTGGTCGATGTTGGCTTGTCGTTTTGCCGCATCCGGCGAGAGGAATCCCTGATGGGTGGAGTAACCCGTCAAATCGAGCCCTAACAGAAATGCGCGACGCTTGATTTTCATCAACTCGCCGCGGTCGGTGGATGCAAGCTGTTTTTGAAGGATCTCGAAGCCGTCGAAACCCATGCGCGCGGCGTGTTCGAGACACACATCGATGGCGCGCAGGTCGTCGCGCTTGAATCCCCAGAACGAATAGGAGGAAACGCCGATGCGGTTGGGCCGGGGTTTCCCAGCGGCTCCGGACGGGTCTGCGCGGACCATTCCGGCGGCAGCGGCGGCGGCGGCGGTGCTGAGGAAGGCGCGTCGTTGCATGGGCGATATCATGGCCCGCTGAGTGCGGCGGTAAACCTGAAACGTAACTGTTCAGCCACGACATCCAATCCCGACGGGATTGCGTATTCCAGCCCAGGGGTTGTCCCGCAAGGCGGGGCTACCCCGGGATAAGAGTCGGATAGTGTGGTAGAATCCAACGAATCAACCTTGCAACTGCGGATTCATAGGACAAATCCCAACGGGATTTCGCAACATAGCCCAAGGTTGTCCCGCAAAGCGGGGCTACCTTGGGTTGGCTGCCCGCCACAGCATCCAACCTCAACGAGGTTGTGTAGCGAGGGACGGTGTTCCGCCCTGCGCAACTCCGTTGGAGTTGAAGATCCTGTCTGACTC
>JALOUA010000015.1 GCA_025457625.1 Akkermansiaceae bacterium
CTGGGAAACGGGCGACACCCACAACCGCTCGGCCACCGGCTGGCTCGGCCGCTATTTCGACAACGCCTGTCCCGGCGCCGATCCCACCGTGGGCATCAGTTTCAACAAGACCCAGCCCGAGGCCTTCGGCGCGGTGAAAAACCCCGGCGTCTGCCTCAACTCGCCGGAACTCTACCGCTGGATCCACGGCGGCGGGGAACAGGCGCAGGCCGAGCAGTTCTTCGCGGAACTCAACCAGCCTCACGCCGATGACGACGCGCCGGTGGACGGCGCCTCCATCGACATGCCCGCCGGCGGCAAACACGGCGGCATCACCGGCGAAACCAATCTCGCCTTCCTCGAACGCGTCGCCCTCGACGCCCGCGTGTCCTCCGCCAAAATCCTCGAGCTCGCCGCCAAACACAAAACCTCGGTCCCCTACGAAGGCACGCCGATCTCGCGCAACCTCAACCTGGTTTCCCGCATGATCGCCGGCGGCATGCCCACCCGCGTCTATTACGTCAGCCATGGCGGCTTCGACACCCACAACCAGCAGGTCAACTCGCACGACCGCCTGCTCGGCCAGCTCGACAGCGCGCTCAAATCGTTCTTCGCCGACCTCAAACAACAGGGCAACGACACGCGCGTGGTGGTCATGACCTTCTCCGAATTCGGCCGCCGCGTGGCCGAAAACGCCAGCGCCGGCACCGACCACGGCAAGGCCTCCTGCCTGTTCGTCGCCGGACCCGCAGTCAAAGGCGGACTTTTCGGCAAGCATCCCAGCCTCGCCGACCTCCACGAGGGCGATATCAAACACACCGTCGATTTCCGCAGCATTTACGGCTCCCTGCTCGGCGACTGGCTCAGGGCGCCCGACCTCACGCCGATCCTCGGCGCGACTTATCCCAAGCTCGGATTGATCGGGGCGTAGGCGCATTGATCGGAATGCGCCCGTTTCAAACCGCTCCCGGAATTGCGATGGGCAAGGAAAAACCGGAAGGCCCGCGCGGACCTTCCGGTTTCGGATTTCAGGTTAATGGATGATTCCCGGAATTACTTCTTCGGTTCCGGATTGACGATGGTGGGGGTGACTCCGGTTCCCCAGACGGTTTCATCACCGGTTTGGAGCAGGTTCTTGCCACCGCCCAACTGCACCAGCTTCGACTGACGCAGGATCGGCTCCGAGCGCACGCTGTTGTCGATGCGCAGGACGACTGCCTTGGCGTCGTAGAGGTCGATGTCGAACTGCCCGGTTTGGAACGGGAAGGCCAGCGGGGCCACGGCAATCGGACGGGCCGGATTGCCGGCGGTGCTGAAGGCAAGATTGCCGTTCATCAGGTAGCCGAAACCAACCTCACCCGGCTCCAACGCGTTGGCTGCCGTGTTGAACACGTTGTCCGGCTTCTTGGTGAAGGCGGTCTTCGCGAAGAACATGTCTTCCGATTGGGCGATTTCCGCGGCAATCAACTGGCGGAAGTGGGAGTTGGCACTGTTGCCGCCAAACGACAGCACCGAGCCGGTGTTTTCAGTCACTTCCTCGCCGGTGCTGGTGTCCGGGAAACTGCCGTAGGCGGTCTCGAACTCGAACATTGCGAGGCCGATCTGGCGGGCGTTGTTCACGGCCTGGGTCTGGTCGGCTTTCTTGCGCTGGCGGATCACCATGGGAGCGGTGAGGCCGGCAAGCGCCGCGATGATGACGATTACAACGAGAAGTTCCACCAGGGTGAAACCTCCTCGCATCTTTTGGTTCATTTTCATGGTTTTGTTATGTATCGGTTTTTATGAATGGGGCTTGAACCCCGGTTTATTTAGGACCGCGACGAATGGGTGCTCGTGCGGTTTGAGGAAAGTTAGCCCCTCCCGTGCGGGGGGCAAGAAGTAAATCGCATGGCCCGCCGGACAAAAAAAACAACCCTCCGCGCACCCGCATCCCGAATCGTTCTTTTGAACAATAAAATCCTCGAAATGCCCGGCGAATCGGGGAATTCCAAAACCCAGCCGGGCGGTGACCCGCACCGCGTTTTTCTAACACGGGGATTTTCCGTTTGCCGCGGCCGCCAAACTTCCCTAGTAAGCGGGCGATTTATCCATTCGGCCGCCGGCCAGCACCACTCTCATCAGCCTCATTCCCATCATCCCGCATGTTATCCCGAATCGCCTCCCTCTCCTCCATCGCCGTGGCCGCCGTGCTCTTCACGAGCTGTGGAGGAAACTCCGGCCTCGCCGTCCTGCCGAAATCGAAAATCCGCGGCATGCACGATGAACGGCGCGATTTCACCCTTCCCGGCCCCTCGCAGGATCTCGTCAGCGCCTCACAATCCAAACCGCGCGACAAGCACTCGATGCCGGTTTACACCTTCAGCGAGCGCCGCCGCGTCGTCCGCACCACCGCCTACACGTGCAGCGAGGACGATCATCTCATCTACGGCAACAAGAACGCCACCGGCACCCCGTTGCGCTACACCAACCGCGTGCGCAGCGCAGCCGCCGACTGGTCGTTCTATCCGGTGGGCACCACCTTCCGCATCAAGGGCCTGCCCTACCTTTATGTGATCGACGACTACGGCTCCGCCCTCACCGGCACCGGCACGGTGGACATCTACAAGCCCAACAAGGAAGTCATGAACATCTGGGGCCGCCGCAACGTGGAACTCACCATCGTCCAATGGGGATCCTTCAACCGCAGCGCGGAAATCCTCAGCCAGCGCACCAAGTTCGATCACTGCCGCAAGATGCTCGCCAACATCATCCGCCAGCGCCCGGACCTCGGCCGCGTGGCGGCGCGCTGAGCCGTGGCGGCGCTGTGCAAGCGCCATGCCCTCCTGCTGAAAATCCTTCTCGCGTCATGCAATGCCAGCACTGCGGCGGCGCGCTGGAGGGCGCGATGAAATTCTGCCCCTACTGCGGCGTCCGCCAGGACATCGACCTGCGGCAAATCCACTACCGCGATCTGGGCTCCGCAGAGGCGCTCGCGTGCCCGTCGTGTGAGTCCGCCCTATCGTTGATCGAGTTCGACACCACTCCGCCGATGCGCGTCGAGCGCTGCCAGGCGTGTCACGGCATGTTCTTCAATCCCGGCGAGCTCCAAGCCCTGCTCGACGAGACAACCAACCCGCTCGTCTGGCTCGACAACGTGCAGATCCAACAGATCGCCGCCGACTTCGGCCACGATCATCAAGTCGTCTATCGAAAATGCCCGACCTGTGCGGAGCGAATGGGTCATATCAACTTCGCCGGACACAGCGGAGTGATCCTCGATCGCTGCGGGCTCCACGGACTGTGGATCGAGGGCGGTGAACTTCGCCGCCTCACCGAATGGTGGCGCGCCGGCGGCAAGCTCATTTTTCAACAAAACGAGGCGGACAAAACCAAAAAACTCTTTGCAGAACGGCCTGTGGCGCGCGCCCGCACGCCGGGATCCATCGAGTCGCCCGACAAGCCACAGGACTGGACATGGAGCAATCCCGGCGGGGCGCCCGATGTGCCGCTCTGGCTGTCGATGCTCGGTGCGCTCGCGGCCTCAGTCATCGATTGATGCCCCATCGGTGGCTCGCCCCCGGTTTCACTCGTCCTCATCCTTCGCGCCCTTGACGCGGACTTTTCCGCGCAGCTTGGCCTCGATGAAGGCGTCGAGATCGCCGTCCATGACGGCCTGGATGTTGTTGGTTTCCTCGCCGGTGCGCAGGTCGAGCACTTTCTGATAGGGCTGGAAGACATAGGAGCGGATCTGGTTGCCCCACGAAACATCGCCCTTTTCGCCGTAGGCGCGGTCGGCCTCGGCCTTCTGCTTGTCCTCCTCGATGGTGTAGAGCTTGGCCTTGAGGATCTCGAAGGCGAGTTCGCGGTTGGCTCCCTGCGTGCGCGCGGCGGTGGAGCGGATCAGGATGCCGCTGGGAAGGTGGCGCAGGATGACGGCGGTCTCCACCTTGTTGACGTTCTGGCCGCCCTTGCCGCCGGAACGCGTGGTGGTGATTTCCACATCCTTGTCGAGAATCTCGATGTTGATGTCCTTGGAAATCTCCGGTGTGGCATCGATCGAGGCGAACGACGTGTGGCGCTTCGCGTTCGAATCGAAGGGCGAGATCCGAACAAGCCGGTGCACGCCGCGCTCGTTCTTGAGGAATCCATAGGCATGGTCGCCGGTGATCTTGAGCGTGGCGGTGCGCAGGCCGGCCTCGTCGCCGTCCTGCCAGTCCAGCGTTTCGACGGTGTAGCCCTTGCTCTCCGCCCAGCGGGTGTACATGCGGTGCAGCATCTGCGCCCAGTCGCAGGCCTCGGTGCCGCCCGCCCCGGCGGAAATGACCAGGAAACACGGCGAGATGTCGCTCGGCTGGTTGAGCAGCGTGAGCAGTTCGAAGGAGCGGATGTCGGTTTCCAACTGCTTCGCGTTGCCGATCGCCTCGCGCGCCAGATCGCCATCGTCGAATTCCTTGGCGAGACTGACGCCCTCCTCGATGTC
This sequence comes from Akkermansiaceae bacterium, assembly GCA_025457625.1. Classification (GTDB taxonomy): domain Bacteria; phylum Verrucomicrobiota; class Verrucomicrobiia; order Verrucomicrobiales; family Akkermansiaceae; genus Luteolibacter. The sequence goes on from JALOUA010000015.1 coordinate 4,439, forward strand.
GGAGACGCGGCTTTCGAGTTTGAGGAAGGTTTCGAGTTTCTTCTTCAGTCCGGCGGCCTTGGAGGAAATGGTCTTGGCCTTGTCGGCGTCATTCCAGAACTCGGGCGCACCCATGGCCTCCTCGAGAGTGGTGATTTCGTTTTCGAGGGCCGGGACGTCAAAGATACCTCCTGAGTTTCGACAGGCGGCTTTTCAGGCCGTCCGTATCGAGCGCCAGGAGGTCAGCGGTGGGAAGTGAGGACATGCGGGCGCAGGAAACGCGAGGATCCGGCATCAGGCAAGACGGAAGCGCTGGTGGCCGGACACGCACGCATGAAATCGGATTGCCTGTCACCAGGCGACTGGCGCATCCTCGGGCATGCCGGATAAAGGGAACGGAATGCCGCAGAAACCATGGCTGGCCGTCGTTTTCCGTCTGCTGCTTGCGGGCTTCGTCCCGACCGGCTTCTGCCAGGCCGGGCCGCCGCCGCGGGTATTGGTGCTGTTTTCCAACGACCGGCTGCTGCCCGCCAATCAGGAAATGGAAAAAGGCCTTCGAAACGCCTTCGAGAGCGGTGGTAAAACCTCGTCGGTGGACTTGTTCGCCGAGTTTCTCGATGCCGTCCGTTTCCCCAGCCCGGAGCAGTCGGCCACCATGGAGGAATTCCTGCGCGGCCGCCACCGCGATACTCCGCCGGTCGCGTGGATCGCCATCGGCACGCAGGCGCTGGATTTCCTGATGCAGCGGCGCGACTCGTTTTTCCCCGGAACGCCGATTGTGTTCGGCGGGATCGATACGCGGCAGGTCGAATCCCTCACCGATCGGCGCGGTCTGGCGGGCCGGCCGATGGATTGGTCGATCGCTCCGCTGCTGGAACAACTGCCGGAAACGCGCCTGCAAGTCCGCAGAATCCTGCTGGTTTCCGGCGCGGCGGGCTTCGACCGGGTGCGGCATGAACAGGCACTGGCGCAAGCAGCGCCCTACGAGGGGCGCTACCAGATCGAAACATCGCTTGGAGAGCCGCTGGAAGATTTGTTAGATCGGGTTTCGAAACTACCGGAGGATTCGCTGGTGATCTATCTCTCCTATTTCCAAACGCCGGATGGGCGCACGCTGCTGCCGCAGAGCGTGGCCGGCTGGCTGGCGGAAAAATCCCCCGTCCCGGTGCTGTGTTATTACGAAACCTATGTCGGCACCGGAGTGATGGGCGGCGCCATGATTCCGTTCGAGGAGGAAGGACGTGCCATCGGCACCATCGCCCGCAGGGTGCTGGAGGGCGCGGCCGCGGAATCCATCGGCATCCTGCCCGCGGGGAAACCGCGGTGGATCGTCGACGAACGGGCCATGCGGCGCCACGGATGGAACAGGCGCAGCCTGCCGCCCTCCGCCGAGATCCGCTTCCGCAAACCCTCGCTGTGGGAGGCGCACCGGCCGGCGGTCGTGACAGGTGCCGCCGCACTGCTGCTGCAATCCGCCCTGATCATCGGCCTGTTGGCCGCGCGCGCCCGCCAGCGCCGGGCGGAGAACGAGAGACATCTCTCGGAATCGCGGTTTTCCAGGGTTTTCACCGCAAGCCCGGTTTCCATCAGCATCATCCGCCAGTCCGACGGCCGGATCGTCGATGCCAATCCGGCATGGGAGCGCACCACCGGCGTCGCGCGCGGCGAGGCGCTGGGCCGCACTCATTTGGAACTGGGCTTCGGGTTTGAAGGCTCCGGCGACCAACGCTATCTCGAATACCTCGCATCCGGCAAGGCGTTGCGGGATTTCGAGCAACGCCTGCGCATGCCGAATGGCAAGCGCCGCCTGCTCAGCGTGTCCACCGAACTGGTGAATCTTCACGGCGAGGCATGTTTCATCTCCATGGCCAAGGATATCACCGACACCCAGGAGGCGGAGGAAGCCCGTGAGAAACTCCAGCGAGCCTCGCGCCTCGGCATGCTGGGCGAACTCACCGCATCCATCGCCCATGAGGTCAACCAACCGCTGGGCGCGATCCTGAGCAACGCCGACGCGGCATCGATGCTGATCGATCTGCCCGCTCCACCGCTCGATGAAATCCGGGAAATTCTGTCCGACATCCGGCGCGATGACATGCGGGCCAGCGAGGTGATCCGCCAGGTGCGCTCCATGATCGCCGACGGGGAAACACACATGGTGCCGCTCCATCCGGGCGAACTGGCGCAGGGAGTGGTGGCCATGGTGCGCCACGATTGCAGGAGGCGGTCGATTTCACTCCATTGCGACATAGCGGAAAACCTGCCGCAGGTTTGCGCCGAAAAAGTGCGGATCGAGCAGGTCCTGCTGAACCTGCTCCTCAATGCAATGGACAGCCTGCAGGATGTCGGGCCGGACAACCGGCACATCCGCATGGCTGTGGCACTGGCGGATGACGGCATGGTGGACATCTCGGTGAGCGACTCCGGACCCGGCATTCCGCCGGATCTGATGGAACGGATTTTCGAGAATTTCTTCTCCACCAAAAGCGAAGGAATGGGCCTCGGGCTTGCACTCTCGCGCTCGATTGCGGAAGCTCACAACGGAAAACTTCTCGCGCGGAATGCTCCGGAAGGAGGCGCTTGTTTTCATCTGATCCTTCCCCCAATCCCATGACTGCCCCGCTCAGACCACCGGCCGATGAAGTGCCCGCCGTCCATTTGGTGGATGACGACGAGTCGCTGCGCACCGCGCTTTCACGCCTGTTGCGCGCGGCCGGCCACGAGGTGCGCGTGTATGCCTCCGCCGCGGAGTTCCTGATGGCGCGCAAGGGGCCGATGCGTGGATGCCTGCTGCTCGATGTCCGCATGCCCGGCGGGCCGACCGGTCTGGAACTGCACCAGGCCCTCCTCCGCCAGGGCGAGACGCTGCCGGTGATCTTTCTAACTGGCCATGGCGACATCCCGATGAGCGTGCGGGCGGTCAAGAGCGGAGCGCTTGATTTTCTGACAAAACCGGTCCGTAGCGAAGATCTGCTGAAAACCGTGAAAGCCGCGCTGGAAGCTGACGCTGCCCTGTCGCGGGCCGACTCGCTCCGGCGCGAACTGTTGCTCAGGGAAGCCCGGCTCACGCCTGCGCAAAGAAGGGTTTTCCACCTCGTGATCGCGGGCGATCCGAATAAAATGATCGCGGCCGAACTCGGCTGCTCGGAGCGTACGGTCAAAGCACACCGTGCACAGGTGATGCATAAGATGGGGGCTTCCTCCTTGCCGGAGTTGGTCAACATGGCGGCGAAAATCATCTGAACACCTCACCAAAGGGCAATCATTCCGCCCCAAGTGACAATTCCGCGGTGCAGGCCGGGCCGCCATGATCCGCCCCATGGTCGCGCACCGTTGCCAAATCGCCATCGTCGATGACGATCCCGCCATGAGGCGGGCCGTCGGGCGGCTATGTGTTGCGTCGCAACTGCCGAACCGCTGCTTCTCATCCGCCGAGGAGTTTCTGGCATCGGATGCGCCGGAGGAAACATCGTTTCTGATTCTCGACGTCCATCTTCCCGGTCTCTCCGGTTTCGAACTCCACGAATCGTTGACGAAACGCGGCATCCGGCTGCCCGTGGTGTTCATCACCGGCCAGGACCAGCCGCTGAGTCGCGAGAAAGCGCGCAAGGCGGGTGCCGCAGCCTATCTCACCAAGCCGTTCGCGGCCGCCGATCTGATCGCAGCCGTGCGCGGACAGATCCGGGACGAATCCCCATCATCCAAAACAACATGACACTGAAACACAAAACACTCGCCGAGTTCTTCGGCACCTTCTGGCTCGTCTTCGGCGGCTGCGGCAGCGCGGTCCTCGCGGCGATGTTCCTCACCACCGGCGACAACCCGGTGCAACTCGGCATCGGCTTTGTCGGCGTCTCGCTCGCCTTCGGCCTCACCGTGATGACCATGGCCTACGCCATCGGCCACATCTCGGGCTGCCACCTCAATCCCGCCGTCACCGTCGGCCTCGTGGTCGGCGGCCGCCATCCGGCGGCGGAAGCCATCCCCTACATCATCGCCCAAGTGCTCGGCGGCATCGCCGGCGCGGGAGTTCTCTATCTGATCGCCAGCGGCAAAGCCGGTTTTGATGCGTCAGCGGGATTTGCCTCCAACGGCTTCGGCGACCTTTCCCCCGGAAAATACTCGATGGTCGCCGCGCTCGTCGCGGAAATCGTGCTCACCTTCTTCTTCCTGCTCATCATCCTCGGCGCCACCGACAAGCGCGCGCCCAAAGGCTTCGCCCCCGTCGCCATCGGCCTCGGCCTCACGCTGATCCACCTCATCGGCATCCCGGTCACCAATCTCTCGGTGAACCCCGCCCGCAGCACCGCCCCCGCCCTCTTCGCCGGCGGAGCCTTCATTTCCCAACTCTGGCTGTTCTGGCTGGCACCCATCGCCGGTGCGGCTCTCGCGGGCATCGTCTATCCATTCATCTCCGGCGGCAAAGACAAAGCCTGAACTCCCCAACCCCCAATACAGAAAACACCATGAAACCAACACGAATACTACAGACCGTCCTGTGCGGCGCGTTCGCCCTGGCGGCGACCGCCAACGCCCAGAACAAGAAACCCAACATCCTGGTCATCTGGGGTGACGACATCGGCACTTGGAACATCAGTCACAACAACCGCGGCATGATGGGCTACAAGACGCCGAACATCGACCGCGTCGCCAGGGAAGGCGTCGCTTTCACCGACTACTACGCCCAGCAATCCTGCACCGCAGGCCGCGCCGCGTTCATCAGCGGCTCCTCGCCGGTCCGCTCCGGCATGACCAAGGTCGGCATGCCCGGTGCGAAGGAAGGCTGGCAGAAAACCGACGTCACCATGGCCACAGTCCTTAAGAGCCAGGGCTACGCCACCGGCCAGTTCGGCAAAAACCACCAAGGCGACCGCGACGAACACCTGCCCACCATGCACGGCTTCGACGAGTTCCTCGGCAGTCTCTATCACCTCAACGCCGAGGAGGAACCGGAGAACCGCGACTATCCGCGCGACATGGTCTTGAAAAACGGCAAAACCTTCCTCGAAACCTTCGGCCCGCGCGGCGTGCTCCACACCTGGGCCGATGGCAAGGGCGGCCAGAAAATCGAAAACCTCGGCCCGCTGACCAAGAAGCGCATGGAAACCATCGATGACGAATCCGTGGCCGCCGCCAAGGACTTCATCACCCGCATGAACAAGGAGGGCAAACCCTTCTTCTGCTGGTGGAACGGCACCCGCATGCACTTCCGCACCCATGTCAAGGAAGAGCACATCGGGATCAGCGGCAAGAGCGGCGACGAATACCACGACGGCATGGTCGAACACGACATGCACGTCGGCGAGCTGTTGAAACTCATCGACGACCTCGGCATCGCCGACAACACCATCGTGCAATACTCCACCGACAACGGCCCGCACTACAACACCTGGCCCGACGCCGGCACCACGCCATTCCGCGGTGAGAAGAACTCGAACTGGGAAGGCGCATTCCGCGTGCCCTGCTTCATCAAATGGCCCGGCCAATTCCCCGCCGGCACCACCCTCAACGGCATCGTTTCCCACGAAGACTGGCTGCCCACCTTCGCCGCCGCCGCCGGCGCGCCTGACATCAAGGAAAAACTCCTCAAAGGCGGAGTGGAACTCAACGGCCGCACCTACAAGAACCACATCGATGGCTACAACATGCTCGATTACCTCAGCGGCAAGGTTGGGGAATCCCCGCGCAACGAGTTCATCTATCTGAACGACGCCGCGGAAGTCGTCGCCATCCGCGTCGGCGACTGGAAGGCGACCTATCTGGAAAACCGCGCCGAGCAGTTGCAGGTGTGGCGCGAACCCTTCATCCACCTGCGCCTGCCGCTGCTCTTCAACCTGCGCCGCGATCCGTTCGAGAAGTCCCAACACAATTCGAACACCTACCACGACTGGATGATCGACCGCGCCTTCGTGCTCGTGCCCTTGCAGGCGGTGGCCAGCAGGTTCCTCATGACGCTGAAGGACTTTCCTCCCAGCCAGACACCGGGCGACTGGAGCCTTGATTCGCTCGAAAAGCAGATCAAATCCATGTCTCCTCCGGTGAGGTGACCCAACCGGCATGCGCGGGGTGGCCTGCTTGACAGGTCACCCCCGTCTTGCATCATCCGCTGTCATGGACAAAATTCTGATTTCCGCTGTTTTCGCCGCGACCCTTTTCGCGGGCCTGCTGGTCTGCCTGCGCTTGGGCTGGATGATCGGACGGCGGCGATCGCTCACGGCCGGCGAAGACGCGCAGGCGGGACTCGGTGCCATCGACGGCTCCGTCTTCGGTCTGATGGGCCTGCTCATCGCCTTCACCTTCACCGGAGCCGCCAACCGCTTCCATGACCGGCGCGAATTGATCACCCAACACACCAACGCCATCGGCACCGCATGGCTGCGGCTCGACCTTCTAACCGGAAACGATCGCGACAAAGCCCGTGATGGCTTCCGCCGTTATCTGGACACCGTGCTCGAAACCACCCGGGATGTCTCTGATACAAAAGCCTCCATCGCCGGTCTGGCCAGGCTCAACGCGATCCAACAGGAGATCTGGGACCATCTGGTGGACGCGACGAAACGCGACCGCAGCCTGCCGCTCGCCCAAACCGTTCTGCCACCGGCCAATGAGATGTTCGATCTCGGCAACAGCCGCATTCTCGCGTCACGCCAGCATCCGCCGGTCGCCGTATTCGCCATGCTTGGCGCGCTCGTGTTGGTCAGCGGGCTGTTTGCCGGCTTCGGCATGGCGAAATGCGAGCGCCAGAGCCCGCTGCATGTCCTCGGCTTTGCCGCGATCATGGCGCTATCCATCTATCTGATCCTCGACATCGAATACCCCCGCCTCGGATTCGTGCGGATCGACGCGTTCGATCAGGCGCTGATCGAACTTCGCGCCACCATGAACTGATCGAACCATGAAACACACACTCACCACACTCATCGCATCCGCCCTGCTGGCGGCCAACGCCTTCTCCGCCGATCCATTGCCCTCGTGGAATGACGCCGCGCCCAAACAGGCCATCACCTCCTTCGTCGAAAAAGTGACAAAGGAAGGTTCTGCGGATTTCGTCCCGGTTCCCGAGCGCATCGCCGTCTTCGACAACGACGGCTGTCTCTGGGCCGAGCAGCCGATGTATTTCCAGGCCTTCTTCATCTTCGACCGCATCAGGGCGCTCGCGCCGCAACATCCCGAGTGGAAGGAAAAGGAACCCTTCGCCTCCGTGCTCAAGGGCGACGTCAAATCCGCACTCGCCGGCGGCGAGAAAGCATTGCTGGAAATGGCCATGGCCACCCACGCGGGCATGACCGGCGATGAATTTGAGAAAATCGTCAGCGACTGGATCGCCACCGCCAAACACCCGAAGACCGGCAAGCTCTTCACCGAAATGGTCTATCAGCCGATGCTCGAACTGCTGGCCTATCTCCGCGACAACGGCTTCAAGACTTTCATCGTCTCCGGCGGCGGCATCGAATTCATGCGGCCGTGGACGGAACGCGTGTATGGCGTCCCGCCGGAACAAGTCGTCGGCTCCAGCATCAAGACCAAATACGAAGTCGTGGATGGAAAGCCCGCGATCATCCGCTTGCCCGAGTTGAACTTCATCGACGACAAGGCCGGCAAGCCGGTCGGCATCTATCAGCACATCGGCCGCCGCCCGATCTTCGCCGCGGGCAACTCCGACGGCGATTTCCAAATGCTCGAATGGACCACCGCCGGAACGGGACCTCGATTCGCGATGATCATCCACCATGATGATGCCACACGAGAATGGGCTTATGACCGCGATTCCCACATCGGCAAGCTCGCCAAAGGCCTCGACGAAGGACCCAAACGCGGCTGGAGCATCGTCAGCATGAAGGATGATTGGAAAACGGTCTTCCCTGAATGAGCGGCGGAAATCCCCGCATCAATCGAAACGCCTACGCACCGGCCGATCAGCGCCACCCCGGAGCGGCTTGCGCGGAAAACATGATTTTCCGCCTTTCCATCCTGTGATTCACGTGCTTGGAGTATGTTGTTTGCAATTGGACATCAAGCGGCATTTCAACTTCAACACATCGAATCATGGGCATCATATCCTGGATCCTTCTCGGTCTCGTCGCCGGAGCGCTTGCGAAATTCATCATGCCCGGCAAAGACCCCGGCGGCATCATCGTCACCATCCTCATCGGTATCTTCGGGGCCATGCTCGGCGGATTCCTCGGTTCATTCATCGGGTTGGGAAGAGTCGAATCGTTCGACCTCGGCGGCATCTTCATCGCCACCGCCGGTTCCATCCTGCTGCTGGTGATCCATCGGTTCGTCAGGAAAAACCGGGTTTGAACCATCCGCTCCCGCCCCCGCCAATCAACCACTGCCACCATGGACTGCCCGAGATTTTTCCAGTCGCCATCACCGGGAAACCCGCCGCCGCTCTCAAATCATTGCCCGCCCGGAACGGCGGCACGGGGCGCGGCATGACGGACACCACAGGGGAAATTCCGGGCATGTCCCGTTCCGCCATGAATCTTCGAAAGCCAAACCGCGGCCTCACCAGACTCTTTCCGCTGGCGGGCGGCGTATTTCTAACATCCACGGCTGCGGAGGCACGTGATATTTCAGGTCCGCTGGCGGCGGCCTGGTCGTTGGCTCAACAACGGTCCGCGGCGACCGTGGAGTGGATGAACGCCACCTATGGCACGCCGCAGATGCATTCGGTTTATCCGGTGACAGGTGATCCCGCCACCGGCCGCTGGGCGGTGGTCTCCAACACGCGGGATTGGCGCAATGGTTTCTGGCCGGGCATACTCTGGACTCTTGCCCAGCACACCGGCGACGATCTCTGGCGGCAACACGCCACGAATTGGTCCAACGCCCTCGCCACATCGGCAAACCTCGATCATGACATCGGATTCATCACCCTCGCCTCACTCGGCAAGGGATGGCTTTACCATGACGATCTGAGCGACCCTGATGGCACTTATCGCGCGTTTGCGAAATCGGCGGTCACGACTGCGGCGGCGAAGCTGGACTCGCGTTTCAATCAACCCAACGCCGACAACATTCCGATACCCGCCGGACTCACCCGGTCATGGAATCCGCCGTTCCAGTCGCCTTACCCCGTTTGTGTGGACAACCTGATGAATCTCGAGGTGATGTTTCTGGCCTATGAACTCAACGGCAGGCTGCCGCAACAACGCGTGTGGTTTGATCACGCCCTGGCGCATGCCCGCACTTCGATCGCCAGGCACCTGCGGGCGGACGGCGGCACCTATCATGTGGTCAGGCATTTCGAAAGCGGACCACCAGTCGGCGGTATCGAACGCAAGAACACCTTGCAGGGATATGGCGATGAAACCACCTGGTCACGCGGGCAGGCCTGGGCCATCCACGGCCTAACCGCCGCTTACCGTCACGCCCGCCGCGATCCGGCTACGGATGCTTCGGACCTTCTTGCCGCAGCCCGGGCGGCCGCGGGATATTTCCTCGACCACCTTCCGCATTACTTCACCGCGGATGCGAACAACCACCGACTGGGGGATTTCGTTCCCCCATGCGACTTTGACGCGGCACTCGGCGAACCCATCGGGCCTTGGAACGATGCCAACGACAACTACAACCCCACCACCGGCAGCGGCCTCGGCGACCGGCGGCCCGCCACATCCTCATTCACGCCGCGCGATTCATCCGCGGCGGCCATCGCGGCTTCGGCATTGATCGAGTTGAGCGGATACATGGCGTCCGCCGCGGATCGCGAGCGCTTTCTGGCGGCGGCGGAGGACATTCTCGTGTGCCTCATCACGTATGACGGGCCGGACGCCGGCACGGCCCCGGATTACCTGTGTGCGGCCGACGACTTCTCCAATCCGGGCATCCTCAAGGCCGGCACCGTCAGGTGGAATGAGGAGAGCCGCTCGCTGATCTACGGCGATTACTATTTCCTCGAAGCGCTGTCCCGTTATGAAGCGCTGCGCGCGCGCGAAAAACTTGCCGCCACCCAAGAGGCGTGCCGCCACGAAACGGGAGTTGATTTCACCTTCGAGATAAGCGCACCCGCGCCCACTCTGGCATTCCGCGTGATGAAATCCCCGGATCTATCCGACGGAAGCTGGGCCACCGTGGCTGCCAGGACCGGGTCCAGTCCGTGGGGCGGCAGCGCCAGCGTCAGCGAGGAGTCCCTGCCCGGCGGCACAACCCGCGTGAGGGTGACGGACACCTCCCCCACTCCCCAGGGGTTTTTCCGCATCCTCACCCGCTCCATCGGTGGTGGCGGTCCGTGAACCTGACATAAACCTGTTAGAAAAAATGCCCGGCGGACGCGGGCCGGATCACGGTGTCCGGACTGTGGCGGCACATCGATTCCCGCTCCGGAACCCGCTCAATGCGCCGCCAGCCAGTTCGGACCGGTGCCGTGTTCGACTTCGACGGGCACACCATGCGGCAGCGGCAGGGCGTTGCGCATGATCTCGAGGATTTGCGGAACCAGTTCGTCCTCCTCCTCGCGGGCGAGGTCGAAGACGAGTTCGTCGTGGACCTGGAGCAGCATCTTCGTTTGATGGGGCTTTTCGCGCAGCAGTCCGTCGATGCGGATCATGGCGAGTTTGATCATGTCCGCCGCGGTGCCCTGGATGGGCGTGTTGATGGCGGCGCGCTCGGCGTTGCCGCGGAGGTTCTGGTTGGCGGAGTTGAGGTCGGGAAAATAGCGGCGGCGGCCCGACAGGGTCTCGACGTAGCCGTTTTCGCGGGCCTCGGCGACGGTGAGTTCCATGAAGTCCTTGATCGCCGGATACTCGCGGAAATAGGCCTCGATGATGGCTGCGGCCTCGGTGCGCGGAATCGCGAGCCGCTGGCTGAGACCGAACGCGGAGATGCCATAGATGATGCCGAAGTTGACCATTTTGGCCGTGCGGCGCATGTCGGAAGTGACGTTTTCCGGCTCCACGACAAAGACCTTCGACGCGGTGATGGTGTGGATGTCGGTGTGGTTGCGGAAGGCCTCGATCATGGTGGCGTCGTTGGCCAGCGCGGCCATCACGCGCAGCTCGATCTGCGAATAATCGCAGGAGAGCAACGTGGAGCCGGCGCGCGGCACGAAAGCCTTGCGGATCTTGCGCCCGGCTTCCGACCGGACGGGAATGTTCTGCAGGTTGGGATCGGACGAGGCGAGCCGGCCGGTGGCGGCGACGAGCTGGTGGAAATGGGTGTGGATGCGGCCGGTTTGCGGGACGATGTGGGTGGGCAGCGCGTCGAGATAGGTGGACTTGAGTTTGGTGGCCTCGCGCCATGACAGGATGTCGCTGATGATGGGATGTTTGCCTTCGAGCGTGGCGAGTGTCTGTTCGTCGGTCTTGTATTGCCCGGTCTTGGTTTTCTTCGCCTTGTCGGCGAGGCCGAGTTCGTCGAAGAGGATTTCGCCGAGTTGTTTGGGCGAGGCGATGTTGAATGCCCGTCCGGCGTGGCCCTGGATGGATTGCGCCAGTCCGTCGATCTGCTGCTGGAGTTCCACGCCGATGTCCTTGAGCGCGTGCGGGTCGATGGCGATGCCCTCCATTTCCATGCGGACGAGCACGGGCAGCAGCGGGCATTCGATCTGATGGAGGATTTTCTCCTGCCCTGCCTCCGCGAGCAACGGGCGGAGTTTCGCCGCGAGCTGCCATGTCACGTCCGCATCCTCGGCGGCGTATTCGGCGAGCTTTTCCAAGGGGATGGCTGCGACGTCGAGATCCTTGGAGGATTGGTTTTTCCCGGCGAAATCAAACAGGTCGTCGGATGGCGGTGCGGCGGCGGGTGAGGCGATGTGCGCCAGCTTGACCGGCGTGTAGCTGAGCAGGATTTCCGCAAGGTAATCCATCGAGTGCCGGCGCTCGGGCGCGGCCAGCGCGTCGGCCAGCATGGTGTCGAAAAACGGCCCGTTTGCTTCGATGCCGTGGTTCAACAATACCGAAAGGTCGTATTTCAGGTTGTGGCCGGTCTTTTCCGCGGAGCTGGAGAAGAGGGATCGGAGATTGGGGATTTGGGATTCGGAATACGGAAGATACCATGCCTCATGGGCTTTCCACGAAAAGGCGATGCCTAACAGCTTCGCGCCGAAGCGGTCGAGCGAGGTGGTTTCGATGTCGAAACAGAAGGAGGATTGTCTGGAGAGTCCGGCGAAGAGTTGTTGTTGGAGTTCCGGGGTGTCGGCGAGGTGGTAGGTGTGGTCGACGTCGCGGATGGTGAGGAAGCTTTCGAAGAGCGTCGGGGTGGCGTCGGACCCGTCCGACTGGTCGGGCGGGTCGGACCTTTCGGTAAACAGCCGTTTGGTGAGCGAGCGGAATTCGAATTCGTTGAAGAGGGTTTTCACCGCCTCGTCGTCGCGGGGTTCGAGGACCAGGTCATCCCATGTCACCTCGACGGGCGCGTCGGTGATGATGGTGGCGAGATCCTTGGAAAGGAGCGCCTGGTCCGAGTGCGTCTCGACGAGCTCCTTCTGTTTGCCTTTGAGTTTGGCGGCGTTGGCGATGACGTTTTCGATGGAGCCGAACTCCGCGATGAGTTTCTGCGCCGTCTTCGGGCCGATGCCGGGGATGCCGGGGATGTTGTCGGAGGCGTCACCCATCAGGCCGAGCAGATCGATGATGTGATCCGGCTCGGCGACACCCCAGATGTCCGGGAGTTTTTCCAGAGTGATGATTTCATGGTCGCTGCCCTTGCGGCCGGGTTTCCACATGAAGGTCTGCTTGGAAAGGAGCTGGGCGAAGTCCTTGTCCGGGGTCACCATGAAGGATTCGAAACCTTCCGGCTCGGCGCGTTTCACCAGCGTGCCGATGATGTCGTCCGCCTCGAAACCGTCGATCTCCAGCACCGGGATGTGGAACGCGCGGCAAAGCGCCTTCACATGCGGAATGGCGGCGGCGAGTTCCTCGGGCATCTCGTCGCGCTGCGCCTTGTAGGCGGGGAATTTCACATGCCGCGGGGTGGGCGCGGAGGTGTCGAAGGCGACACCGATGTGCGTGGGGTTCTCCTTTTCGAGGATGGCGAGCAACGTGTTGATGAACCCGTAGAGCGCGGAGGTGTTGACGCCCTTGGAATTGCGGATCGGCGCCTGGATCAGCGCGAAGTGGGCGCGGTAGATCAGGGCCATGCCGTCGAGCAGGAAGAGGCGTTTTCGGGTATCGGACATGGGAAAGGGTCAGAATGGGTTTTCAAAAATGGAATCGCCGGGCTCGATGTCGAGCATGCGGGAGATGTGCATGGTGGTGAGTTCGCCCATCGTTTTGCAATCCTGATAGTCGTGGCTGCCGTGCATGCGGTCGAGTTCCTTGGCAAGGGTGACGACATGCTCGCGCGGCGCGAGTTCCTCGCGGCGCATGATGCCCAGCAGCGCGCGCAGGCGGCTGCTCTCGACCTTGGCGCGGCGCGACATCTGGGCGTGTTCCTCGGCCACGTATTGGTCGATGCTCTTGCGGTTGAGCACGTCGAAGGCGAGCTTGGTCACCGCGCGGTTCGAGCGGAAACGGAAGGCGAGATAGATGCTTCCCTTGCCTTCATACGACTGCTGGTCGAAGTCGATGGCGCGGACGCGGTATTGGACCTCCTCGAAATCCGGCGTGATGTCCACCACGTAGTTGACACTGCGCATGTCGCCCAGCAGGCGGATGAAGGTGCGTTCGTTGAACTTGGTGAACTCCTTGGCGATGCGCACCTTGTTGAGGCCGGGCTGGCCGAGGTAGTCGCGCAGGAACACATCGCCCGGCACGCCGGCGATGTGCTCCTCGATGAGCGTGTTGCCGTTGACCAGGTAGTTGATGCGGTTGGGCGAGAGGATGTGTTCGAGCTCCAGCCCGTAGATGCGCGACGCGTCGGCGTGTTTGACGTAGAAGTAGTCCGAGTTGTCGTTGAAGAGGTTGGTGATGCGGATGCGGAACGGGCGCGAGTTTCCGAAGTCGCCGAAGTCGATGCGGTCCACCAGCAGGTGCTCGTGTTGTTTGGCGTCACGCCCGAGCTTGAGTTCGGTGTAGATGGCGGTGAGGCGCGGCAGGATTTCCGCCGACACCTCCGGCGGATACATGACGGTGAGCCAGAGGGTTTCCCGGCCATGGGGATCCTCATAGGGAATCGCGCCGGTGAAACGGCAGAGTTCGTCGTAAATCTTGGGAATCTCCCGCTGGCGATCGTAGTGATACAGATACTGGCGCAGCGCCTGCGTTACGGGATAGCGGATTTTTCGCCGGGCGATCACGCGGCGAGGCTAGGAAAGGACCGCGCGGGACGCCAGCACGGGTTTTCAGGACGGAATCCACCTTGCTTTCCATCCCTCCGTGGTATAGACGTTCTCCATGCCGGATACCTACAACATCAAGGAAGCTCAGGCCGGTCTGCCGAAGCTGTGCAGATCGGGCAAGCGCTTCGTGATCGCGAATCGGAACACCCCGGTCATGGTCGCCATGCCGGTTGAGGATTTCGAGGCACTCATGGAGACGCTGGATGTTTTGGGCGATCCGGTGGCGATGGCCGCTCTGGGATTGGCTCTGTCGGGCAAGGGAACCTACCGGAAACTCAACCTCGATGATCCGGATTTCGGCCTCTGAGCAAGTGGCGGCTTGGCTCACTGCCCTGCCACCACAGACCAAGCATCGGGTCCGCCTGGCACTTCGTGGACTGGTCAAGGGGAAAGGTGACATCAAGGGCTTGCAAGGACCACTTGAAGGATTCTGCCGTCTGCGTGTAGGAGGCATTCGTATCATTTACAGGCAGGTGTCAGCTCGCGAAGTCCGTCTTGATTTCGCCCACACCCGGGATGTGGTGTATGAAATCTTCGAGCGCCTGCTACGGAACAGGGAGGAATCGTAGTTCGATGCCTCACCCGCTCACCTGCCCAGTGCCACTCACCCGGTATGGGTAGCTGGTGAGTTCCCCAAGCCCCATCGGGCCGCGGGCGTGTAGTTTGTCGGTGGAGATGCCGATCCGGGTTATCCTCAGTAAGGCCTGAGGAAACCCTCACTCTCCAGGCGTTTCATTTCCTCCTCGTCGATGGAGTTCTTCCGGAGAAACGCCTCCGCCGCCTGTGGATCCATCGCCCCCCACATGCCATGCCGGACGTTGAACCACAGAATGAAACTCCTCTCCTTGGAGGGTGGCAGGTAATCGGCGAGCCATTGGGTCGGCTCGGGGTGGCCATCCACACCACGCTCGCCAAGACCTCGGAGACCTTTGGCCGCGCGGAGTTTTTCCTCGTTGCTGAGATTCAGGCTTTCGATCCACGCGGCGGTTTTCCGCCAGGACTGGTTCCGTTTCGAAACATTGCCGAGCAAGGTTGAGAAAGCGGTTTCCAGCGCGGCCGGATCAGCACGGAGACCGTTTCGGAGGTTTTGAAATCGACGAGTGCATTCCTCGTCGGAATCCGTCTTCTCCAAAATGCGGCGAAGTGGTTCGACACGTGAACCGACCGGCAGGCGGGGAATGGTTTCGAGCGCCAACTCAGACTCGCTCTCCGCGACTTTGGCCAGAATGTCCGTTGCATGAAAGCCACTTTCCGAGTCGCTCTTGCCCGCTTGCGTCACCAGTTCGTTGAGGCCTGCCGCGGGATCTTGCTCGCAGAGACGGCGGATCGTGTAGGAGATCATCGGTCCTGAAATATCCCAATTCTGATAGAACTTGCCGATCCGCTCTCCGCAATTCCGAAGATAATCCAGCGCGACTTCCGGATGGCGGTCCGCCATGGCGCAGAGGCAGACGTTGATCTGCTCGCACTTCTGGAGGGTGTCGCGGCCATCGAACAATCTGGGATCGTTCGAAGTCGCGATGAGCCTGATGAGTTCCTTCTGGCCTGCGAGATCGAGCTTCAACATGGCTTGGAACGCCTCGCGGTTTTCCATGACCACTTGGGGGCCGATGGTCACACTTCGCTTCTTGACCAAGGTAAGAACCGTTTCGAAAACCTCCTCTGCGCTCAACGTGGCTTCCCTCTGCCGGTATTTGCTGCGGTAGTCGGCCCCGGTGTCATCCGGGCTCGGACGTTCTAAACGAAACGGAACCTCCGTGGTGGCGATGCGTTGTTCCAGTTCCACGATGCGGGACTGCTGACGCTTGCCGAAGATCAGGGCGGCAATGCAGATAATAATGCAGGCAAGAGAGGTCTTCATCGGGAGTAGCGTTTGTGAATGCGATCCGCAATTGCCTGGACTTCCTCGGAATCGGCGGCAGCGGCGGAGATCCGATCAAGGGTTTCCAAATCGATTTCCAGGCTGGGTTTTTGCTCCAAGGCACCGAGGAAACCCGCCACGGCCTCGTCGGTGAGGCCTGATGTCTCCGGCTCCGTGAGGATTTTGGAAACCATATCCCAGGTCCGCGACCACGAGGCGGTCATCAGCGCGAGTGTTTCGCCCACCTTTCGATCCGCATATCCGGGAGTTTGGGTTTCCAGCCATGTTTTGAACGTGATGATCTCCGATCTCAACTTGTCGATGGATTCCCTGGATGCCGGTTCGATGCGGCGCGTGCCCGTCGTGTGGAGGATTCCATCCACTTCCGATTCCGTGAAGTCGTAGCGTTTGAGAAGTGCCTCAGTCTGTGCAAACGGTTGCGACTTATCCCAACTGGCCAAATGGAGATTGGTCAAATGCCCCATGGCTTTGGCTGCCTCTTGTTCGGGCAATAGTCCGCGGGCTACCTCGATGTAGCCGCTCGCGTCCTTGCGGAGCCTAGGTTCGCGGCTGTTCACAAATTGATAGAAAAACATTTTGAGCACATCGCTGTGAAGCGGGCGAAGGATTTCAATCGCTTGGTTTGGATCGGAGAGTATGAATCCATAAGAAAGAGACCGGCGGAGTTCGGTCTCGCGCCAGCCTTTGGGCGATCCCTCGCGCGCGGGAATCGTACGGATCGCGGCGAGGTTTTTCTCGAACCATGCCAACGCGGCATGAGGATTCGTCTCGGAATAAACCATCAGAATTCCACTCATCAAATCCGACAGGCAATGACTCTTGCCGCGGTATGGCTCGGGGATTTTCATCAACAGAACATCAAGCGCGATTTCCGGATCCCGTTTCGCGAGCGGCCGGAACACCTGACTGATGATGATTTCCTGATCCTCGAAGGACAACGAGCCGGCAGCCGCCTCCAGAGCCAGCGCAATCAATTCATCGTTGGACAGGCTTTCCAAATGATCGATCGCACTGACATATCGCGGGACGTCGGATTCCTGCGCCTTCAGATCGCGGGCGAGGCGCTGGAGGAAGGAAACCTGCGTGTGCCCGCGGGAACCCGCCGTTCGCGAACGTGATGCGAGTTCCGCAAGCGGCATGGTGTCGGCAATGCGGGCTTCGAGTTTCTGAATGCGGGTTTGCTGATAGGCGAGTGGCACGCCGCAGAGCAGAACGGTGGCGGAAACGGCGGCAATGGTGGTTTTTTTCACGGCGAACAGGCTGGTGGTGGTTTTGCCGATGGATGTGCCCAGCACCGGTGCGAGAAGCAACGGCGCGGCCTTGGTCATCTCGGTGGTCAGGCCGGCGGTGAGCGCGCCGATGGAAAGGGCGATGCCCTTGCGGCCCAGGACTTGCTGGAGTTTCTCCAA
>JALOUA010000194.1 GCA_025457625.1 Akkermansiaceae bacterium
TGTTGCGCTGCCGGGTGAGGTATTTCACGGACGGGGCGATCATCGGCAGCAAGGAGTTTGTGAATGCGGCGTTTGAGTCGGCGCGGGAGCGTTTTGGGGCGAAGCGCAAGGACGGTGCGCGGCGCATGCGGGGAAGCGGCCAGGCCGCCACCGGAGTCTTGTGGACCGTGCGGGACCTGCGGGTGGGGGTTTAAAAAGCCGGCCCGCACCAACTCCAGGCAGTTATTCCCTCAGTCCGCCTTTGGCAACGCCTTGTGCGTGCCGTCGCAGAGCGGGGGATTGGCACTGTGTTTGCACTGGCACCACCAAACAGTTTTCTTTTCCTCCACTTCGAGTTTCACAGGCTGCAGGCCGGTGCCTTTGTGTGAGCCGTCGCAGAACGGTTGATGGCTGGAGCGCCCGCATGAACACCACCAGTGGGTTCCGGCCTCGACTTCCAAGGCCAGTGGCCTGGTATCACAGATGATTGGTTTTTCAGACATGGCCGGGATACTCACCCAAACTTCATCTCAGGGCGAGACTGAAACTTGAAAAAGTTCGGCGCTGGCATCCGCGGCGTTTGCGCCGGACTCGTCCGGCTTGCCGCTGGTCTCGGCGGACCGGCGGTGTTTGTCGAGCTTGGGGTAGCGCTGTGTGGGCACTTCGTGGAAAAAGGTGATCGCGAGCCACGCGCCGAGAACAACGGCCGAACCACTGACAAATTGGTGGAGTTTCATCGAGTGCTTTGGAAATATTAATTATTTCTGCTGGCGGTTTTTAGTGGGCCCTGGTGGGAAAAAGCAACCCTCAAATGGTTGTTGGCACGATTCCCACACCCTGCCGCCCCTTTAATCGCGCGCCTTGAGCACGCCGACCATGTCGAGTTTCCCCAGCATGCGGCTGACCAGGGCAAACGAGGAAACCGCGGCCGTGAGCACAACCACAACGGCGATCGCATAGGTCGAGTGGTTGATGAGGATGGGCATGCGCACGGTCTCGGTGCTGAACGAGGACATGATGAACAACGCCAGGCTGCGACCGAAAACCAGTCCTGCGGGCAGGGCGAGCAGAACCAGCACCGCGAGTTCGCCCACCAGCACGCCGCGCACTTCCGGCAGGCTGAAGCCGACGACGCGCAGGGTGGCCAGCTCGCGGCTGCGCTCGGAGAGAGCGATGCGCGCGCTGTTGTAAACCACGCCGAAGGCGACGATGGTGGCGAGCGCGAAGTAGAGTTTGCGGATGATGCCGATGCTGCGCCCGGTGGTCTCGCGAAAGGCGGCGAGCTGGTCGCGTTTCACCATCACAAAGGCGGCGCGCGGCGTGTCCTTCACCTCCCGCATGAAGCGGTCCCAGTGCTTGTGGTCCAATGCGAGATAGGCGCCGTTGACCGTATCGCCTTCCTTGAGCACGCGCCGCAGCGCGTCGATGTCCATGTAGGCGGAAACCCCGGCGTAATCGGTCACCAGACCGCGGATCGGCACGTCCACCACCGCCCGGCGGCCGTCGAGCACTTCCACGCGCACCGCGTCGCCGATGCGCGCGCCGAGGATTTCCGCGAGTTTTTCCGACATGAGCAGGCCTTCCTCCGGCATCAGGATCGGCTGGACGTTTGCATCCAGCAGGCGCTTGAGGCTGGTGTTTTTCGGGATGCCGGTGACCGAGAGCTTGCGCTGGCGGTGGCCGTATTTGAGGCGTGCGGGCACGCTGCGAACCGGCTCGGCGGTGATCACGCCCGGCAAGTGCCCGAGGTCGTGCCAGCCCTTGCCCGAGGTCGGTTCTGATAGAAAAACCGCGACATCATGACGCTGGGCGCTGTTCCACTGGAAGGTGAGCAGGTGGTTGATGCTGTCGCTCATCGCGCCGGGCAACACCATCAGGCCGGTGGCCAGCGCCAGTCCACTGCACGTGAAAACCGCCTGCCATGGCCTGCGCTCGATGTTGCGCAAGGCCATGCGGAACGACGGGCTGAACAGGTTGGTCAGCCCGATACGCTCGAACAACGAGGGCTTGAAATCCGCTGGCGGCTCGGGCCGCATCGCCTCGGCCGGCGGCAGTTTCACCGCCTGGCGCACGACCGTCAGCACGCCGAGCACCGATGAACCGAGGCTCACCACCAGCGCCAGTCCCAGCGCGCCGTAGTCCATGACGAAATCCAATGAGGGAAAGAGGAAGAAGATCGTGTAAAGGTCCACCAGTTGCGCGCCTAACAGACGTCCCGCAACGCCGCCGATGGCCGTGCCGAAGGTGGCGATCACCAGCACGAACTTGAGATAATGGATGCCGACCTGACGCGACGAATAACCGAGCGCCTTGAGCTGCGCGATCTGCTCGCGCTGCAGGCGCACGACACGCGAGAGCACGGCATTCACCATGAAGGCCGCCACGCTCATGAACACCAGCGGATAGGCGACCGAGAGCGAGTAAAGCACGCGTAACTCGTCATCCAGCCGCATCGCGCTGGGGTGATCCTCGCGGGTGTAGGCACCGCTGCCGCCGTAGGTCGCGAGCACGCGGTCCACCTCCGCGATGACGTTCCCCGCAGACGCGCCGGGTGCGAGATCGATGCACAGGTCGTTGAAAGCGCCGTCCATGTTGTAGGCCACGGCCAGCGCGCGATAGTTCATCCACATCACGCTGAAACGCTCGTGGTCCGGCAGCGGCTCACCGGCGCGTGCCTCGAAGACAAACTCCGGCGACAGCCCGATTCCGCAGATGCGCAGCGTCTCGCGCCGGCCGTTGATCACCGCCACGAGCGAGTCGCCCGGGCGCAGGCTGTTAGCGATCGCAAACGCCTCGCCCAGCACCACCTCGCGTCTTTCGTCCGCGCGTGGAAAACGGCCGCTGCGCAGGAACACCCGGTTCAACTGCGGCATCGTGCCATCTTCCGGCAATGAAACGATGTGTCCGCTCGCCGGCTCCGTGAATCCCGGCAAGTCGAGCGTCACGTTCACCACCACCCGCGGCTCGACGACGGCCACGCCCGGCAATGTTTTCAAACGATCCGCCACCGCGAGCGGCGCGCGCTTGAGCGACGAGAACACATCCGCGAAGGCATATTGCTGATAGTAGGCGGCGCGTGTCGATTCGAGCGTCAGGATCAGGCTGCGCGTCATGATCATCATCGCCAGTCCGCAGGCCATCACCAGGCTCACCGCCAATACCTGGCCCTTCATGCGGGCAAGGTCGCGCAGCAGCTTGCGGTCGAGCGGATCGATCATGTTTCATCCATCATTTCCATGAAGCACGGCCCGTCAACCCGCTGCGCTGCGGAAGGGTGGCGATCCGGCCGATGATTACCGCGTCCAGCTTCACCTCGTGGGGCGTTTCCATCGCCGTGCTCACGGGCCGGGCTCTTCACTCCGCTTTCAGGGCAACGAGCAGGAAAAGCCCGGTCAGCCAGGCCCAGAACAGGGTGAACGCGACATGGGCGAAGGTTTCGAATGTCTTGCCGCGCCAGAGTTTGGAGGAATACCCGAAGAACTGGATACCCAGCCGGATGCCCCAGAAAACAGCGAGTCCGAGACTGATCCTGCGGCCGAGCGGCGTGTGAATCAGGTCCTCCGCGCCGGTCAGGCACAGCAGACCCATCAGGAAAACCGTCAGCGCGATGAAAAACGTGTGAACATGGAGGATCTGGCGCGTGAGCAGGCTGAGCCCGGCGGTTTCCTCTTTCCAGCGGAAGTAGCGTGGAAAAACGGCGTGCATCAGGGCCAGTGCCATCAACAGGCCGCCGGTGATTTCAAGGAGTGCTTTCATCGGGTTCGAGGACAAAGGTGGAGATCAGCAGGTTGTTGTGGAATTCGCGGGCGAGGCGGAAACCCGCGGCATGAAACGTGGCGAGCCACGCGGCGCGCGGATGGAAATGCCATGCGCCGACCGAATAGGCCGCGATGTTGGCAAGATCGCGCAGGTGCTCGGTGACGATCACCCGGCCGCCGGGTGCGAGCACGCGTCTGAGTTCGCGGAAAAAAATCACGCGTTCGTCGTGATCGCGGATCTCGTGCGCGGCGAGGATCAGCAGAACGCGGTCCAGCGAGGAATCGGCCAGCGGGATCTGATCCGTGTGGATCGCCATGGTTTCCGGTGACGGCGGCTGCGCCCTGCGGGCGCGGCGGATCGAAATCTCGGTGTGTTTCGCGGGATCGTAAAAATCCAAGACATGCCACTGGGTCCGTGGAAATGCCGACTTGAGCGGAACGCTGGTTTCATCAAACCCGGCATGGACGTTCGCGGCGTGGCGTGCGTGCCCGAGTTCCGGTGCGAGCCATGACACTTGATAGAGCCCGCTCGCGTCGTAGGCGTGCCAGGTGGCGAGCAGGGACAGCAGGACGGATAACGCCGCGGCCACGGCGGACAAGGCGCAGAGCAAAGCCGCCATTCCTGTTAGAAAAACCGCGCCCGCGAGCAGGATGGCGATGGCGGCCAGCGCGATGGCGTGAAGGTGCCAGTTGAAGCGGATGATGGTCCACACGCCCTGCAAAGGCCGGCGTTTCACGGGTTGGGCCATGGTTCGGAGCTTCCTTTCTTCCAGTGATAGGGGATGTTCCTCACGACGAACGCGTTGGCGAGAACGGCGTCGGCGTGGCCGAGTTCGGCGAGATATGGGATGTTGTGGCGCAGCACGCGCACCGGCTGCGGATTCCAGTCGGAACGCACGCCCTCGACGATGAGCACGCGCTTCTTCTCCGCCTCGCAGGTGAAGGTGAAGGGCAGCGGGCCGCTGAACTTGCGCGCTTCCTCCCAGCGCTTGAAAGGCGAGCCCTCGGGAAGATCCCCTCCTTCTGTCAGGTCCACCTCGATCTCAAGACCGGTGCGCGGCGCGGCGATTTGCAGACGTTCGTGCTGCTCCGTCACCCGCACGCCGGTTTCCACATAACGGTAGCGGGTGAAAAGATTGCCCAACCGCTCCATGCGCTTCTTGTCCGTCTCCGAACGCAGGATGTACAATCCGCGGAGATTGCGGCCGGATGCCGACCTGTAGCGCACGAAATAACGATAGCCGACGAGCACGAAGTCATGACCGAGAAAGGCGGGAAACCCCGCAGGCCTGAGGCAGCGCGTCCGCACCACCGCCACGGCGACGAAGGCCCATCGATCCTCAAACGCGTCAGGCACAAGGCAGGATGGCAGGCGTGACGCGATATCCTTCCTGGGAACCGCGAAGGTCAGCGTGCAGGAATAGTCGAACCATGCGTTGACCGCAAAGGGATTGGCTCTCGGCAGGCAGAGGTTCATCGTTTCCCGGGTCGGAATCCCGCCCACGCGACGACCATGATGTGGGCGAGTGCGACGAGCGAGTTGAATCTTCCGAACGGCAACAGGTCGGGCACGACGATCAGCCCGATGACGTTCATCGCCAGCACGGCCGCGATCTGTGCGGCACAACTCCATTTCCTGCGGATGTCTCATGATCCCTCCAATCGATCTCTCCCTGCTCCTGTCTCCCGTGAATCCCGTCGAACCTCTGCCTCAGGACTGGTGCGAGTCGGTCATCCGCATTCTCAGGAACCAGAATGAAAACCAGGAAAGTCCCCTTCGACATCTACATCCCCGCCACCGAACATCGGGAAGCGATCAAGGTGCATACGATCCGGATCGATTTGTATACCGATGATTTCGGCAGCGAGAGGGTCACGCCCGCCTCGACCCAACTCATCGAGAAAACCCAGGCCCGCTACATGGGGCTGCTCGCCGCCGAGGACATCCGCGCCGTTCGCCAACCACCCGCTCCGGGAAACGCCTGTAGCGTCGCTCTATGAGCGTCGATGCCAACGTGCCGCGCAAAGCTCTTCCCAATCACGAGCCTGCCTCAAGGCAACCAGCGACAATCGGAGTGAAGCGGAACCGGAACGAAGTGGAGAACCAATCTTTCTCAGACCGCGATACCGAGGACCTTTTCCGGACTGAGAGCAACCGTCGTTTCGCCTCCATCGCCCGCGTGGCCTTGCGGAAACTCATCCAAATGAACCAGGCCGGCACCCTGCATGACCTCAAGGTGCCGCCCGGCAACCGCTTGGAGGCGCTCAAAGGCAATCTTGCGGGATTTCACTCCATCCGCGTGAACGACCGGTGGCGGATCGTGTTCCGATGGACGAATGCCGGTCCTGCCGAAGTCGCCATCGTGGATCCCCGATCTCCGAATTGACTCGGGGCCGCCACGCCCTGCCGCTTTCCGTGACTGGGCTCAGCGGATGACCGGCTTGTCCTTGGCTCTGGGCTGCCTTCGTTCGGGGAAGATGGCCTGTTTCGCCTCGTCGGAGAGGCCGTCGTAGATCACTCCGGTCAAGTCGCGGAGGCGTGAGGCCAGTCTGGATTTCGGGTTCCAGGAATAGACGTGGGTGCGGCCCTGCTGTTTGCAAACGAGGGTTCCGGACTTTTCAAAGCGGTCGAGTTGGCGCTGGACCCCATCGAGGGAAACCCCAAAATCCCTGGCGATCGCCCGGCCATGGGACTCGCCGTAATGGAAAAGGGACAAGAGCACCGCCTCCGCGGCCCTGCCACCGAAGAGATCCTGAAGTGCGGTCGAAACGGACGAGCTCATGACCGGCAATATAGGTCATTTGACCGTAAAAGCAATTCAATTCATCACCACCATGCAGCCACCGGATTGGAGCCGATGCACCGAGGAGGATTTGTGGCGCTATGTGGCATGGCATCTGGAGGGCGAGGGAATCCGCTCGGTGCTGGT
>JALOUA010000016.1 GCA_025457625.1 Akkermansiaceae bacterium
ACCCGCACGGGTGCCGCGACCGGAGTGCCGAAAAACTCCTCCAATTGCGCGGCGGTGGGGCATCCGGAAACAAAACTCCGTCCCTGGTGTCCAAGATCACGCCAATCGATCAGCGACTCGGGGCTTCCCGTCTGGCTGGCAAGTGTCGGACGCGGGAGATCGTCATCGATCCGGGCGTCGAGTTCCTGAAACGAGCGGTCCGCGACCCTCAGCAGGAAACCAACCAGCAAACCATTGATGGCAAACCAGAACAACATGACCGTGATTGCCACCGCCATGACGATGGAAACCCTCCGCGGCACATGGCGCGCCAGGCCGCGCGACGCCCGCACCGAGAGCCAGCGGAAAACACGGGCCAGCGCGAGCAACAGGAAAAAGGTGGCAGCCGCCACAGGCACCAGCAACAGGGGCTGGAGTCCGGGGATTTCTTCCATGCCCATGATCTCACGCAGCGAATTCTGCCAGTGGACCGTGTGCCACAGGCTGAACATCACCATCGACACACAAATCACCGCCGCGATGATCCACGATGCCCGCGCCATCCGCCCGGCGAAAGCGGGTAGTCCGAGGTATCGCCATAGCGCGATCCAGCCCGCACCCAGTCCGTAGCCGAGCGCGAACGACAGGCCGGACAAGACGGCTTGCAACAGCATCGGCCGCGGCAGCAGCGAGGGCGTCAGCGACGCGGCCAGGAAAACCGCGGCCGGCAGCAGACAGGGAGGACTCAAGCGAAGATTCAGCCGGAGTGCGGGTGGCTTGAGGTTCATGGCAAGTGGCGATGATCCATGTGTCTCCCGTTTGGATGGACGATCCGCCGTCTCAGTGCGTCATCGGGCTTTCGCCGGAGGCTTCGCCGAGGGCGGCGAGGTGCTGGGGCAGGAAACGCTTGAAGCGGGTTTTGTCGATGGCTTTCATATAGGCCTCCTCCGGTGCGATCATGCCCTCGCGGAGTTTGGACCAGATCGATTCGTCCATGAACTGCATGCCCTCGTTCTTGCCGCCGGTGATGACGTCGTAGAGCTTCTGGGTGGCGCCCTCGCGGATGATGGCGGCGACGGCGGGAGTGGCGAACATGATTTCGTGTACGGCGGTGCGGCCGGGTTTGTCCACGCGCTTGCAGAGCAGCTGGGCGACGACGCCTCGCAGCGAGGCGGCGAGCATGGTGCGCACTTGCGATTGCTGGTCGGACGGGAAGACGTCGATGATGCGGTCCACGGTCTTGCGCGCGTTGTTGGTGTGCAGCGTGCCAAAGACCAAAAGGCCGGTTTCCGCAGCGGTGAGGGCCAGCGAGATGGTTTCAAGGTCGCGCATTTCGCCGACGAGCACGATGTCGGAGTCCTCGCGCAGGGCGGCGCGCAGGCCGTCGGCGAAGGACGGTGTCTGGATGGGCACCTCGCGCTGGGTGATGATGGAGTTCTTGTTCGAGTGCACGAATTCGATGGGCTCCTCAACCGTGATGATATGGCGGTTGTAGTTGCTGTTGATGTAGTCGAGCAGGGCCGCGAGGGTGGTGGACTTGCCGGAGCCGGTGGGGCCGGTGACGAGCACGAGGCCGGAGCGCATGCGGCCGAATTCCTTGACGACATCCGGCACGCCCAGCGACTCGAGCGAGGCGATTTCGGTGGGGATCAGCCGGAAGACCGCGGCAAGGCCGTTCTGCTGTTTGAGATAGTTGCAGCGGAAGCGCGAGTCCTCGTCCATCTCGTAGGCGAAGTCGAGGTCGCCGACGGAGAGATACCGCTCGAATGCCGCGGGGTCGCAGATTTCGGCGAGCATGTCCTTGAAGGCGGCGCCGGCGAGGACTTCCTGCTCCGGGATGGCGGTGACGGCTCCGTGCACGCGGATCTTGGGCGGCTGGCCCTCGGACAAGTGCAGGTCGGATCCCTTGTTGGCGATCAGGTAGCGGAAAAGTTCATTGATGCGGGCCATGGCTGGTAAATTCTAAATCCTGAATTCTGAATTTGAAGCGGGTGGGTTGATGCCGGCGGTGGAGTGCTCCGTTTCGGATTTCATGCTTCGTGCTTGATGTTGGCTTCCTCAGGAATGGAAGAAGTCCTTCATCTGCGCTTTGTCGTCGGCACGGTAGAGGGCCTCTTCACGCGTGATGAGCCCATCGATGTAGAGGCGGCGGAGGGATTCATCCATGGTGATCATGCCGACGTTTTTGCCGGTCTGCATGACGCCCGGCAGCATGAAGGTCTTGCCCTCGCGGATGCAGTTGGCCACGGCGGGGGTGTTGACGAGCAGCTCGAGGGCCATCACGCGGCCGTTGCCATCCGCCCTGGGCACAAGCTGCTGGGAAAGGACGCCGCGCAGCGATTCGGAAACCATGATGCGGATCTGCTCGCGCTGGTCGGTGGGGAACACGTCGAGCACGCGGTCGAGCGTGCGCGGGGCGTTGCCGGTGTGCAGCGTGCCGAGCACCAAGTGGCCGGTTTCCGCGGCGGTGAGCGCGAGCTGGATGGTTTCGAGGTCGCGCATTTCCCCCACCATGATGACGTCCGGATCCTCCCGCAGGGCGCCGCGCAGGGCCTTGGCGAAGGAGTCGGTGTGGGTGTGGACCTCGCGCTGGTTGACATGGCAGCCCTTGGACTCGAAGACGTATTCGATGGGATCCTCCAGGGTGAGGATGTGGTCCTCGCGATCGCGGTTGATGAAGTCCACCAGCGCGGCGAGCGTGGTGGACTTGCCGGAGCCCACCGATCCGGTGACGAGGATCAGGCCGTTCTGATAGCGGGTGAGGGGAATGATGTGATCGAGAGGAAGGCCGATGTCCTCGATCGAGCGGATCTGCGTGTTGATGATGCGGAACACCATGTCCAAGCCGAGACGCTGTTTCACCACGGAGGCGCGGTAGCGGCCGTTGGGCGCGGAGTAGGCGAAGTCCACATCGCCCTTGGTCTGGAGCCGCTCCCATTCGGCATCGCCGAGGAAGGAGCGGGCAAGGCGCTCGGTGTCCTGGGGGGTGAGCGGCTGGTGGTCGGTCCAGATCGGCGCGAGCTGGCCGAAGCGCCGCCAGGTGGGCGGGAACGAGGTGGGCAGGTGGATGTCCGAGCAGTCGTATTCGCGTCCGAGCTGCAAGTATTGGTCAACGTGATCGAGAACCTGATGGGTGGACATGGGGAGATGTTAGAAGGATTGCGGTCCCGCAAGCGGCCGGGGTGCGGGGGATGGGTGGGACGGACGTGTCATCCAGTTTTTCAGTTGATTGGCAAACCAGATTTTTGCCAGGGGTTTGGCTGCGGTCAAGGTGAGACCCAGCAGTCCGAGGATGGCGCCGCGGCGTGCGGGGGGTGCCGCGCGCCGCGGGCGGCGGCGGACCATGAGGCTGGCGAGAAGACCGGTTGCGAGCGATCCGGCCATCCAGGTGGCGGGACGGGCGGTGAGCGAGGCGCGCACGCGGTTGGGGAAATCGAGACGTTTCCGCAAGGCGGCGGCCTCCGTCCCGAGACAGGCACGGGCGGCGCCGCTCAGACGGATCAATTGCTCGATTTCGGCTTTTTCTGAAAGTTTTCGATCCATTCGCGGTCTTTTTGGAATTCGGCACGGGTGGCGGTGAATGCGGGGGCGGCGGCTTTGCAGGTGGTGACGAGAATCCAGGCGATCAACACGTGCAGGACGGCCGTGGCGAGGGCGACCCAGTGCCACGCCCAGCCGGCCGCGGCCGCAATCGCAGCGATGCCACCGGCCAGCAGCAGCATCCATGCGAACAACAGGCAGAATGCCGCTGCCGCCATGCGGATGGCGCGGCTGGCGTTGCTTTTCGCGGATTGGCGGGCTTCCAGCCGGATCAGGGCGATGCGGGAGGCGATGAGCGCCACCAGCGCCTCGCGCCAGTTGTTGGGGAGGCCTGAGTCAGGCTTGCGAGGACCGGTGTGATCCACGGCAGGCGGGCAATCGGTTTCCGGGGCGGGATTCATGGGGCTGCATCGGACAGCTCCTGACCGGGATCAGGATGTGCTTGCCGTGTCGCGCGGGAGCGGCGGTCAGCGGCGTGCGATGAGGCCGATGAGGAAGCCCAGACCCAGCGCGCTGATGACACACTTGGTGGGGTTCTGGCGGATGTAATCCTCGGCGGTGACATGCAGTTCGCGGGCTTTGACACGGGTGTCGTCCCATTGGCAGGCCGCGGTTTCCTTGAGGTGCTGGGCCTTTTCCGTGGCAGCGGATTTGAAGGCGGTGGCCTTCTCGGTGGCGGTTTCACGCATCTGCTGGGCGCTGCCGACGGCGCGCTCCTTGAGTTCGCTGGCCTTGGTTTCCGCGGCGTGGACGAACTCACGGGCTTTTTCTCCGGCGGCGGCGCGCAAGTCGTTGGCGGCCTGGCCGATGGAAGGCGTTTGGGTGAAACCTGCTTCGGGATCGAGACTTTCGGGGGTGGAAAACGGATTGGACATGGCTTTGATACGGTTCCGACAAAACCATCATGGTAATGTCGCTACAGACGATTAGTTGCACGTTCCGGGAGCGCCTGCAAGGCACGACTTTGAGAAAAACCCGGGATCAATTTCCTGTGGGGACCACCACGGCTTTGGGAGGAGCCTGCAACAATTCCTTCTGCTCCTCCGGCGGTGAGGTGAACATCACGTTTTCCCACTCGGTATTCTTCAGCGGGCCGGTGCCGCGGAACTGGAACATCCCGTAAAACGGCCGCAGCGGCAGGGTGATCAGGCCCAGCAGGCCGCGCGCGTTCATGCGCATGGTCATGTCGATCGTGCGCTTCACCAGATCGACCTCGCCATCGCCGGCGAAGGTCAGCGAGCTGGTGGCGGTGTGGAAGTCGCTGGTTCGCAGCATGCCATCCTTGATCGTGAAGGTGCAGAAGGCGCTTTTCGCCCGCTCGTAGCCGGCGCGGCGGTCGTTGACCACGGTGCTGATGACCGTGCTCAGCGGGCCGAAGATCGGCACGGAAAACAGCTCGGTTTTGTCCAAGGCGAGCAATCCCTCGCCACTCATCGTCGATACGTTTTCATCCTGCATGGAAAATTCCAGGCGGCCGGTGGCGGTGCCTCCGCCTTTCATTTGGAAACCATAGGTCGAGGTCAGCGCGGGGATCGAGAGGTTGGTCCAGCTCAGTTCCCCGCTGAGGCGGTCCTTGCCGGAAAAATCGAAAGCCGCGGCCACCGGCCCGTCGAAGGCGTCCAGCTTCAGATCGGACACCTTCACCCGCGGACCGCGGATGGCGACCTTGCCGGATGGCCGGGCTAGGGTGAGATTCTCACCGAGAAACCGATAGTCGGCCGCGCCTTCGGAACTGAAGGAAACATCGAGCGATGTCCGTTGCCGCGGTGTCACATCAACGATTCCCGATCCTTTCAGCAGGGGCGGGCGGTGGAAACGATAGACTTCGAGCGAGTCCGCCACCTTGCTGGCGAACAATCGCACGAGCGGCGCGGCCCAGATTTCCCCCGCCA
Organism: Akkermansiaceae bacterium; assembly: GCA_025457625.1. GTDB lineage: Bacteria > Verrucomicrobiota > Verrucomicrobiia > Verrucomicrobiales > Akkermansiaceae > Luteolibacter. Next base: position 5,412 of record JALOUA010000016.1, read on the forward strand.
CGTCCTCCACCTCCACTTGTTTTTTTTCGCTGATGTAGCGGATGCGGCCGATTCTGGCGGTGCCGGTGCGCGGGCCCTTGAAGTCCTTGCGCAACGCGTAATCCTGATAGTTGAACACCACCGTGCCATCGAAGAAATCCAGCTCGTGATGGCTTAGCGACAAACCGCATTCGGCCGCATCCACCGGCACGCCGCGGTAGCTGACGTTGCGGACACTGCCGCCGCCGGCGTAGGCCCAGGAATGGCGGTCGGTGGCGTCGAATCCGCCCTCCAGCCGCACATCGAAAGCCGCTCCCTCGCGCTCGCCGAAGTCATCGATCACGCGTTCGAGCGGCTGGCCGATGAAGAACGGTTTGTAAATCCGCGCCGGCAGCGAGCTGCGCAGGGCGATGCGCACCGACGGCCATTGGATCATCGCCTTGCCGGTGGCCACTCCCTCCTGATGCATCAGCCGCGCGCCGCGCAGGAACAGCCCGCCGTCACGCCAGGCAAAGGCGCTCTCCGCGTTGTCGAAGAGCACGCCGCGCAACATCAGCGCCTCCATGTGGAGATGGCCGGTCATGTGGACTTGCGGCTGGTTTTGCGCATCGATGCGGAACTCCCCCTCCGCAGCCACCGCCTGACTGCCGCCAATGACGATCTGACCGGGCAGATCGATGCCAAACCAGGCGGTGAGCAGTGGCACGGCTTCCAGTGTGCTGTCCAGATCGAAGCGGCCTTCGCGATCACCCAAGTCATAATCGGCCCGCGCGTCCAGCGCGCCACGCGAGTCCTCGGCATGAAAGCGGGTGACGTTGAGCAAATCGCCCCTGATCTCGATGGCGGAGGAGAGCGAGTCGAGTTGGTGGCCGTTCTTCTCCATATTGCGCGCCTCCACGGTCATGCTGGCGGTGAGGGCGGTCTTGTCGTTGGCATCCGCCTCGAGGAAGATCCGCATTTTCGCCGGGCTGCCGGCCTCGAAACGCCATTGATCCAGCTCCCTGACGATGTGCGCCAGCAGTTTGCGGCGTTTGCCGACTTCGGATTTCCCCTCTGCCGCATCGCTCTGCTGCCGATAGCCGACGAGGCGTGCGTTGAGGTTCACTTCGATGCCGGAGATGCGGCCGCGGGCGTTGCGGATTTCAAAGCGGCGGCTGCCGGGCATGAGCACTGTGCCGTGGGCGTCCGAGACATCAAGCGTGCCCGCCTCAGGATCTTCCGGGTCCACCGGCAGCGTGAGCGTGGCGTTGCGCAGTTCGATTTTATTGAGATGATAGATGCCGCGCGCGAGTTTGGTTTTGTCAAAATCCATCAGCACCCGTTCCAGCCTGGAAATTTCGTGCCGGCGTCCCTCATCCGCATAAACCCTCACGCCGGATGCCATGACGCCTCGCAGCGGCAGATAACTCAATGCGCCGATCTCGACATGCAGGCCCTGTTTGTCCAGCTCATGTTCGATCACCCCGCGCCACGAGGCGGGCAGGCCGGTGCGGTTGGCCCACCACAGCGCCGCTGCGGCCGCCAGCAACGCCGCGGCAAGCAGCAGGAAAACCAGGGACCGCAAATTGCGGGTGAGATGCAGGTGATACATCGGGCTTGCGCGCATGCTAGGACAGGCCGCCGCAGAAAGCAACCCGCGGCGGCTCAGCCGATCAAACCGGATTCGCGAAAGGAGAAGTAGGCGCTTCTGCCGGCGGCGGGCCGGCCGATGATGACGTGATCGAGGAACACCACCTGCATCAGCCTGGCCGCCTCCAGCAGGCGGCGCGTGACGGTTTCATCCGCACGGCTTGGCGAGGGATCGCCCGAGGGATGGTTGTGGACCAGCACGAACCCGTGGGCGCCGCGCGTGATGACCGGGCGCAGGATTTCACGCGGATGGGCGGAGGACTCGCTCACCGTGCCCATGGAAACCACCGTGCTGCCCATGTGCCTGAGCCGCGCGTCCAGCACCGCCACCACCACCTGCTCCTGGGGCAAATGACGCATTTGCGGGCCGAAGACCTCGTGAATCAGCTCCGGAGTATCCAAGGGCGTGTTGCGCACCAACTCCCGCGCCACGCGGCTGCCGAGTTCGAAGGCGGCGGCGAGTTTCGAGGCCTTGGCCAGGCCGATGCCGTGTTCCTTGGCCAACTCGCCCACCGGCAGGCCGCCCAGCGCGCCGAGCGAACCGTATTTGCGGACCAGGTCCCGACCGATCTCGATGGCGCTGCGGCCGCGCGTGCCGGTGGACAGGAACAAGGCCATCAACTCCGCATTGTCGAGCGCCGCCGCTCCCAGCTTGGCGAGTTTTTCCCGCGGCCTCTCGTCATGCGGCATGTCATGGATCCGCGGCGCGGCCGGCCGGCGGCGTCCGGGCTTGTCCGGCTCGTCCGTTAGATGGCATGCTGGTCCACCCGGCTCTTGGGAGGATTGAAATTTTTCGCGCAGTTTCATGACCTGATGAACACCATGCGGAAAATCCCCGGTCCGACGCAAGCCGGAAAATCCGCATCAAACGTATGCCACCACCGCCTTGCGCTCGAAGCGCGCCTTGGGTGTGGCGGCGTATTTGTCGCCCTCGGCGCGATAGCCGAGCGCGCAGGCCACCGCGGTGGCGTAACCGGAGTTTTCAAGACCGAGGATCCGGTCGTAGGCGGCGCTGCTGATGCCCTCCATCGGACAGGTGTCGATGCCGAGTGTGGCGGCGGCGGTCATCAACTGGCCGAGCGCGATGTAAACCTGGCGCATGTTCCATGCGTGGCGCGCCTCATGGCTCATGGTCTCGGCGAAGCCGGCGATCATGCCCTTGAGGGGCGCGAGTTCGTCCGGTGATTTCCCTTGGGCCTCCGCCATGCGGTTGATCCACGCGTTGATGTCGGACGGAGTCACATCCGTGCGGGCGGTGAGCACCACGAAATGCGAGGCCTCGGTGGTTTGCGGCTGGTTCCACGACTCGGATTGAAGCCGGGCGCGGACTGCCGGATCACGGATGACGAGGAATTTCCACGGCTGCAAACCGAACGAAGAAGGCGTGAGCACCAGCGATTCCTCCAAGGCGTCCCAGACATCGGCGGGGATCTTGCGCGTGGCGTCGAATTGTTTGGTGGCGTAGCGCCAGCGCAGGGTGGCGAGCAGGTCTTCGGCGGTGAGGTGTTTCATGATGCGCGGACTATTGCGCATCGAGTTCGAAAGGCAAGGAGACCGAGGGGAAATCCGTCAGCGTCAGGCTGAGGACGACGCCATATTCCGTTTCCAGGCGGTTGTCGCGGCTGGACAGGCCCACTCCGGCCACCCAGTTGCCGAGATTGCGGTGGAGGGTGTATTGCTGGTATTCGAGCGTGTTGTCGTCGAGTTCCAGGCCATGGCGGGTGCCAATGCCCCAGTTTTCGTTGAGGCGGGTGTAGGTTTGCAGGTCGATGCGGTTGGAATCCACCAGCACCGGGTGTCCGTTGAGCCAGCGGTAGCCAAGCGTCAGCTCGAAACGATCCGTCGGCACATAGTTGAGATAGGTGGCGTATTCACTGAAACCCGAGCCGCCGCTGGCGATCGGAAACTGGGTTTCCACACCCAGCCCCAACCAGGGCAGCGGCTGCCAGCGCGCGTCGTTGTAAAGGTTGGAAAAATCCCGCTCGCCTTCCGGATCCTCGAGGAACGTGTCGAAGTAGCTGTCGAGGTAAAGCCACTCGAAACTCTGGCCGTCGCGCCTGGTGAGCAGCCGGTTGCGCGCACCGAATCGCAGCACGTTCCAGCTTTCCATCTCGTCGATCGCCGTGAAGCGGATCGGATCGATCGGCCGCGGCCGGGTGGTCGGCGTGAGCCGGTCCACCGCCGGATCACCCGGCTGGAAATCGTCGCTGGAAACCCACGACCAGGTGCCATACGGCTGGAAGACGTGCATCAGGCCGTCCAGCCCCCACGCGTGGTTGCGATAGGCGCCATAGTCGCGCGAGAATTTGAGCGAAGTTTCCACCCCCACATGCAGATGGGTGTCGTCCGAGCCGTTTTCCGGACCATCGACCGCGCCATAGCGGGTGTAGCCGATGCCGGCCTCGGGTGTGACGCTCAGGAATCCGGCCAGCGTCAGAGGCAGCGACCATTCCTGATAGGTGTTGAACCTGCCATAACCCGAATCCACCAGTTGGGTGCGGATGGACTCGCGTTTCGGATCGTTCAAGGGCAGCGCGAGCAGGCTCTCCGCCAGCCGCCGTTCGTAGCCGCCAAGCTGGGCGAGAAGCCGCTGCGCGCCGGGCGTGCCAAGCGTCATCCCCATCAGCGGGTTGATGATAAATCTGCGGGTGGGATCCGCCGCATTCTCGCCGATGTATCCAAGCGAGGTGGTTCCCTCGTGCAGGACGGGCAGGCCGAAAACCGGCGCCCGCGCCCGGTCATACACCAGCTCCGGCAGGCGGCTGTCCGCGCGGTAGAAGTCATTGATCTGGTATCGGGCGAAGAGCGACAGCAGGGAGGCATCGTCCCGCCGGTAGAGGCCGAGCGTGTTGTCCGGCCAGGGATCGGTCCGGTAGCGCTCCATTTCCAGATCCTCCAGATAATACTGGTCGCTCAGCGCGGTGATGTTGGCATCCAGCCACCAGTCCGCGTTGTCGGTCCAGTCCGGCGTGTAGCGGTGTTTGAGTTCCATTTTCCAGCGGTCCTCGTTGACGAAGCCGCGCGGCACGCCGGAGCGGGATTCATCGGGATCAAGGTCGTTGAGATAATACAAAGAGAGCCCGCTGATTTCATTGCGGTTCTCAATACGGGTGTCCAAGAGGTCCATGCCCATGCCGATGCCGCGTTGGGCGCGGATGTCGAAATGCCAGCGGGAGAGCAGCCAGGCGTCCTTGTTGTCGCCAGTCACCGGGTCGGTCTCGCCACCCAGCATCAGGCCGTAGGTGTTGAGCAGGAAGGGACCCCAGTTCGAGCGGGCGCCGGGAACGAAGTGATATCCGAGTTCCGCATCCAACGGCTGTGACAGGTAGGGGAACCAGAAAACCGGAGTGTCGCCCGCATACAGCCGCAGGTTGTTGAACACCACCTTGTCGCCCGGATAGATCGTCGTCTTTTTCGCGCGGATCCAGTAATTCGGTTCCTCCACGTCGTGGGTGGTGATCCCGGCGTCGTAGCCCACCAGCACCTGCTGGTCGCCGCGCTGCTCGGCGGTGAATTTGCCGGCCTCCAGCAGGATCGGATCGAGCGACGCGCGCATGCCGCGGGTGTCGAGGAATTTCGTCTCGTAATGATAGACGGCACGGTCGCCGCGTTGCAGCAGGTTGCCCTGATAGATGGAAACGTTGCCGTCGAGGGTGACGGTTTTCAACTTGAGATCGAGCACCGCGGTGTCGGCGAAAATCTCCATGCCGTTGTCGCCCTCGATCTTGACCGGACCGCCGAGGCGCACGCCGGTTTCGATGTCACCTTCGATTTTTCCTCCCTGATTGTTGATCTTGAGTTCTTTCGGCATCACCGGCTCGACCGCGCCGAGCGAGCCCTCGGGGATTTCAGGCAGGGGCACGGGTTGCAGGGTATCCACCGCAGGCAGCAGCGAGGGATCTTCCGCGTCTTGCTGGGCGGCCAGGTTTGCCAGCGTCAGGAAGAGCAGTGGCGGAAACAGCCATGCAGCGGATTTCAGCATCGGCCGAATCAAAATACTACCGATCTCCGAAGTAAAGGCCGAAAGCCGCCGCTTTGTCTTCCCATGAAAATCCGGTTTACCCGCCGGGATTCCGCCGCATGGTGGCCTCATGCAGGATCAGCCGCGCGTTGCCATCATCGGAGTCACCGGGTTCATCGGCCGCGGCCTGCCCGGGCTTTTGGCCGCTGAGGGCTTCGCCTGCACCGGCATCAGCCGCTCCGGCGGCGGGGTGATCGAGGGCATCGACCGCTGGCAGACGCCCGCCGCATTGGATCCCGCCGGCCACCATGCGGTCATCAATCTTGCAGGCGAACCCATCGACCGCCGCTGGACGGAGGACAGCCGCCGCCGTTTCCACGAAAGCCGCGTGGGCGTGACGAACCGGCTGGTGGAAACCCTCCGCGCGCTGCCCGCCGGCAGCCGGCCCAAGGTGCTGGTCAATGCGTCCGCCGTCGGCATCTACGGGGATCGCGGCGATGAACTCCTCACGGAAACCTCCGCGCCGGGAGACGGATACCTCGCGGAACTCTGCCGTGAGTGGGAGGCGGCCGCCATCGCCGCGGAAGATCTCGGGGTGCGCGTCGTCCGCCCGCGCATCGGTGTGGTGCTGGGCCGCGGCGGTCCCGCCTTTGAAAAACTCCGCCTCGTTTTCAAGGCCGGTCTGGGCGGCAGGCTCGGATCCGGCCTCCAGTGGATGCCATGGGTCCATCTCGCCGACCTGCGCGCGGCGCTGGTCCATGCCGTGGTTTCGGCTTCTCTAACAGGTGCCGCCAACTGCACCGCGCCGCAGCCCGAGCGCAATGGCGACTTCACCCGCAAGTTGGCCCGCGCCTTGCATCGACCGGCGCTGTTGCCGGTGCCCGGATTCGCGCTCAAGCTCGCGCTCGGCGGCTTTGGCGGCGCGCTGCTCGCCGGCCAGCGCGCGCTGCCCGCCGCGCTGCGGGAAGACGGTTTCCGGTTCCGCTATCCGACGCTTGAATCCGCCCTCGCGGAGTTGCTTGAAGGCAGCGACCGGCCTCCGGGCGGTCCGTGAGAATGATCGGAGAACGAAGTGCCATTTCAGTCCGCATTCTCAATTCATCCGCCGGACCTCCCGGAGCCAGGTCATCGGGTTCAGCGTCCCGCCCCCGCCCGGTGCTTTTTGAAAATGGCCAGCGTTCGCTCGCGCTCCGTTTTGTGATCAAGACAGGGCAGGGGATAGCCGGGCGCGATCGGCTTGCCGTCCTTCGGCGGCTCCAGCAATCGCGCGGGCTCGACTCCGGCGAGTTCCGGCACCCAGCGTTTGATGTACAATCCCCGCGGATCGTAGCGCGCGGTTTGCGACCATGGATTCTGAATCCGGAAATACGGCGCCGCATCCGCGCCGGTGCCCGCCGACCACTGCCAGCCGCCGTTGTTGGAGGCGATCTCGCCATCCACGAGGTGTTGCATGAAGTGCGACTCGCCGAGTTTCCAATCGAGGTGCAGGTCTTTTGTTAGAAACATCGCGGTGATCATCCGCACGCGGTTGTGCATGAAACCGGTGGCCAGCAGCTCGCGCATGCCGGCATCGACGATCGGGAAACCAGTGCGGCCTGCTTTCCACAATTCGTAGCTCTCGCCCGCCCCATCCCACGGCAGCCCGCGCCACTCGGGATTGAACTCCTCGCCCAGAACATTCGGGAAATGATTCAGGATGGCGAAGTAGAACTCACGCCACGCCAGCTCCTTGATGAACACATCGATGCCCGCGCGCCCGGCCGCGTTGGCCGCCGCGCGGGCCTTCAGCGCCTCGGAGAAAACCGTCCGGATCGAGAGCAGCCCGAAACGCAAATCCTGCGACAGCCGCGAAGTGCCGTCGGCCGCCGGAAGATCGCGTTTGGCGGCGTAGGCCTGGATTTTTCCTGCCACCGCGCGCTTCAGGCGCGCGCGGGCCGCACGCTCACCGGGCTCCGGCAGGCTGGCCGCCGGCACCTTCCAGCCCCAGCGCGCCACGCTCGGCAGCGGCAGTGAGGAAACCTTGGCCGGTGTGCGCAGCGCGGACGGCTTGCCCAGCGGCGCGGGCTTCGGCAGCGCCAGCCAGTTGCGGCTGTAAGGAGTGTAAACCTTGTAGGGCTGGCCACCCTGCGTCAGCACCTCATCCGGCCCGTGCAGCGAGACATCCTCATGCACGTGGCAGGCGATCCCCATTGCCAGGCACATGGCGCGCACCCGCGCCTCCACCGATTTCCCAAAGGGATCCGGGTCCGCATGGAAATGCAGCTCGACCGCCCGGGTTTCGCCGATCAGCGCGCGCAGGCCCGCCACCGCATCCCCCTCCCGCAGGATCAGGCGCCCTCCGATGGTTTCCAAATTTCGCGCCAGCGACTCCAGGCATCCGCATAGGAACTGCTGTCGGTTCGGGCCGGTCCATTCGTGCCTGCCGCGCCAGGTGCTGAGGAAATACACCGGCACCACCGGCAGTCCCCTGCGCGACGCGTGATACAACCCCGGATGGTCCGCGATCCGCAGATCGCGGCGGAACCAGTGAATCACCGATGCTTCCGACATGCCGGATCATTCCGCCGCGCGGCAAATCTGCAAACGGAAATTCCGCACCTGCGGCTCAAACGGCTTCGGCCAGCAGTTTTTCAGCCTTTTTGACGGTGGTGGGGGATAGCTTGCCATCCACCTTTTTCGCGCTGTCTAACAGGGTTTTGAGCTCGGCCAGGGTTTTTTCCGCCGCGGCCAGGGATTTCTTGCCGCCGCCGAATTTCTTGTCCGGGAAATAACGTGTGAACGTGGTTCCCGCCTTGCTGATGCACAGGCGCCAGCCTTCGAATGCGGCGCTCTCATAGGTGAAACGTGTCAGATTTTTTTTCGATTTCATGGCACTGGGGGTTGGTTGCACTCCACATATGCACCCGTTCTGCTAGAAAATCTAGCGATATTTTCAGGCCGGGTGAATTGTTTCCGGAGCGCGGATCCGGCCGGATTCGGGTGAAAATCCCGAAAAAATGCTTTGCAAGCCCGGTGGCCCCGCCCTTTATTCGCCGCCCGCGGGCTTCCAAGCACGCCGTAGGTCCTCCGAGCCGCCGCTTTTTCGCGGCGTTTCCGCCCGCTGGAGGGTAACCCGGCACAAGCAACACACACATGTCAGCAGTCAAACTCGCTCGTTTCGAGCTCCCCAACCGCCTCGTCCGCAACGAGGACACCGCCACCGATACCTACGCCCAATTCATCGCCGAGCCCTTCGAGCGTGGATACGGCCACACCATCGGCAACTCCCTCCGCCGCGTCCTGCTCTCCTCGCTGGAGGGCGCCGCCATCACCTCCGTCCGCATCGCCGGCGTCCAGCACGAGTTCTCCAGCCTCCCCGGCGTGGTCGAGGACGTCACCGACATCGTGCTCAACCTCAAGAAGGTCAAATTCGCCCACAACGAAAAGGAACCCCGCATCCTCACCATCAAGGTCGAGAAGGAGGGCGTCATCACCGCCGGCGACATCACCGAGGATCACATCTACTCCGTCGTCAACAAGGACCAGGTCATCTGCACCCTCGACAAGAAGGTGAAGTTCGACTGCGAGTTCGAAGTGCGCGTCGGCCGCGGCTTCTCCACCGGCGACGAAAACAAGCGCAAGGACCAGCCGATCGGCGTCATCGCCATCGATTCGATCTTCTCGCCCGTCACCCGCGTCAAATACTCCGTGGAAACCACCCGCGTCGGCCAGATGACCGACTTCGACAAGCTGGTGCTCGACATCTGGACGGACGGCCGCATCACCCCGCAGGACGCGCTGCTCCAGTCGTCCGCCATCCTCCGCCACCACCTCGACGTCTTCGTCAACTACGACGAGAACGCCGTGGACTTCGAAGAGGCTCCGGCCGAGTCCAGCGAGGAGAACGCCGCGCTCAAGAAGCTGCTCAACATGTCGGTCAACGAGATCGAGCTCTCGGTGCGCGCCGCCAACTGCCTCAACAACGCCAACATCACCACCGTCGGCCAGCTCGCCATGAAGTCCGAGGCGGAGATGCTCAAGTACCGCAACTTCGGCAAGAAGTCGCTCAACGAGATCAAGGACAAGCTCGTCGAGCTCGGCCTCGGCCTTGGCATGACCTTCGAACCGTCCCTGCTTTCCGGACCCGCCGCCGCCTCCCGCGGACCGCGCCTCGGGGTGGAGGACGAAGCGCCGGTCGGCCTCGCCGATCTCATCGCCCAGAACCTCGACGACTGACCAACCTCCACTTTTAGAAAAGGAAGCAACCGATGAGACATCGCAGCAAAACCGCAAAACTCAAACGCAACGCCTCGCACCGCAAGGCGCTGCTCTCCAACCTGGCGTGCAGCCTGATCGAGCACGGCCGGATCAAGACCACCCTCGGCAAGGCCAAGGCCCTGCGCCCGGTGGCGGAAAAACTCGTCACCCTCGCCAAGCGCGACGACCTCCACTCCCGCCGCCTCGCCATCGCCTACCTCCACCAGAAGGACATCGTCAAAAAGCTCTTCGCCGAAGTGGCTCCCGCCTCCAAGGAGCGCCAGGGCGGCTACTGCCGCATCACCAAGCTTGGCGCCCGCATGAGCGATTCCGCCCCGATGGCCTTCATCGAGTGGGTGGACCGCCCGGCTAAAGAGGACGAGGCCGCCGCCGAAACCCCGGCCGCCGAGGCCGTGGTTGACGTGGCCACTGAGGAAAAACCCGCCAAAAAGACCGCGAAAAAGAAAGCCGCCAAGGCCGAAGAGCCGGCAGCCGGATAAACCACGGTCGTCCAACCATCAACTCACCCAAACCGCCTGCGCCTCACCGTGCAGGCGGTTTTTTTTCAAGTAGCGGAGACACTCCCGCCCCCGTGTGAGGTCCGCTGCCGGAATCGTCTTTGAAAAGGAACATTCAAAGCTTGGAATCCACCCAAGGAGTCGGAAAAACCAACGATGAAAGAGCCAATGTCCGCATGATGTCTTGTCTCTTTCCTCCAAACGGCTTTTCAGTTTCCATTCCCACCATGCCCGACACCGCACGCGCTGACAAATGGCTGTGGGCCGCACGTTTTTTCAAGACCCGCGGCGCAGCGGCGGAGATGTGTGCGGCGGGCAAGGTGAAACGGCTGGGTCACGCGCTCAAAGCCGCGTCCGCTCTGCATCCCGGCGACCTGCTCGAGATCCCTTTTCCCGCGGGACCGGGCGTGCGCAGCGTGCGCGTCATCGCCCTCGCCGAAAAACGCGCCGCCGCTCCCGAGGCGCGCACCCTTTACGAGGAAAGCACCGCACCGGAAATGTTCGAGGCTCAGAGGAACTGGCACATGGCACGCGCCGAGGGTCAGCGCGGACGCCCGACCAAGAAAGACCGGCGCGAAATCGGCCGCATCCGCGGATTCTTCGAGTGACTGCGGACACCCCGTAACAGAACGTCGTCCACGGCATGCCTGCCTCTACTGGATTCTTCATCTATCATTTGGCTTCCACCATGTCGCATTTTCTGGCGAATTAGCGCAGCCCCAAGCGGACTTCCGCTTCCCATGCCTTTGATGCCTAACCAGAACTCCGAGCAGGCAGCCCGCGAATCCATCGACGCTCAGTTGCGGGCGGCCGGTTGGATGGTCCAGAGCCTCGGTGAACTCAACCTCTCCGCATCCCGTGGCGTCGCCGTCCGCGAGATGCAATCCCACGGCGGCCCCGCCGATTACATCCTCTTCGTCGATGGCAAGGCGCTCGGCATCGTCGAAGCCAAGAAGGAAGGCACCACGCTCTCCGCCGTCGCCGAGCAATCCGCACGCTACACCTATGCCCACAAATGGATCCCCCAGCGCTGGGCCGATCCCTTGCCCTTCACCTACGAGTCCACCGGCATCGAAACCAACTTCCGCGACCAGCGCGACCCCGACTCCCGCTCGCGTCCGGTCTTTGCCTTCCACACTCCCGAGCACCTGCTCGAACTCGTCCAGCAGCCCGACACCCTCCGCGCCCGCCTCCGCCAGTTCCCCGAGCTGAACACCGCTCCGCTCCGCGAGTGCCAGATCGACGCCGTCACGAGCCTCGAAAAATCCCTCGCCGCCAACCGCCCGCGCGCCCTCATCCAGATGGCCACCGGCTCCGGCAAGACCTTCACCGCCGTCACCCAGGCCTACCGCCTCATCAAGCACGCCGGTGCCAGGCAAATCCTCTTCCTCGTCGACCGCGGCAACCTCGGCCGCCAGACCGTCAACGAATTCCAGCAATTCACCACCCCCGACGACTGCCGCAAGTTCACCGACCTCTACAACGTCCAGATGCTCGGCCCCGGCGGCATCGATCCCGTCTGCAAGGTCACCGTCTCCACCATCCAGCGCCTCTACTCCCAGCTCTCCGGAAACGCCACCTTCGACGACGAGGCCGACGAGCACTCCGGCTTTGAAGGGAGCGTGGGCGTCTCGCCCGCACCTCTGCCCGTCACCTACAACCCCAAGATCCCCATCGAGTCCTTCGACTTCGTCATCGTCGACGAATGCCACCGCTCCATCTACAACCTGTGGCGGCAGGTCATCGAATACTTCGACGCCTTCCTCATCGGCCTCACCGCCACTCCCAGCAAGGCCACCCTCGGATTCTTCGACCGGAACCTCGTCACCGAATACCCTTACGTGCAGGCCGTCGCCGATGGCGTGAACGTCGGCTACGACATCTACCGGATCAAAACCGAAGTCTCCGAGAAAGGCGTCACCGTCAAGGCGGGGCACGACTATCAGAAACGCGACCGCCTCACCCGCGCCAAGCGTTGGGAAATCCAGGAAGCCGAGGAGACCTATCAGAAAACCCAGCTCGACCGCTCCGTCGTCGTCCCCGATCAGATCCGCACCGTGATCAGAACCTTCCGGGAAAAACTCTTCACCGAGATCTTCACCGACCGCCCCGCCCGTGCCAAAGCCATGGGTCTCGACGAACCCTGGGTGCCCAAGACCCTCATCTTCGCCAAGGACGACAGCCACGCCGAGGACATCGTCGACATCGTCCGCAAGGAATTCGGCAAGGGAAACGACTTCTGCAAAAAGGTCACCTACCGGGCCAGCGGGAAATCCGAGGACATCATCAAGGCCTTCCGCACCGCCCCGGAGTTCCGCATCGCCGTCACCGTGGACATGATCGCCACCGGCACCGACATCAAGCCGCTCGAGTGCCTCCTCTTCCTCCGCGATGTCCGCTCCCAGCTCTACTTCGAGCAGATGAAAGGGCGGGGGACGCGCACCATCGATCCCGACGCACTCGCCAGCGTCACGCCGGATGCCGGAGGGAAAACCCGCTTCGTCCTCGTCGATGCCGTCGGCGTCACGGAGTCCGACAAGACCGACTCCCGCCCGATGGAGAGCAAGCCCTCCGTCGCCTTCGACAAGCTCCTGCTCGGCATCGCCATGGGTGCCCGGGATGAGGCCACCCTCACCACCGTCGCCAGCCGCCTCGCGCGCCTCGACCGCATGCTCAGCCAGGCCGACCGCGAGGAAATCGCCAAAGTCTCCGGCGGCCACTCCGTCAAACAGATCGCCGCCGCCCTCATCAAAGCCACCGACCCCGACGAGATCAAAGCCAAGGCCCAGGCATCCGGAGCGCCGACATACTCCGAGCCCACCCCCGCCGAACTCAAGGCCGCCGCCGAAGCCCTCGCAGAAGAAGCCGCCAAGCCGCTTGCCTCCAATCCCGCCCTCCGCGATCTGCTGGAAGCCAAACGCCGCAAGGCCGATGTCACCATCGACCACCTCACCGGTGACACCGTCATCAGCGCCGGCTACGACGAGGAAAAAGCCCGCCAGCTCGTCACCTCTTGGAAACAATTCCTCGAAGACAACCAGGACGAAATCACCGCCCTCCAGATCCTCTACAACCGCCCCCACGCCAAGAGGCACTTGGTTTACGAAGAACTCAAAACCCTCGCCGAAGCCGTCGCCCGGCCGCCCTACCACATCGCCCCCGCCGAAGTCTGGAAAGCCTACGAACACCTCGAAAAGCGCCCCCTCACTACCGATCCCGTCAAAACCCTCACAAACTTGATCACCCTCGTCCGCCACACCGTCGATCCCCAGAAGACACCGCTCTCGCCCTTCCCCGAACTCGTCAACGCCCGCTTCGACAAGTGGCTCTCTCAGCAACAGAACCCTACATCCGGCGAAGCCGCTGAATCCACACTGAACACTGATCACTTGAAACTGAAAACTTCCCGCTTCACCGAAAGCCAGATCCACTGGCTGAAAGTGATTCGGGACTACATCGCCCTCAACGGTGCCTTCGCCACCGACGACCAAGACGCCTACCTCGACGCCTGGCAAAGCGTCGATTCCGATGAAGGCGTGCCCCTCGCTGTCGCCAGAAAAGCCTTCGGCGGCGATCCCAAGGACATCATCGAGGAACTCAACACCATCCTCGTCGCCTGATCACCGATCCGTCCCCCGTATTCATTTAAAAGTGAAATCTCCGCTTGAAATTCCCGCATACCTTGTGCACCGTGGAAGCCTCCGTGAGGTGGTGGCTTTGGCACTCCATGACGAACTCCCTGGCCTCGAATATCTGCGGGAACTCAGACGCTCCAACCCAAAGGGCTATCAGATCCTCGCGGGACAAATCATGCTCCTCTGCAATACGCCCGAAATCCGGGCCAAAACCACTTTCAAACTCCTAGACTCCACCCGCCAACTCTACGAATTCAGAACCCGCTCCGGCCTCCGGCTCTATTGCTTCCTCGAAGGCGATACGCTCGTGATCCTCACCAATGGCGGGAAAAAGAACACGTCCAGGGAACAAAACCGCGACATCCAACGAGCCAAAAAACAACAGGACGATTTGCACCGCCTCATGAACCAAGGAGCGACGCTCCGCATCACAGTACAAGATGAAGATCAAATACGTTAAAGGCTATAACCCCTACGCCGATCTCTTCTCCGGCCCGCTCTCCATCGAGGGCGAGGCGGAATACCGCAAGCAATGGATCGTCCACGAATTGCTCGGCCTCATGGAAGAGCAGGGCATCACCCGCGCCGAACTCGCCCGGCGCATGGACGTCCAGCCCTCCCGCGTCACCTCCATCCTCTCCGGCACCAACAACTTCACCATCGAGACCCTCGTCCGCGCCGGCCGCGCCGTCGGTGCCGACATCGAGCTCCACTTCGTCCCGATGAAAAAGGACAAGGCCCAAGGCAAAACCGCAAAACCCCGCGCCGACAAAGAATCCGTCTCCAAGGTCGCCGAGGATCCCACGCCTTATCGCACCAAGCGGAAGCCAGTGAAGCCGCTCGACGATCCCGACTTCATCGGTGCCGACGCCGCCCTCCAGCGCGCCTCCGCCAAAGCCATCGCCAAAGCCCGCGCCGCCGGCCTGGAACCCATCGTCAGCAATCCCGCCGATCTCCCCGAGAAACCCTGATGCCCCGCGCCCGCTCCATCACCCCTCCCTCGTCCGCCGTAGCCTTGGCGGAGGAGGAAGCCCCAAAGGGGCGAAACATACCAGCCCAGGGCATCGCCCTGGGTTCCCGCCACCCCACGAATCCGAGCCCTGAAGGGGCGGCACAGGGCGGCAAATGGCCGATCGTCCCGTTGTCTGACCTCGCGGTGTCGATGAAGAACGGCATCTACAAACATGCGTCCGCCTATGCCGAGGACGGCATCCCTTGCCTCCGGATGTACAACATCGAAGATGGGCGCATCGTCTGGAAGGACATCAAGCGCATGCGCCTCACAAATTCCGAACTCGACGACTACGGGCTCCTCCCCGGCGATCTCCTTGTCAACCGAGTGAACAGCCGAGAACTCGTCGGCAAAACAGCACCGATTCCCGATGCGCTCGGTCCCTGCGTGTTTGAGAGCAAGAACATCCGGGTTCGTCTCGATCGTCATCGGGTGGATCCCAAGTGAATCAGTTATAAGCTCCTCCTTGACGGTAGTCGCTACTTCGAGCGCAACGCCCAACAGGTTGTGGGGATGGCGTCCATCAACCAAACGCAACTCGGCAACTTCCCAATCCCACTCCCACCCCTCCCCGAACAACGCCGCATCGTCGCCCGGATTGAGGAACTCTTCTCCCGCCTCGACGCAGGCGTCGCCGCCTTGCGCCACGCCAAAGCCCAACTCCAACGCTACCGCCAATCCGTCCTCGCCGCCGCCGTCACCGGACAACTCAGCGGATGTGAGAACAATAAATGGCGAGTCATGCGTTTGGAGGATTTGGTTACCATTAAGTCTGGAAACGGATTTCCGAAGCACTTCCAAGGGAAAACCAGTGGCGATTATCCTTTCTACAAAGTAGGGGACATCTCGGCCAACTGGCAGGAAGGCAGGACTGCCCTCATTTCCGCCAATAACTACTTGGACGAAATCGAAGTTCGCAAGATCCGTGGAACGCTTCTTCCAGCGAACACAACGGTTTTTGCAAAGATTGGGGCAGCGGTAGCACTTAACCGCAGAGGGCTACTAACAACTAAATCACTTGTCGACAATAACGTCATGGGACTGATTCCAGGGAGCGATATCGTGCCAAAGTATCTTTTCTGGGTTATGTGCCAGATTGATTTAGGGGCCAAGACCCGTGGCGGAGCAGTTCCTAGCCTAAGAAAAGGCGATCTGGAGGAGATTGAAATAAATCTCCCATCCCTCGCCGAACAACACCAAATCGTCGCCGAAGTCGAAGCCCGCACCACCGCCATCGACCACCTCGAAGTCGAACTCGACCGCCAAATCACCCGCTCCAACCGCCTCCAGCAAGCAACACTCGCGTCTGCATTTTGTGGAAAACTGTAGGGCACTAAAATCAAATGAGCTCAAACAACTGGCAATCGATATTTGATCCGCCCGCAAAGCGAAAGGTGTTCGTGAGTTATCACCACGGCAGAG
>JALOUA010000195.1 GCA_025457625.1 Akkermansiaceae bacterium
GTCGCGCGGACTTGAACACGCTGCTGCCGCTGGCGATGGCCTGTTTCCTGTTAGGCGCGGTGGAAACCGCCGCCATCGGCCGGATGTTCGCGCGCAAGCACGGCTACCGGCTGGACAGCAACCAGGAATTCCTCGCACTGGCGGGGGCGAACCTCGCCGCGGGCCTCGGCCAGGGATTTCCCACCAGCGGCGGCATGTCGCAATCCCTGGTGAACGAATCCAGCGGCGCGCGCACGCCGCTATCCGGCTTCATCTCCTCCATCCTGATCCTGCTGGTGATCCTGTTTCTATCAGGTCTGCTGCGCCACCTGCCGCAGCCGGTGCTCGCCGCCATCGTGCTGGCCGCCGTGACCGGGTTGTTCAGCCTATCCGCGCTCAAAGAGATGTGGCGTTTCAGCCGCGGCGACTTCGCGGTGGCGGTGGCCGCGCTTGCGGGCGTGCTGTTTTCCGGGCTGCTGATGGGTGTGTTGATCGGGGCCGTGCTCTCGCTCGCGCTGCTGCTGCGCCGCGCGATGCAGCCGCCCGCCACCGAACTCGGCCGCGTGCCGGGCACCGATTATTTCGCCGACCGCATCCGCCATCCCGACAACGAGCGTTTGCCCGGTGTCTTCATCTTCCGCTGCAACGGCGGCATCTTCTACTTCAACACCGAGCACGTCCACGACCGCTTCTTCGAGCTGCTGGCGGCGCGTCCGGACGAGGTGAAGCTCGCCGTCTTCTTCATGGGC
Source organism: Akkermansiaceae bacterium (assembly GCA_025457625.1). GTDB lineage: Bacteria > Verrucomicrobiota > Verrucomicrobiia > Verrucomicrobiales > Akkermansiaceae > Luteolibacter. The sequence continues at coordinate 729 of JALOUA010000195.1, forward strand.
ACCGTGCCGATGATTGACATGGCAGGCGTCGAGTTTCTCACCGAACTCCACGCAAACCTGGAGAAACGCGGCATCCGGCTGCGCCTTGCCGAGACGCACAGTGTGGTGCGCGAGGCGCTGCGCCGCGGCGGTTTTGAGCAACACTACGGCCCGGTGGTGGCGGATCAGACGGTTGCAACCATTCTCCACAAGAACGGATTTCCCAACGAGCCCATTGCCACCTGAATACCCGGCCGCAAGCCTTCCGCGCAGTCTCCAGCGTGCCTGAACCGTGCTTCGCCCGCCGCTGACACGCCGGATTTTTTTGATCGGATTCCGATCCGTCCGGCATTACCCAAACGCCGTGCCTGTCATCCTCGCGATCGAATCCTCCTGCGATGAAACCGCCGTGGCCATCGTCCGCGGCGAGGCCGGACAGGCGGCGGAGGTTCTGGCGTCGGAGATTTCCTCGCAGATCGAACTGCACCGCGAGCACGGCGGCGTGGTTCCCGAGCTTGCCTCCAGAAACCATTCCCTGCGTCTGCGCGGACTGGTCGAAAAGGCGCTTGCCGATGCCGCTGTGACGATGGAGGAAATCGCTGCCTTCGCCGCCACCACCGGGCCCGGCCTGGCCTCGTCGCTGTTGGTCGGCAGCACGGCGGCCAAGGGCATGGCCTGCGCGCTGGACCGTCCGTTTCTCGGCATCAACCATCTCGAAGGCCATCTGCTCTCGCCGTTTCTGCACCAGACCTCGGTGCCGCCGCATGTTTCCCTGATCGTTTCCGGCGGGCACACGCTCCTGCTGGATGTCGAGGGAGCCGGGCGATACCACAAGCTCGGCGGCACCCGCGATGACGCGGCGGGCGAGGCTTTTGACAAGGTCGGGAAAATGCTCGGCCTGCCTTATCCCGGCGGTCCGGAAATCGAAAAAGCCGCGCTTGGCGGCAATCCGGCGGCCTATGATTTCCCGCGTTCGATGCGGCATGATCCCCATCTCGATTTCTCATTCTCGGGATTGAAAACCGCCGTGCTATACACCCTGCAAAAAGAACAGGGCAACCCGAGCCTCGCCGATCTCGCCGCCTCATTCCAACAGGCGGTCATCGACATCCTCATCGCCAAGACCCTGCGCGCCGCGCGCCAGTCGGGCCGGCACATCGTCGCGCTCTCCGGCGGCGTCAGCCTCAACCGCGCCTTGCGTGAAGCGATGCGTCGCGCTTGTGAATCCGCCGCTCTCGAGCTGGTGGCGGCACCGGCGGATTTCTGCACCGACAACGCGGCGATGATCGCTTTCGCCGCGCTGCTGCGCCACCTCGCAGGCGAGAGCACGCCGTTGGCGGAAGACATCCATCCGAATTTGCCGCTGGTCTGTTCCCGTGCTTGATTGAGGCATCGGGATGAAACTCGGAATCATGCGACCGGGGTGGATTTCCCTGGCGGGAGCCATGGCACTTTGCAGTTGTGCGGCAACCGGGCCATATCAACAGATCACGCTCAAGCCGGGCACTTCATGGAAGGAGGTTGCCGTAGCCGGCGGCACACCCACCGTGCGCTTTTCCTATCTGAAGGACGGCCGCAAATACGACCTGGCCACCCTGCCACAGTCGCCCAATCCCGTGCTGTTTGAGAACGCCCGGTTGTTGGCGGTGCTGCCGCCCGGAACCATGGAGGATTTCGACAGCCGGATCGCGGAGCATCTGAAAACCGTGGAGCTGCCATTCGAGCAGGGTGTCGGCGGGTTTCACACGTGGCTCCTCTCCCGGCCACCCGCTCCCCCGAAACCCGCGGAACCAACCGCCACCACGGCAGGAGATGTGGGCGAGGCGGCCGCCGCGGCAGTGATCCTTGCTCCCATCGCGCCGATCCTGCTTGCTGGCGGCGTTTGCGGCGTGGCGGAGCATGCCATGACCGGCAAGGACCGGGCGACGGCGGCGGATGTCAATGAGGCGTTGCTGACGACCGGGCCATCCTATGAATCGTTCCTCCGCAAGTTCCGCCGCCACGATTTCCATACGGAAAAGGGAACCTATCAGATCCGCGAATACCTTGCCACCGACGGCGCGTTCTTCACCGGCGGCGACTTCTTCTATGAAGTCGGCTTGCGCAACGGGAAACCCCTCTGGGTGACTTATCGAAACGATGCCGTGAGGTTCCATGCCGCCAGGTATTGGATCGCGCACCGTTGATTTGGAGAAAAAAACCTCGCCGCCATCATCGACAAAGCCCTCGTCCGCAATCCCAAAGACCACTTCCCCGACGCCGGAAAACTGCTCGCCGCCATGCGCTGGGCCGTGCCAATCTGATCACCGCCTGCGTCAGATAATGCTGGCAAAACCCTCTGATAATCGCCATATTCCGCCCATGAAAGCCGTCAAACCACAGCCGGAGAAATGCAAGACAAAGCCCGCGCCCCAAGCTCCGCTCTTCGGCCATCTCAAGCCTCTGCCGCAGAGCTTGTCGCTGGAGGAAGCCAGATCGCAATTCCTGCAAAACAACCACTTGGCGAGCTCACGCAAGCCCCGGTAGCGGAATATGCACTCAGTGCCAGTCCCGCCCAAATCGACTCCGAGGAGGCGCGTCTTCTGGAATGGGCGGCAAAAAACCAGCGAGTCTTCCCACCGGGAGAAATCGCCGGGTTTGAACAGCAAGCCGGCCCTCAGGGCGGAGGCTCCGAACACGACGCTTGGGTCGTATTGGGAAAAAACGGCAAAGTCGTCATCCGCCGCACCATCAATGACTCCTACGGCTTCCGCTTTTCCTCCCCTTTCCAATACCTCCGCCGCATGGCGGAATTCTCCGCCCAGGTTCCAGCCGCCGCCGTGAGTTTTCTGGGCGTTTCAAGCAATGCCCGCGGTAACGGCGTCATCTGGACCGTGCAGCCCTACATCGAAGGCACGCACCCCACGCAGGCGGAACTCGTCGCCGATCTCTCCTCACAAGGCTGGTGTCCTGCCGGTTCCCTCCACAACCACCTCGTTTTCGAACACGCCCCATCCGGCGTCCGCATGCACGATGTCCACGCCGGCAACTTCATCCGCCAGAAAAACGGCGTCCTGATTCCCATTGACGTCTTCTTCGAAGGCCTGCCCACTGCCCCAAGTTGACGATTTCCCGCCCCAACCGTATTCCAAGCAGAGTGGGAGTCTCGCCCACATTCTTCCTCTCACCGAAACACCGCCCACCGAAGCACCGAAACACCAACCTATTCCGATCACTGCTCACTCGGCACTTCTCCCTCTCCATTTCAGCATCTCAGCATTTCAGAATTTCAGCTTTTACACCTGCCATCGCCATCACCCAGATGCACCAATCCATTCATTTATGAAAATGCACCAACAGAGAATTACTGGATTGCGTGATTATTGCCCGTTACTTGCGACAAGAGCACGTCGATCTGTCGAAAAGCACATTGGGAATAAAGCCGATTTATTTGACTATCAAATGGCCGCCTATATGGCGCTTGGCGTGCTTTTGGCTTTCCTTGAACGTCGCATCCGTGATGAAGATGTGATGGCCGATTTGTTTTCAGTCGCCGCTGACTATGCCACACGAAACAACCTGCCAGTATAAGGACTTGGGCTTGTTTACGAAAGGCAGAAAATGAATCTGGAGGAGATAGATTCCGAGCAGGAAGCCGCCGAGGTTGTTCACGAGGATCTGGCATATATGTCACCACAGCACTCGGATGTGTTCACCGACATTATCAATGAGATTTTTTCAGAAGGGCTTAGCGCTTGCTTCTGCTAGAAGAAATACAGCGGAAAAAAGAGTGATCACTTGCCGCTTCTCAATCATCCGATTTCAATCAGACAACATTGAATCTCACCGCAGAAATCATCAACCGCCTTATCGCCCTCAAGTCGTTGCTTGAAATGGGCGATATGGAACTCGTCGCCGTCGCGGCATTGCGCCTTGAAAGTGAGCGCGGAGAGCAGGAGGTCGCCGCGGTCCTCGACGCGTTGTAAGATCACCGCTATGCCGAAGCGGCGGGGTTGATCAACAAACTCCTCTCGGATGGCACCCGGCTGTCCCGCTGGACTGATCCGGAAATCGCCCTGCTCGAAGTCGAACTGGAGCGGGTGACTGCGGAATTGGCCGATCTTGAAACCGAGCAGGCCGAACTCGAACATCTTGTCGCCCGCTTCCAAGCGGCGCACAACGAGGCGGTTGGAGAGCGCCTTGCAAGGCTTCTGAAACTTCGCATGCACATGCTGGAGCGGCAGGTCCAGACACATCCGGAGAAACAGACGGACTTTGATCAAGCAAGCCGTGACTTTGACGAGTTCCAACGGGATCAGGAAATCCAGAAGGAAACGGACGCGAGGACCAAATGGGAGCTTTCCGGCGAGGAGCAAAAAGAACTCAAACGCCTATTTCGGAAAGGATCGAAAATGTGTCATCGGCGGAGTTCAATGAGCGCCTGACTGTAGCGGCGGTCTATGACCGTCGCAAGATTTCCGGTGAGGACGATGATGCAGAAAGAAAGCCAGCGACGGTCACAGACCGACGCTACATGGTCCGGATCGAGCTGGATGAAGGTGCCAAGAATCTGATTCTGGCGGAGGGATTCAGCAAGGAATACGGCGCGAGGAATCTTGAACGGGCGGTGGATCGCTTGTTGGGCACCTTGCTCGCCGAGGCCCTGCTGAGCGGAGAAATCACGGCAGGCCAGACGTTACACCTCGAAGCGGTTGATGGCCGGATTCTGTTTCGTGAGGACTTCTGAGACTCACCTCGTTGATTTGCCGCTGGCGCGGCTGTGGCACAACCGCTAGAACTCCGACAGATGTTCCACCAAACGCTGGTTTTCGATTTCGATGGCACGATTGCCGACACGCTTGGCGAGACGCGCCGCATCTTCAACCAGATCGCGCCGGACTTTGGCATCCGCCAGGTGGAGGAACACGAACTCGACCACCTGCGCCATCTCTCGCTCAAACAACTGCTCGCCCACCTCGGCATCCCGAAGCGGCGCGTGCCGGCGCTCATTTCCCGCGGCACCGGCATGATGCGCGGCAACATCACGCGCCTGCAAATGATCGATGGCATGGCCGAAGTCATCGTCGAACTCCGCCGCCAAGCGCGCAGTTTCGGCATCCTCACCTCGAACACGACGGCCAACGTCGAACTCTTCCTCCAGACGCACGGTTTGCGCGAGGCCTTCGATTTCATCTCCTCCACCTCCAAGCTCACCGGCAAGGCCAAGCACCTCCGGGCGATCCGCAAGACCTTCTCGCTGCGCCACGAGGAGATGCTCTACATCGGCGACGAACTGCGCGACGTCAAAGCCTCGCAGAAGGCCGGCATCCCGGTGGCCGCCGTCACCTGGGGCTTCAACTCGCGCGAATCGCTCGCCGCCGAAAAACCCGACTACCTGTTCGACCATCCCGCGGATTTCCTCCGGTTGCTCGCCCCGCGGTGATTGACAGCCGCCGGTCCGCGCGGCCAACCTCCGCGCATGTCGGATGAGCAAAGCCCCATGGAGGAAACCAAGCCCGTGCAGGGAGACGAGGCAACGTCCCCGTTTTCCAAAACGACCATGCCGCCCGCGGTCATGCTGGCATTCGTCATCATCGGCCTGCTCGGCGTGCTGATCATCATCAGCCTGCGCGGCGGCGGGGGCCCCGGCGCGGGTTCCTCCGAAATGGCCGACCTGCAGGCCGAGGCCAACGCCCTGCGCACCCAGCTCAACCGCGAACGCGTGTCGATGGGACTGCGCCCGCTGGAAAGCACCACCGAGTCGATGGATGACATCGCCGAGCGTTTGAAATCCGATGCCAACGCCATGGCCGCGCTCGCCGGCAGCCTGGAAACGATGCTTGCCGAGAAGGAAACCGAAATCACCGCCAAGAACGCCGAACTCATCCGTTCCGAGCAACTCCGCCAGACGCTCGCCGCCGAGAGCGCCCGCCTCCAGGGCGAACTCCAGCGCTCGCTGGT
>JALOUA010000403.1 GCA_025457625.1 Akkermansiaceae bacterium
CCCGTAGAGACTGCCGCCATTCAGCGTGGCCGCCACCAAGGTCAGGTTTCGTCCTTCGGCATTGACGCCTCCGGTGTTGAGAATGATCGAATCGCCATTACCTGGAACGCCGCCGGGACTCCAGTTCCGGCTGTCGCCCCAACTGCTGCTGTAGGCGCCGTTCCAGGTGAAGGTGTTGCCGGCCGCAACATTGGCGGGAACGGCTGTGAGGATTGTGAAAGCCAGCATCAGGATGCTGGAACCGATGGTTTCAAGCAGACGATATGTTTTCATCACTCGGGGGGGAGGTTTGCGAATAACATACCCGCCGGGCAGCGGCTTGGCAATCCGGCAATCCATGGCCGCTACGCGAAGCTTCTTATATCCTCCGCATTTTATCTTACGCCCGTTTCATCAGGGTCGGTCATCCCTCGCCGGCAAATCGCATGCCTGATCCGCCGCCTCATCGGCGGCGGGGCGAGGAGTTCACGAAAAAGCCGGATTGATCCGCCTCAGCCAAGCGGTTGGCTGGCCGCCAGCTTCATCAGGCAATTCCGGTCGCAGGCGTCGAAGGCCGCGGGCAGTGACGAGTCCACATCGAGCACCGCGACCACGGTGCCATCCTGGTTTCTCCATGGGATGACGATCTCGCTGGCGGAGCGGGCATCGCAGGCGATGTGGCCGGGAAAGGCATGGACATCTTCGACCACCAGCGGGACGCCCTCCGCCCATGCCGTGCCGCAGACGCCCCGGCCGCGCGGGATCCTGAGGCAGGCGGGCGTGCCTTGATAGGGGCCGACGCACAACTCATCGCCCACCACACGGTAGAAACCGGTCCAGAAGTAGTGCGGCATCGTGTGATGAAGCACGGCGACGATGCTGCTCATGATCACGCCCGGATCGGTCTCGCCATCGAAGAGTGCCGCCTTTTCCTTCTCATCGGGGACCCGCCCCTTCCCGCACTGGAAAGCCTCGCCGTGTGACATGGGCGGAGGGAAGCATGGCGACCAGCGTCCCGTCAATGGGGCGCGATCCGCAACATGGAGCCCATGCGCGGAGAAGTGATGGTCAACGGGTTTCCTCCAGTCGGATCTCCGGAATTTCAAACGGTATCCGGACCGTGCCGCCATGGCGGCTGCCAATCAGGTAGAGGCGGGCATCTTTGAGGAAGGCTTGTGGGTCGGTGGTTTGCCTGTCGGGCCAGTCGTCAATACGAAGGTCGCGTTGCAGGGTCATCCAGCCAAAGCCGGCACTCGAACTTCCGCTCATGCGTCCGATGGTGGTGTGCTCGCCGGTTTTCCGGTTGATGAGCAGGATTTCGATGTCGTCCTGCTTGTTCCTCCAATCGCCCCTGCTTGCGAGATCGACACCGTAAACCGCCAATTTCAGCGATATCCCGCCGCCCGAAGCCTCCACCTGTTCGATGCGGTAGCGGAATCGGCCATGGCTGGCGCTGGTGCCGGACACCGCTGGCAGATTTGCCAGAACCACCGGCTGATCGAGCGTGATCTCGCATTCGCCCGAGATCGTGCTGGTCGTATCGGTGCGGTCACGCAGCAGGGATGTCGCCGCCTCGAACCAAGTGGTCCCGCGTCCGCTATCTGATCGTCTGGGATGGTCCAAAGGAAATTCGATTCCGAGAGATGGCAGCAGCGCGCGGGAAAAATCGCCATAGCTGCCGGAGTTGATGGCTTCGCCCGCGATCATGCCGCCATCGCGGAAGCGTGCCTTTGACCGGACACCCGAGGGATTGGCCAGCCACCCATCAGCAACGCCTTCCACCTTGGCCTCGCGGATGACCGTCGTGAATGGAACATTGTTGCGCGAGCTGCTAGAGATGCGCGGCTCGCCAAGCCATGCGATGCGAAGACCGCCCGCCACAATGGTTGCATCCAGTTCGGAACGCGCGAGTTGTTTCACGAAATTCCCCTGCCATTGCATGGAGACCCCGGCAATCACAGCCAGCGCGAGCCCTCCGGCTCCGATGCTCCATGCCATCCTCCGTCGGGCCATCCATAGCCATGCGAGCAGGATCGCCGCAGTGGAAATCAGAACCTGCGCGACGAGCCATTGCGAAGCCTTGAGCTGGCGGGCTTCCGGCAGAAAGTTGAATCCTCCGGGCCTGCCAAAGATGGCGGCTGCCAACCAAATCATCAACACCGCGAACGCGAGGGTCAGCAGCGTCGCCCACACGAAGTTCCGCGTGTGCGTGCCGACGATCAAGGCGATCGCCGCGGGCAAGCCGAAAAGCAGTTTTTTCTCTGCAAGGAACAGCACCCAGTCGGCAGGCGTGAGATGCACGCGCAGCGCCCATACGCCGATAACCTGGGCGAGCAGGTATGGGCACAACACGAAGGCGGCGATGGCAACGAGTTTGGAGAACCACAACATCGTCATCGTCACCGGGCGGGTGCCAATGAAGGCATTGCCGCCGGTGAACGAATCGGCGCGGAGAATCCTGAGCGTGGCCGCGAAAACCAGGAACAACGGTGCGGCGAAGACCAGCCCGAGAATCGGCGCGGCGGCATTGACCAGCGCTCCGGTGATGAAGCGCGGCATCAGCGCGGCCACGAGAAACACCACCCACGATCCTAACAGCACGTGTTTGGCGAATGAGTAGTCCTTGCGGCAGAGGTGGATCAGGAGCTTCATGGGTTGGTCAGGGTGACGTCGGAGAAATTGAA
>JALOUA010000196.1 GCA_025457625.1 Akkermansiaceae bacterium
CCACTGGAAAAAGGACGCCACCCTGTGGCGCGAAGACCGAGGAGTGCGGCGCAAAGCCAAAGGAGCCAAGAACCTCGCGCTGCTGCGCAACGCCATCCTCGCGCTCATCAGGCCAGAGGAGCATGCCTCGCTCAACCAAGCCTTCCTCCACTATGCCGACCACCGCTCGGTTGCCATCCGCCTCCTAACCCAAATGCCGCCCAACGATGCATAACCAGCCAATCGCCCTGCTCTGCGAGCGGTATGCCGGACCCGACGCCTACAACCAAATCCGCAAGATCCCATGAAAATCCTGGAAATTGACCTCCCCGATTTCTCCGGCCATCCACCGCCGCCCAAAATGACCCTGGAGCAATACGAAAAGTGGGTGCTCGAAATGTATGCGAAAAGCAAATACCCCACCATGTCGCATGAGGAGATGAGGGAGGAGTGGATGCGCAACGAAGGCAGCCAAACCGAAGAGTGGCCGGACTTCGGCGCGAAATTCTAGACAGCCGTCATCCGAAAACCGGCATCCACCCACCAGCGTGGACCTGTTGCTTTTCGCCCTCGGCTTCCTCTTTGCCGCCCTGACCGTTCTGGCATTCGGCGTTTGCACCGTAGGCCCCACCCAGCGCGGCATCATCACGCGTTCCGGCCGCAGGCAGATCCTGCGGCACACTCCGCAAGATCGCGAGCACTCCATCCGATGCGGCTGTATGAAGTGCGTTTTCAAAAAAACCATGCCGCATCTCGATATGTGGATTTTTGTGATTTATCTTACTTTTCGATTGATTATCAATGTTTTAAATAAAATTGCCACATCGAACTTCATTCGAATCAAACGACAGCTTGAATCACCGGCGTGCCATGGCGATGATTTGCATCCGTCATGGCCGCCAATTCAGTTCATCCTGCGGCCCATCGATCCCTTCCGATAGGTCCGGGTAGGGCGGATGCAAATTGCCGCCACGGTTTCCACAGCTGTTTTTTCAATGGGTGGGATTGCGAGCGTCACGGACGCAGAGCGCCCCCGTGCGATTCCCTTGAAACGCGGGAAAGACAGGATGGCACTTGGGGATGGATGCATGGTGACGGGATTTTTCCATGGAATGCCTTGCGTTTTCCGGACCCGCTTCCCATCTTCCGCGCCATGCATCCTGACGTGGCGAAGCTGGTGGAAGCCGGCCGTATTCCCAAACCGCTCGGCGAGCGACTCTCACAACTGGCTCCCGGAAATTTCTGCATCCACAAGTCCTTCGGGGCGGGCAAGGTGGTCGATTGGGACCTCCCGGCCAAGCGGGTGGTGATCGATTTCGTGAAATCCGCCGGCCAGACGATGGAACTCCAGTTCGCCATCCAGAAGACCGAGTGGATCGCCAACGATGATTTCCGGGCGCGGAAAATCGAGCAATTGGAGGAACTCCGGACCCTCTCGAAAAGCGACCCGGTCAACATGGTGATCCACCTGCTGGAAAGCCACGGCGGCAGCATGACCGGCGACGCGCTGGAGAAGGAGCTCTGTGGCACGGTGATCCCCGAGGCCAATTTCAAGAAATGGTGGGACACCACCAAAAAAGCCCTGCGCGAGAGCCGCAAGGCGGTGGTCCCGCAGAAGCGCACCGAGGCGATCGTGCTGCGTTCCGGCGACCGCAGCCCGGCCCAGGCGATGGTGGCCGATTTCGAAGCCGCGCGCGACATCAAGGGCATGATCAAGGCGCTCGAAGCCATCGCTGCGGATATCGGTGCCTTCGACAGCGACAGCGAGGCCCTCAAGCGGTTGTTGGGCGACATCGATGAAGGAGCGAAAAAGGCCGCGCGCGTGCAACTCGGCCTTGCGCTGCAACTCGTGGCCGCGCGCAACGAGGTGATCGGTTCCTCCAAAACCCTGGAACTCGACCCCGTGGCGGTGCGCCTCTCCGACCTGCTGCAAAGCGCCGACCTCACCAAAATCCCCGACGAGGCGGGTGCGCTGCCCTCCGCCCGCCAACGCGCGGTTTACGAGGCGTTTCCCGATGCTTTCGGCGACGAATGGGTCGAGAAAATGGTCCGCGTGTTCGACCGCGTCGGCGCGCGCGGCGTGACGGAAATCGCCCGCATCCTGCTGGAGCGGGGCGAAATGCCGGCACTCGTCAACCACCTGCGCAGCACGATCGCCCGCCGTGCGCTCGGAACCGACGCGTTGATCTGGGTCTGCCGCGAGCGCAAGAACGTGGCGGAGGAGGTGTTTTGTGCCGATGTCGGCGCCTCGATCCTCAATTTGCTCGAAAACGACCACTTGGCCGACGGTCCGCGCAAGACCTCGCGCCTGCAGAGTCTGTTAGGTGATGACAAGACGCTGCTCACCGATCTGGTGGAGATCATGGATGTCAACGAGGCGCGCAATTTCGCGCGCCGCCTGCTCGACTGCCCGGTGTTCGGAGATCTTGAGAAAAAGTCGCTGATGGCGCGGATCATCAAGGCGCGCCCGGAGACCGGCGAGCTCGTCAGCGGCGGCGGCCAGCGGCGCGAGGAAGCATTGCTCGTTTCCTGGGAAAGCCTGGAGAAGAAAAAGGCCGAACTCGACGAGCTGGTCCGCGTGCGCATCCCGCAAAACACGAAGGACATTTCCATCGCCCGCTCCTACGGCGACCTGCGCGAGAATTTCGAATACAAGTCCGCCAAGGACCTGCAGCGCTACCTCGGCCACCGCAAGAACGAGCTCGAAAAGGACATCGCCCGCGCCCGCGGCACCGATTTCAAGGGCTCCGACGCGTCCAAGGTCAACATCGGCACGATCGTCACGCTGATCGACTCATCAGGCGCTGAAGTGGAAATGACCGTGCTCGGCGCGTGGGATTCCGATCCGGAGAAAAAACTCGTCTCCTATCTCTCGGAGGTGGGCAAGGCGCTCGTCGGCCGCGAACCCGGCGAGAGTGTGCAAGTCCGCGACGAAACGTCGGAAACCATGCAGACGCTCACCATCAAGGCGATCCGGCCGTTCAATCCCTGATCCGGCCGACCTGTCATATTCTGCCAAATCCAGCCCGTTTCCGCCTCTTCGCTTTCATCTTCTGTCTTCCGTCTCCAAGTCTTCTTTCTCTTCTCTCCCACCAACCCCACATCATGGACTACACCACCATCATTGAAATCCGCGGCCGCGAAGTGATCGACTCGCGCGGCAACCCCACCGTCGAAGTTGACGTGCACCTTGAAGGCGGCGCCACCGGCCGCGCATCGGTGCCATCCGGCGCCTCCACCGGCGAAAACGAGGCCGTCGAACTGCGCGACGGCGACAAAAAACGCTTCCTCGGCAAGGGCGTGCTCAAGGCCGTGGACAACGTGAACAACAAGATCGGGCCCGCGCTGCTCGGCTTCGACGCCACCGAACAGGCCGCCATCGACGCCGCGATGCTCGCGCTCGACGGCACCCCCACCAAGAAATCGCTGGGCGCCAACGCCATGCTCGGCGTTTCCATGGCCGTCGCCAAGGCCGCCGCCTCACAGGTCGGCATCCCGCTCTACAAATACCTCGGCGGCCCCAATGCCAAGGTGCTGCCCGTGCCGATGATGAACATCATCAACGGCGGCGCGCACTCGGACGCGCCGATCGACTTCCAGGAATTCATGATCATGCCCATCGGCGCGCCCACCTTCAGCGAGGCCATCCGCTATGGCGCGGAGGTTTTCCACACGCTCAAGAAAGTCCTGCACGACCGCGGCCTCTCCACCGCCGTCGGTGACGAAGGCGGCTTCGCCCCCAACTTCAAGGATGCCGACGACGCGCTGGCCACCATCTGCAAGGCCATCGAACTCGCCGGCTACAAGGTCGGCGAGCAGATCGCCATCGCGCTGGATTGCGCGAGCTCGGAATTCTTCGACAAGAAGAAAAAAGAAATACCCGATCATCTCCATCGAGGACGGCTGCGATGAAAACGACTGGGCCGGCTGGAAAGTGCTCACCGACAAGCTCGGCAAGACCACCCAACTCGTCGGCGACGACCTTTTTGTCACCAACACCAAGTTCCTCAAGAAGGGCATCGACACCGGCGTGGCCAACTCGATCCTCGTCAAGGTCAACCAGATCGGCACCCTCACCGAGACCTTCGACGCCGTCGAAATGGCCAAGGAAAACGGCTACACCTCCGTGCTCAGCCACCGCTCGGGCGAAACCGAGGATTCCACCATCGCCGACATCGCCGTGGCCACCAACTGCGGCCAGATCAAGACCGGTTCGATGAGCCGCTCGGACAGAATCGCGAAATACAACCAGCTCTTGCGCATCGAGGAACAACTCGGCGACGACGCGGTTTTCGGCGTGCACAAGATGAAGGTGCTCAAATAATCCACCCCATCACCGGGAGGCCCGCGGGAAAACCACCCGCGGGCCTTTTTTTTGCCGCAAAACGGCCGGATTTTTGACGGTTTCCCGCCGTCTTGGCGTGCCATGAACAAAAACGCGCAACAGTCCGCAATCCATGCCCCAAGGTTTTTGTTGCTAGGGGGAAATTTCCTGAATTAGGATCGCGCCCCGCGGCTTCGTGTCCCGGCCTTGAGGCCTTGCGCGATGGCCGTAACCTATTTCACTCAAGAAGCGATGAATCCAGACCGAGCCACCCTCAATTTCCTCAACAGTTTCCCGGAGGATGCCCGCAAACGCGGCGAAATGCTGCAGAAAGACGGTGCCGTCACCCAGATTTTCGGCAACCACCTCTTCATTCAGGGCCGCGTCGAGGACGAGTCCGGCACCTTCCGCACCAGCCTGCGCCTCCAGGGCAACCGCTGGTTCGGCTCCTGCACCGCCGAGGACGAGACCATCGCCGGCGCCTGCCAATACGCCACGATGATGGAGCGCATGCACCGTGGCGAGGACCTGCCCGAGTCGCCCAACGAGTTCGACGACACGCCGGTGCTCGACATCATCGAGGACAAGCTCGGCCGCGAGCTCGATGACAAGGAGGCGGACTTCGTCACCAAGATCGAGAAACGCTACCGCCGCTACGTCATCGAGGGCGAGTTGCACGATCACGACATGGTGCGCATCAGTCCGCGCTGGGAAATCACCACCTACGAGCCGCTGGAGCTGTGGCCGATGCCGCCCGGCGACATCATGGAGTTCTGGAACTACATCGCCTACGCCTTCTACAAGCGCAAGCTCCCCTACCCCGAGTTCATGAGCGTGATCACCGACCTCGGGCACGTGCAGAAAAAGATGGCCGACTGGGAGCAGGAGCGCGAGGTCGCCTCATGGTATGACCGCATCGAGCAGGTCAACGAACGTCCGCCACAGGACGAGCCGCTCACCGTGGCGTTCCGTCTGGTCGCCACCATCAACGAGGCGCGCATGGAGGTGAAGGAAAGCAAGGCCCACTCCTGGATCCAGCTGCGCGAAAAGAACGAGATCGAACACTACGTCACCCTCCACCACGAGGGCGCGCTGCTGATGGACGCCCAGAGCCAGACGCTGTGGGAACACTTCCTCTCGTTCTATCGGAAATTCGGCGACACCACGCTCGACTTCGACCAGGAGGAATCCTGCCGCTTCATGAACCGCGTGTTCCGCCAGCCCGCGCTCAAGGGCTACATCGTCAACCTCGACGAAAAGGAATTCAAGGTCGTCACCGAGGGCCTGCGCTGGATGTGTGAGGACGATCCTTATGACCCCAAGAGCTTCGCCCTGCAACTCGTCACCGCCAACAGCGAAAACGTCTCCCACTCGGTGCGGCTGCTGCCCGGCCGCAAGGAACTCTATCAGTCCGACGAGACGGTCTTCCCCGGCCCGCCGCGCTGGCTGGAGGAAACCGAGGTGATGCCGCGATACCTCATCCCGCGGCGCGTGATCGACTCGCTCGAAGGCGTCGAGTTCCTGCGCAAGATCGGCGCCTCGCTGCCGGAGTCGCTCAAGAAACGCGTCGTCGATCTCGAACTCAAACCGAAGTTCGAAATGAAACTCGTCGCCGGTCTCACCGCCGCCGAAACCGAGCACCTCGTCATCGACGTCACCGCCATCGAGACCAAGGGCCGCCGCACCGAACGCCTCACCAAGGATGGCTGGGAACTTGCCGAGCAACATCCGGTCAAGGGCAGGCAACTGCTGCGTTTCGCCCGCGAGGCGCTCTATCCGGTGCCGCGCATCCTCGACGAAATGGGCCTGTCCTACGACGAGAAGCTGCTCTCGTTCAAATCGCGCATCACCAAGCAGTTCCCGGAAAGATTCGCCGAGTGGATCAAGGCGATGCCCGAGGACATCGACCTCGACATCGACCTGCGCCTCAGGTCGATTCTCGCCGATCCCGTCACCGCCGCCGTGCGCTTCGAGGTCGTCGGCCAGGACATCGACTGGTTCGACCTGCGCATCGTCATCGACGTCCAGGGCGTCAATCTCTCGAAAGCGCAGATCCGCCAGCTCGTCGCCGCCCGCGGCGGCTACGTCCGCATGGACGACGGCACCTGGATGCGCCTCGAAATCAAGCTCGATGCCGACCAGCGCGAGGCCGTCACCCGCCTCGGACTCGACCCCTTCGACCTGTCAGGCGAGACCCACCGCATGCACGCGCTGCAGCTCGCCGACCCGAAGGCGGCCGAGGTTTTCGATCCCAAGGCGTGGGAGCGCATCAAGAACCGCGCCGGCGACATCCAGCTCGAAGTCAACCCGGACGTGCCCGCCGCGCTCAACGCCACGCTGCGCCCCTATCAGATCGACGGCTTCAAGTTCCTCGCCTACCTCTCCGTCAACAACTTCGGCGGCATCCTCGCCGATGACATGGGTCTCGGCAAAACCATCCAGTCGCTCACCTATCTGTTGTGGCTCTTCGACGAGCACAAGAAGACCAAGGCTCCGAAAAAACCCGCGCTCGTCGTCTGTCCCAAGTCCGTCTTGGACGTGTGGGCCAGCGAGGCGCAGAAGTTCTCGCCGGACCTCGTCGTCAAGATCCTCAAGAACCGCGACGACATCAACGTCGAGCACATCCAGAACCACATCGACATCCTGGTGCTCAACTACGCCCAGCTGCGCGTCTGCGGCGAGGAACTTGCCGGCATCAAGTGGCTCACCACCATACTCGACGAGGGCCAGCAGATCAAGAACCCGGACTCCAAGGCCGCCAAGTGCGCCCGCGAGCTCGATTCCCAGAACCGCCTCGTTCTGACCGGAACGCCGATCGAGAACCGCCTGCTCGACATGTGGTCGCTGATGGCCTTCGCCATGCCCGGCGTGCTCGGCACCCGCGCCTACTTCAAGAAACGCTTCGACAAGCGCAAGGACCCGCTCAGCCAGACGCGTCTCGCCTCCCGCCTGCGGCCCTTCCTGCTGCGCCGCACCAAGCTGCAAGTCGCCCAGGACCTGCCGCCGCGGACCGAGGAGGAGGTTTATTCGAAGATGGAGGGCGTCCAACTCGACCTCTACAAGGCCGAGTTGAAACGCATCCAGAAAGCGCTGCTGGGCCTCGATTCCGATGAGGCGGTGAAGAAGAACTCCTTCGCCATCCTGCAGGGCCTCATGCGCCTGCGCCAGATCTGCTGCCACCCGGGCCTCATCGATCCCAAATACCTCAAGGAGGAGTCCGCCAAGATGGAATCCTTGTTCTATCTCCTGGACCAGCTCCACGAGGAAGGCCACAAGGTGCTCGTTTTCTCGCAGTTTGTATCGATGCTCGACCTCATCAAGGCGCGCCTCGAACTCGAAAGCCGTCCCTACAACTACCTCACCGGCCAGACCAAGGACCGCAAGGGCGAGATCGAGAAATTCCAGACCACCAAGGACCCCTCGGTCTTCATGCTCTCGCTCAAAGCCGGTGGCGCGGGCCTCAACCTGACCTCCGCCTCCTACGTCATCCTCTACGATCCGTGGTGGAACCCGGCGGTGGAAAACCAGGCCATCGACCGCACGCACCGCATCGGCCAGAAGAACAAGGTCATCGCCTACCGCCTGCTCACCCGCGACACCGTCGAGGAGAAGATCCGCATCCTCCAGCACCAGAAGACCCAGCTCGTCACCAACGTGCTCGGCGACGAAGGCTTCGCCTCCAACCTCGGCCTGGACGACCTGCAGTTCATCCTCACCCACAACATCGACGAGGACGAACCGGAGAAGAAGTGACGGGCGCACCCAAGGAGTGACGTCGCTCCTGCCGTCGCCTTTCACGCCAGGCGATTCGGGAAACAAGGGAGTCCCCGCTCCTTGTTTCTCCCGCCTCCCCGCGCCCTCATATCCGGCGGGCCACTCCTCCCGCCTCCTGCCATTCCAAAACCGCCTGATATGCGCACCCGGACCAGGAAAACCCTTGTGAAATCAGGAAATCCCGGCCATCGTTCGGACATGCTCCTCACCGGATATCTCCTCCGCAGGGCATACGAATGACCTCTGTTCGACAAGAAATGGCACAACCCGGAACCATCAGACTCTGTAGGAGGTTTACCCTCCTACTGGTGTTGTACGGGGTCGCTATTTCCGTTGCGTTTTCGAGTATCCTCCTTGTGGGAAGAATCTCGTATTCGGCGTTCGTTTTGCTGGGATCGAGTATTGCCGGGTTGGCCCTGATCATGATTGCTGCCATCACCCTTTGCCTGAGTCTGAAGTGCCCCAATTGCGACCTTCCGTATTTTGCCAAAGGAACAATGCCACAGAGGTTGCTGTTTGGGCGATTCTATTTCAGGCGCAGACCGTGCTGCCACTGCGGATCGGATATCTTCCAGCAGCGAGCCGAAGAATGAATGAATTCAGTCGAACAAGGCATGACGCACCAACCGGCCATAAGCTTTTCAATTTCACTTCTTTCTCATTTCAATCGCGCCGGTGGGCGCACATCTAACGTTCGCTATCAATATGATCCGATGCATCAGTGTCAGTCTGGCAACAGTGCTTTTGTTCGCTGGTTGTGCCAATCTGACCATGGAGCAGGAACACTTGGTCGAGAAGGCACATGCGGTGCGGAACTTTCCGGTGAAGCGATCTAAACTAGTGAGTATGTTAGGCATAGGTGACATTTCCAGCCAGCAGATCAGTGGAGGTGTTCGAGGAGGGCGAATGTCGTTTATTGAGACTTGGCAGCACCCCTCGGGGTTGACGGTTACGGCCTACGATAGCGAATATGTTGGAGAGTTGCCGATCATTCGTAAATCGATCGATGCGATACTCAACGATCCGAACCGTCATGCCGCCGATTTTGTGGGTGCATCAAGAACTCTTCCAAAGCGGCTGACATTTGAAGGTTTTGTAATCACTAATGGTAAGACCCAGGTTTATTCGTCAAAAGAAAGAGATGGCGAACAAGCCTCGGCATCCAACGGCGATAAGACATCAAATTAAATTCGAGCTTCCATCCCGCCGTGGATGCGCTCTATCGTTCTGCTGAAAAATGTCTTTTGAACGCATAATCATTGAACTAGCGGGGTTGGTCATTATCTATGGCATTCCGATTATCGTTTTGACCTACCCGAAAATTCCTAGATGGCCGCGTTCGACAGGAGCTCGAATTTTCCTGACCGTTCTAGCCGTTTGGCTACTTCTAATTGTTCACCGAATGGCATCGCTGCCAACGCTCATTCGTGACGCCGAAGCAGCCGGGAACATCATGTATGATGGTGTAGGAGGCAACGTCGCGATTCTATTCACGGGATGGTTTGTTGGGCTGATCGGTTGCATACCTGCATTGATCATCGCAGGAGTTGTTGGATGGCTTTCCAAGCGTAGAATGCCGAAGCCAATTCACGCAAGAAGAGCGCAGAACAAGCCGCGCCATGACAACCCCTACCAGCCGCCAAGTTTCGATGATTCCCCGTAGCTACAACCTCAACCCCGCGATCAACGTTCGCACCCGCTGGTAGGGGTGCATGCACCCATCGTTCGGCAAGCAATGGATATTTGAAACGCCGTCACAGCGCCATTTTTCAAGTGCGCACGGCTTGCGATTCCGCGCCTGCCTCGCTGTTCCCGGACTTGTCTCGCCAGCCATGCATTTTGCGGTCGGATGGACGAACACCACGCCGGCGGTGTGTGCTTTCCTGATATTGCTTTTCTCCGTGATCGGAGTCGTATGGCAATGTCTCCATGAGAAGCGTGAATGGATCGATACGATGCCGAATCGGGTCCCCATGACTGACTGCCAGAGCCGGCCATGGGTCCCCACACCGCGGTTCCCGGTGATGGGAACGGCCGGACCGGTGGTTGAACTTCGGATTTCAAGCCTGCTGTTCCGGACGGACAATCATTTCGAAAACTCCGCCACCAGCGCACTGACGGTGGCCTTGGCGTCGCCGTAGAGCATGCGCGTGTTCGGGTGGAGGAAGAGGCGGTTTTCGAGGCCGGAAAAGCCGGTGCCCTTGCCGCGCTTGAG
>JALOUA010000197.1 GCA_025457625.1 Akkermansiaceae bacterium
GCCCGGATGCACCGTGATTTCGCCGCACGCAAACTCAAGATGGCACGTCTGCTCAACGATGGCGGTTTGCCGGACGAAGCGCGCATGCCGATGCTGGACGCCGCACTGGCGTTGGGCCGGGCCCTCGCCGTCGAAGCGCGGCTGCCCGAACCAGGTGCGGTGGGCGAGATCATCGAACCACCGCTCGCCGCAGCTTGGGGCCGGCAGATTGTCGTCCTCCAGGATTTCATGGCTGCGCCGGATGCGAGCGGCCTCCAGGCGATGCGCGCGCTGGAGGAACTGCTGAGCATCGCCGGGGATTGTCCGTTTTGATCCCGGGTCTGATTTGAGGACGCCGACAAGTGGTGGCTTGGCGCGGAGACCAACCAAATGGCTTGGGGCTCTTGCGCAGGCTTTCGGTTCAGGGCTTGATGTCCACGCAGGGGAGGAGCTGAAAGGCGACGCTTGACCGAAGGCAAGGCGCGCGAGAAGACCTGGCGGCGTTGGGGCACGGCGCTCCAGCCAGGGGAGACGGGCGCGTATCCGTTGCTTGCAGTATTCGTGTCCATGCGTGGTCGCTCATGAATCGCTCCGGCTTGGTGGAGCAGGGCGCGGAGGTTTACGCGAAGGGGTGACTGCCGTATGCTGTCTTTGCAAATTCCATGCTGAACTTTTATGAGGGCGTTCGCGACGATCCGAGCTACAACAAGCTCGAGATCGGGGATTTGCTTTTCGCCGAATACACCTGCGGCCTCAGCGACGGGAAGCTTGGTCTGTGGACGCATTCGGATTACCTGGTGCACGTGGTCAGCGGCCGGAAGACGTGGCACACTGCTGATGGAACCTGGGAGGCGAAGCCGGGTGAAACGCTGTTCTTCAAAAAGGGCGTGGCCATTGTGGAGCAGCACTTTGAGGTGGATTTCTGCCTGCTGATTTTCTTCATCCCGGATGACTTCGTTCGCAGCACGGTGCGGGAAATCGCCGGCAGTTTGGCGGCCACACCGGCCGGCACGGCGGTGATCCAGTCGGCCGTGCGTGTGGACAGCGACGTGGCGTTGTCCGCGTTCTTCCAGTCCATGCGCACCTACCTGGCCGGAAAGGAGAAGCCGTCGGAGCTGCTGGTGCGCTTGAAGTTGAAGGAGCTGATCGTGGGCATTCTGACGAGCGGACGGAATCCGGCGCTGGCGGCTTACTTCCGCCGGGTGGGCGAGGGCACGCTGCCGTCGGTGGCGGAGACCATGGAGACGCATTTCCGCTTCAACCTGTCGCTGGAGGAATACGCGCGGCTGTGTCACCGCAGCCTGTCCTCGTTCAAGCGCGACTTCCAAAACCACTTTCAGGAAGCACCGGGCAAATGGCTGCTGCGGAAGCGGCTCGATCATGCCGCCGCTCTGCTGCGCGCCTCGAAATTGAACGTTACCGAGATCGCCTTTGAAAGCGGCTTCGAGGATGTCTCGCATTTCAGCCGCGTCTTCAAGGAGCGTTTCCACCTGCCGCCGCTCTCCTACCGCCGGGCCGGCCCGAGTGGCGAATAATCTGACCCGCCCAGTCAAATAGCTGAGCCGTCCGGCCAAGCACGGCATTTCCGCCTTTGCGACCGTGGCTTCCGTCTTGGGCAACGTCTGCCCCAACTGTGGCGGCGGTTTTTATCCCCGTCCCATCCGTCGGAAGAACGACTGGAAAGGCGGCGACTATCTGGGCGCGTATCCCACGTCGACAAAGGTCAGGCATCGTCCTGTAGACAAGCAGCTTCACGAGTCTTTCGCCAAAGCGCTCAAGGCGATCCCGCCACATCTTCGCTCAAGCGGAGCCTGTCCGGCAACCGACGGCCCAAGCCTGGGTGAGCCGCCCAGCCAAAAAGTTGAGCCGTGCAGCCGAGCGCGGCTTCTGTGCTTCTGCCATGGTGATTCCCGTCACTGCGGCGAATCGCATTGAGAAAACAACGAACAAACAAAACTATGAGCACCTACGCAGAACCAATCACATTGGAACAAGCCCGCGATCGCGCCGGGTTTGAGACCCCCATCATCCCCAACCTCGACGCCATCAAAGCCCGACAGAAGGCGACCTGGGAATCCGGCGATTTCGGGCGAATCGCGAAAACCATCATGCACACCGCCGAGGAATTCATGGCCCGCCTGGCGTTGAAGCCCGGCATGCGCGTGCTCGATGTCGCATGCGGCAGCGGCAACCTGGCCGTGATCGCGGCCCGCAACGGCTGCATCACCCAGGGCGTGGACATCGCCTCCAACCTGATTGCCCAAGCGCGCGCCCGGGCCGCGACGGAGGGGCTTTACATCGAGTTTTGCGAGGGCGACGCCGAGGCGCTGCCTTATGGAGACGGCGAGTTCGACGCAGTGGTGACCATGTTCGGCGCGATGTTTGCGCCCCGACCGGAAGTGGTCGCCGGGGAATTGTTTCGGGTGACGAAGCCGGGCGGGTTCGTCGCGATGGCGAATTGGACGCCCGAAGGCTTCATTGGGAAAATGTTCGAAGTTTTCAAGAAACACCTGCCGCCGCCGCCCGCAGGCATTCCTTCGACGATGCTCTGGGGGGACGAACCCACGGTGCGTGAACGGCTCGCTGCCTTCGGCGAGGTGCGACTGGAGCGCCGCATCGCCGCGATGCGTTATCCCTTTCCGCCCGCGGGGACGGTGGACTTCTTCCGGCGCTACTACGGGCCGACCGGCAAGGCCTTCGATTCACTCAGTCGCGATGGCCAGGCGGCGTTGTTTTATGACCTGGTGGCTTTGCAGTCCGCGCACAATTCCGCGGACGTTCCCGGCACGACCGAAGCCTGTGCGGAATATCTGGAAGTCGTCGCAAGGCGTTCCTAGAATGTGCGGGTTTGTTTGGTCCTTTGATGGCGCGCTGGACGCGCGATGTGCGGCCCGCATTTTTGCTCGACGAAGATCACCCAAGACGTGCGCAAATACGCCGAGGAACAGGGCATCGCTGCGGACGAAGCGTTGAGGAAGGGGATAAAGGAGAAGTCAAAAGAGTAAGAGTTCGTGGAGCAGGATGCGGAGGTTTACGCGAAGACGTGAATCTGGTATTCATTGTTCATGGCAATCGACCCGCCATCCGACAATCTGCCCCTGGCCGAGGTGCTGCGTGCAGCCAACGGTCTGGTCACCGCGCAACTGATTGAAGATTGGTCGCTCGCCGGTGCACTGGCGGCGATCTAAAATGCCCAAAACACTTTTGACCATCATCTGTGAGGCGCTCGCGGCAGAACCGCTCGAAAGGCTGCTCGCCGGCGTCGGCGCTCACGGCTGCACGCTCTTCCGTGTCGAGGGCGAAGGCAGCCGCGGTCTCCGCACCGGCGGCATCCAGGCATTCGCCAACATCCAGGTGGAAGTCATCGCGGCCCCCGCTGTTGCGGGCCAACTGATCGAGCGTTTGCAGCTGAAGTTCTTCAGCAAATTCGCCATGGTTGCCTCCGAGACGGCCATCCGCGTGTCGCGCCAGGAAACGTTCTGACGCCATGCACGAAACCTGCGATGCGGAAATCGAAAGCCTCGGCGCGCGCCCGAACTTCCCGGTGCGGCTGGGCATTATAGGCGGCGGCCAGCTCGCGCGCATGACAGCCATAGCCGCATTGCCGCTGGGCGTGGACGTGGTGGTGCTGGAAAGGAATCCGCACAGTCCCGCGGCGAGGCTTTCGCCCGACTGCATCGTGGGCGACTGGGCGGATCGCGAGACGCTGCTGAAGTTTGCTTCACGATGCGACGTGATCACCCTGGAAAATGAATTTGTGGACGCCAGCGCGCTCACGGCGCTGGAGCAGTCCGGGCACGCTGTTTTTCCCACCGCAGCCAGCATTGCCCTCACCCAGGACAAGCTTACCCAAAAGCAGGCGCTGCATCGCGCCCGTCTGAACGTGCCGGAGTTCGCCCGCGTTTCGTCGCCGGAGGAAATCGCGGCTGCCGCGCAGCGTTTTGGCTGGCCGCTGCTGCTCAAGACCCGCCGCAACGGCTACGACGGCAAGGGTAACTTCACCCTGCGCAGCGGGGCGGATGTCGAGGCGGGCTGGCGGGCCCTGGGCGGCGGCCAAAACGAACTCATGTCCGAAGCCTTCTTTCCATTTACGAAAGAACTGGCGACCATCGTCACGCGGGGGCGCGACGGGACGGCGACGGTGTATCCCGTGGTCGAAACCATCCAGCGCGACCACGTGTGCCACGTCATCAAAGCCCCCGCTGACATCCCGGCCGAACTGGCCGAGCGCGCCACTCGGACGGCCCTGCGCGCAGTGGAAGCCGTAGGCGGCGTCGGCAGCTTCGGCGTCGAAATGTTTCTGACGGCTGCGGGCGAGCTGGCAGTCAACGAACTTGCGCCGCGCGTCCACAACTCCGGGCATTACACCATCGAGGCGTGCGAATGTTCGCAGTTCGAGAACCACGTCCGCGCCGTCATGGGCTGGCCGCTGGGCAGTCCGCGGCTGATTGCGCCCGCCGCCGTGATGTTGAATCTGCTGGGCACTTGCAAAGCCCCGGGCCGGCCCGGCAGGTGGAGGGCCGCCCTCGCCGCGCCGGGCGCGCATGTTCATCTCTACGGCAAGGCCGTGAGCAGCGCGGGGCGCAAGATGGGCCATGTCACCGCGCTGGGGAACTCCGTGGCAGAAGCATTCGCGCGCGCTGAGCGCGCGGCCCGGGAAATCCGCTTTGAAGACCACCCATGAAAAAAGACAAATCAAAATCCACGCCGCTCGTCGGCATCATCATGGGCAGCGATTCCGATTGGCCCACCATGGAAGCAGCCTGCGCCGTCTGCCGGGAATTCAACGTCCCCTGCGAGGTGCGCGTCGTCTCCGCACATCGTACGCCGGATGACATGGCGCGCTATGCGAAGTTCGCTCACAAGCGCGGCCTGCGCGTGATCATTGCCGGCGCAGGCGGCGCAGCGCATCTGCCGGGCATGGTTGCCAGTCACACGCCGTTGCCCGTGATTGGCGTGCCGGTGGAGGGCAAAAGCTTGAACGGCCTCGATTCGTTGCTGTCCATTGTTCAGATGCCGGGCGGAATCCCGGTGGCCACGGTGGCCATCGGCGGCGCCAAGAATGCGGGCTTGCTAGCCGTGGCCATTCTCGGCGCGAGCAGCGAACGAATTCGCGCCCGACTCCTTCAATTCAAAAAACGACTGGCGGCTGAATCCCGCAGACGCGGGCAGAAACTGGGTTTCAATCTGAAGCGGCGCAATGCTCCTCCTGCGGTTTGATCCTGAATAATCCTCTGGTGTCGCCGCAACAAAATCCTCTGCGAACAAAATCCTCTGGTGTCGCCGCGGCAAGCTGCTTTGGGATAGCGGATTGTGAGTCGTTCCGGGTTCGACGGAGGTCTTACGGACGATTTTTGAAGCCTGTTTTACAGATGTAACGAATGATTATCTGAGCGACCTTGGCCGACTGCCTGGTCGCGCGAGGCAAGGATTGGTTCAGGCGTTGTCTGCTGTGATATGCGGTCTCGGATCAAGCCGGCGCTGCTGGTCAATCGAGTTCCCCCATTTTACCGAGTTGATAGTCCTCGAAAGCCTGCTGGATCTCCGCGCGACTGTTCATCACGAACGGACCGTGACCGACGATGGGTTCGGGGATGGGTTCGCCGTCCATCACGAGCAGCCTGGTGTCGGTGCGGGCCGCAACCGTGATGCGGTCTCCGGTGCGCTCGAAGATCGCGAGGTCGCCTTCACCCGCGGTTTTCTCGCCATTCACCTTCACCTCGCCGTTCAGCACGAGGAAGGTTGTGGTGTGCCCGTCGGGAAATGGCAATTCCGCGGACTTGCCCGCCTTCAGATCCAGGTCCCACAGATTGATGGGCGTGAAGGTCTGCGCCGGGCCTTTCTTCCCGGCGTAAGCGCCGGCGATGACGCGGACTGTTCCGGCTTCGTCCGGCAACGGCACGTTGGGAATCTGCCCCTTGAGCAGGGTTTGATAACCGGGCTTCGCGGACTTGTCCTTCGCGCGGAGATTCACCCAGAGCTGAACCATTTGCAGCGGGCCGCCTCGGCGCGTGAATTCCGCCGAGTGGAATTCCTCATGCACGATCCCGTTGCCGGCCGTCATCCATTGCACGTCTCCCGGACCGATCTTGCCGCCACCGCCGCTGGAGTCGCGATGTTCCAACTCACCCTGGTAGGCGACGGTCACGGTCTCAAATCCTTTGTGCGGATGCGCGCCCACACCGCGTTTTTCGCTGCCGGGCGGGAACGGATGCGGCGCGGCGTAGTCGAGCAGCAGAAACGGGCTCAACTCGCGCCCGAGGCCGTTATAGTCAAAGACCGATCGCACGGGGAAGCCGTTGCCAACCCAGTGCTTGCCCGAACTCTGGTGGATGCGTTGCAGTTTCTTCATGATGCCGTTCTTTCCATTCATGCCGACAGCTTAACGCCGTCCGTGCCGCGTGCGAAATACCTTGTTGCTTGGCTCACCATACCGAACCGATATGCTCGCGCCATGGAACTCCGCCACCTGCGCTATTTTGTCGCCGTCGCCGAGGAACAGAACGTGACGCGTGCGGCGACGCGGCTGCATGTGTCTCAGCCGCCGTTGAGCCGGCAGATTCGTGATTTGGAGGAGGAGCTTGGCATTGTGCTGTTTGAGCGAAGCGCCAAATCGCTGCGGCTCACCGAGGCCGGAGAGGTT
>JALOUA010000404.1 GCA_025457625.1 Akkermansiaceae bacterium
CGCGACATCCGCTTCAATCCCAACCAGGCGCTGTGGGCCACCGACAACCTGCCGTTCCGCGCGATGTTCTTCCATCCCGGATATCTCTACCGCGAGCCCGTCACGCTCAACGAATTCACCAGCAGCCACCAGCAGCAGATCCGCCTGGCCGAGGCGTATTTCAACTACGGCCCGCTCGTCAAAAACCACGGCGACCTGCCGCCGGATGGCGGGTTTTCCGGCTTCCGCCTGCATGCCAAACTCAACAATCCCGACTACTTCGACGAGTTGATCGCCTTCCAGGGCGCCAGCTACTGGCGGGCGCTCGGCAAAAACCAGCGCTACGGCCTGTCCGCGCGCGGCATCGCCGTGGATACCGGCATCGATGGCGTCAACGAGGAGTTTCCCGCGTTTCGCGAGTTCTGGCTGAGGAAGCCCGAGCCGAATGACACGCACGCCCGCTTCTACGCGCTGCTGGACGGCCCGTCCTTCGCAGGTGCCTACGCCTTCAAGGTTTACCCGGGCAATGAAACAATCGTGGACGTCAAAGCCGTGCTCTTCACCCGCCGCGCGGTCGGCCGCCTCGGCATCGCGCCAATGTCGAGCATGTTCTGGTTTGGCGAGAACTCGCGCAGGCGCTTCGATGACTTCCGCCCCGAAGTCCACGACTCGGATGGCCTCGCCATCCGCATGGGCTCCGGCGAGCGCATCTGGCGGCCGGTTTCCAACGATTCCGGAAAACTGGAACTCAGTGTGTTCGAGATGGGCAAATGCGACGGCTTCGGCCTTTTGCAGCGCGACCGGCGCTTCAGCGCTTACGAGGATGCCGAGGCGGACTATCACCTGCGTCCCTCATTGTGGATCGAACCGACCTCCGACTGGGGCCCGGGGCGCGTGGTGCTCATGGAGATCCCCGCTTCCAACGAACTGCATGACAACATCGTCGCCTTGTGGGAACCCGCCGAAACCCCCAAGCCGGGCGATCGCATCGAGTTCACCTACCGCCAGCACTGGACCATGGACCCCGATCCCTCACAGGCCGTCGGTCATGTCGTGGCCACCCGCAGCGGCGTCCACGACTGGCAGCCCGGCCAGCGCACCGGCATCGTCGAGTTCTCCGGTGCCAGCCTGGAAAATTCCGGTGAAGCCCCGCTGGCCGCAGTGGTCGAGGCGATCGGGGAAAATGCCCCGAAACTCGCGATCCAAGGCGTCAACGTACAGAAGATTCCCGACAACCGCTGGCGCGTCTCCTTCCAGATCAAGCCTGCGGACGAAGCGGCCACTCTCGCGCAAATCGGTCCTGTCGAACTCCGTTGCTGCCTGAAACGTGGTGATGATTTCCTGACCGAAACATGGGCCCATCGAATCACTCCCTGAACGCCCTGCGACCTCTCAGCGAGCTCGAACTCAGCGAGTGGGAGGAGGCCTACGCCGCCGTGGAGGCCTACCTGCAGGCGCTCAGGCTGCGCAACCGGCTGCTCGTCGCCGAACTCGTGCGCGGCATCCTCTGGCGCGCTTCCGCACGCCGCGTGAACGAGCCCGACACCCCGGCGCGGGTGCTGGCCATGGAGGAGGCGCTCAGCGAAGTCGCCGAGTGGACGCGCAACGTGCTCGACGCCCCGCTGGAAAACCGCCGCCTTGCCGCACGCGGCCGCCTCGCGCTGGCGGCCGCCTCGCGCTGCTGCTCGCCGGCATGCCCGACAAGTGGCAGGGCGTGTTCCTGACTCCCGCGCCATGGCCGCCCGCCTTCGTCGACGCGATGCGGAAATCCTATCTCGCCGCCGGCCCGCGCTTCGCCACCCTCACCATGGTGCCCAAACCCCTCGAGTTGAACGCCTTCGGCAGCGGCGCCGCGCAGTGGTGGGAAACCATGGAGCGCAAGCCCATCACGCGCCTCATGTTCATCGGGCTGTTGCTCTTCATCCTCGTTCTGGGAGCCTGGTTCATCTTCTTCGGCTGATGGACACGCCCCACCCACCACCCACCGCCTCCGGCAGGCCCTTCTTCAGCCGCTGGCGCACCGTGTGCCGCCGCATCCTCTTTTTCGGCTGCGTCTTGCTCGTCAACATCGCCGCCACCCTCTGGCTGGCCGATCTGTTCTGGCGCATGGGTTTCCAAAAGGCCCACTTCCCGCTGCTGCTGATCTTCATCCTGCTCAACGGCCTGCTCGTGCTCGGGTCCTTCCATGCGCTCTTCGGCGCCTTCGACATGCTCTGCGGCCGCAAGCGCGCGGTGCGCATCACCCGCCTCGCCGAGGGCAGGTCCGGCCCGCTCGCCAAACGCCACGCCGTCGTCATGCCCGTTTACAACGAGGACAGCGTCAAGGTCTGCGCCCGCATCGAGGCGATCTACCGCTCGATCGAAGCCACCGGCCACCTCGACTCGTTCGATTTCTTCATCCTCAGCGACACCCGCGATCTCGACCTCTGGGTCATCGAGGAAACCTCCTGGACCAACCTCTGCCGCCGCCTCGAAGGCTTCGGCCGCATCTACTACCGGCGTCGTAAAACCAACGAAAACCGCAAGGCCGGCAATATCGGCGATTTCGTCCGCAACTGGGGCGGGGGATACGAGGCGATGCTGGTGCTCGACGCCGACAGCCTGATGGACGGCGCGGACATCGTGACGATGGCGCGCGTGATGGAGGACTACCCGCGCCTCGGCATCCTGCAAACGCCGCCCAAACTGGTCCGCGGCTCCTCGGTTTTCACCCGGCTCCAGCAATTCGCCATGCGCCTCTACGGGCCGCTCTTCATCCGCGGGCTCAACTACTGGCAGCTCGGCGGTGGCAGCTACTGGGGCCACAACGCGCTCATCCGCCTCAAGCCGTTCTCCGAATTCTGCGAACTTCCCGCCCTGCCCGGCCGCGAGCCTTTCGGCGGACGCATCCTCAGTCACGACTTCGTCGAGGCCGCGCTGATGGTCGCCGAGGGCTGGGAAGTCTGGCTCGCATGGGACATCGAGGGCACCTGCGAGGAGGCCCCCCCGACACTGGTGGACCACCTCATCCGCGACCGCCGCTGGATGCAGGGCAACCTCCAGCACCTCTGGCTGATCTTCGCCCGCAAACTGCCGTTCCCCACCCGCATGCACCTCTTCATGGGCATCATGGCCTATCTCGGCAGCCCGCTGTGGTTCCTCTTTCTGTTAGTCGGAACCTGGGTGGCTTGGGACCGCTATTCCAGCAACCTCAGCCAGCTGCCCTTCGAGAGTTATGTGGACCGCTGGTTCGGCCTCAACGGCATCCAGCAATCACTGGTCCTCACCGCCTTCATCTTCGTGCTGCTTTTCCTGCCGAAAATCCTCGCCGTCTGCCGCGCGCTCTCTTGCAAAAGCATCCGCCGTTCCTTCGGCGGCATGCTGCCGGTGCTCGCCGGCGTTTTTCTCGAAACCCTCGTCTCCATGCTGCTCGCGCCCGCCATCATGGCCGCACACACGCTCATGGTGCTCGGCATCATTCTCGGCCGCGCCG
>JALOUA010000198.1 GCA_025457625.1 Akkermansiaceae bacterium
GTCAGCTTCAAGTTCCAGGGATCCGACGATAATGAGTTTAAAATTCGTTCCGTATTGATCAAGATAATGGCTGATTTTCGAAACTGCGAAGTCAACCCAGTAATTCACGCGTGGGTCTGCCTTGCGGACATAATTCCGCTTTTCTAAAAGGTCCCGGTATGCAATTACCATGTTCATCGCAATATTCAATTGAGACTTTGCATGTGCCACTTGGCTCCTGCATCTGGAAATCGCCACCCATAGAGACAGTAGGGCGGATCGATGTAGATCACATCCACCTGGCCCTCGTAGCAGCAGAGCAAGAGCTGGAGGGCGTGGAAATTGTCCGAGTTGATGAGCACGTTCCAGGGCTTGTCCGGGCCTCCACTGGCGATGCGGTCCACCGGCACCAGCGCCGGATAGATCGGAACGCCGAAGCTGCGGACCACCACCAGCTCCGTTACCGGCACCTCTCCGCCCTCGTCGGCACCAGTCGGATACCCGTCCACCGGCTTGACCAAGTCCGCCTTGCCCTTGCGGATGTCCCTGACCTTCCAGATCTGATTGCCGCTCTCGCGTTTCTTGGCGACCAGATCGCCCACCTTCACGGGCAGGTTCGGCAGCCGCACGGTTTCCGGGAGGTGTTCCTCGAAGACCAGGCCGAACTTCTTGTTTTTCTTAAGATCCCGCACTTCCGCCGCAATCGCCTTGCGCAAACGCTCATCCGGAATCTGGGCGATGAAATCCTCAATCTTGGCCATGTATTCGCGCTCAAGCTATGGATTCGTCGCTTGCTGCAAAGCGAAAAACCATTTCGTTTCCCCGGCACTCTCCACATCCCTCCGGCACATGGATTTCCTTAGTGCAACGGGCTTGCAGACCTCTTGCACAATGGCTGCGGAAGGGTCGCGTAGCCCGGGACAGGCTCCTCCGGACATGGACAGGAACGCACGGTGAGCGGGGCGAAATAATTCGATCCCGCAGTCCCGGCCCCGTGTTTCGTGTGCCGTTACGCGATGTCAGGATGCTTGTGCGCGATGTCAGGCACCCCGTTACGCGATGCACGGGTGGAAATAATTTGATCCCGCAGTCCCGGCCCCGTGTTTCGGGTGCCGTTACGCGATGTCAGGGCGCTTGTGCGCGATGTCAGAGCGCTTGTGCGTGGTGTCAAAGCACTTGTGCGTGGTGTCAGAGAGCCCGTGCGCGATGTTCGGGCATCTGTGCATGACGAACGGGAGTCCCTGAGCGACGAACGGGAGTCCCTGCACGACGAAAGGGAGTCCCTGCACAACGAAAGGGAGTCCCTGAGCGACGAACGGGAGTCCCTGCACGACGAAAGGGAGTCCCTGCACGACGAAAGGGAGTCCCTGCGCGACGAACAGGAGTCCCTGCGCGACGAAGGGGAGTCCCTGCGCGACGAACGGGAGTCCTTGGCTGAGATGCGGGAGTCCCTGCGTATGGAAAGGGGGACGGCGCATGGACCGCGCATCCGCTGCCGCTTTCAGACCCGCAGCCTGCTGCGGAGAGCCTATGGGATGCCAAAGAAGAGCACCCGGGCCAGCAGGCTGGCTCCGGGAAAGCGGCAGCAGGCTGCCGCAGTCCAAGGACAGGGCTACCGCCGCTTTTTCCCGCCGCCGGTTTTCTTGCGGCGCACCGGCTTGCCCGGCGAGTCGTCGAGCAGGGCGGTGTAGATGTAGTCGAAGTCCTCCAGCTTGCGGCGCGGGATTTTCTGGTCGATGAAGATTTCCACGGACTTCGCGTAGTCGAGTTCGTCGGCGGTGAGGATGGTGAAGGCGTCGCCCTCGGCCTCGGCGCGGCCGGTGCGGCCGATGCGGTGGACGTAGTCCTCGGCGTTTTCCGGGACGCGGTAGTTGATGACGTGCGAGACGCCGGAGATGTCGATGCCGCGCGCGGCGACGTCGGTGGCGACGAGGATTTCATAGTCGCCGGCCTTGAATCCGGCGAGCGCCTTCATGCGGTCCACCTGGTTGATGTCGGAGTGCATGGCGGCCACTTTCTGCTGGCCGGTGGATTTGATCAGCGAGGTGAGCTGGTCCGCCTCCTTGCGGGTGCGGGTGAAAACCATCACCGAGTGGTAGTCGGTCTGCTTGAGCAGTTCTAACAAAAGATCGTCGCGCTGGTCCATGGCCACCGGATAGAAGGCGTGGGTGACGGTGGTGGGGATGGAGGCGCGGGCGATCTCGATGCTGGCGGGATCGGTGAGGCACCAT
Source organism: Akkermansiaceae bacterium (assembly GCA_025457625.1). Taxonomy (GTDB): domain Bacteria; phylum Verrucomicrobiota; class Verrucomicrobiia; order Verrucomicrobiales; family Akkermansiaceae; genus Luteolibacter. The sequence continues at coordinate 2,211 of JALOUA010000198.1, forward strand.
TGCGCGAAGGTCTGGATCGCCGGCGGCATGGTGGCGGAGAAGAACAGCGTCTGGCGGCCTTCCCACGGGCAGAGGTTGACGATTTTGCGGACCTGCGGGAGGAAACCCATGTCGAGCATGCGGTCCACCTCGTCGAGGATGAGCACCTTGATTTCCCCGAAGCGCATGGTGGTGCGGTAAAAATGATCGACCAGCCGACCGGGGGTGGCGACGACGATGTCCGCACCGGAGGCGAGTTGTTCGGACTGGGTGCCGAGGCCGACGCCGCCGTAGAGCAGGGCGACCTTCATGCCGGTGTGCTTGCCGTATTTCTCGAACTGCTCGGCCACCTGATGGGCGAGTTCGCGGGTGGGTTCGAGCACCAGGATCTGGGGTTTGCCCATTTTCTCGATTTTCGAGAGAGTGGGCAGGGCGAAGGCGGCGGTTTTCCCGGTGCCGGTCTGGGAGGCGCCGATGACGTCCCGTCCTTCGAGAATGATCGGAATGGCCTGTGCCTGGATCGGCGTCGGGTTGGTGTATCCGCTTTCCTCGACGGCTTCCAGAACGGCTGCGGAGAGCCCAAGTGTGTCAAATCCCATGCGGCGGTCTAGGTAGTGGCCCGCCGCCCCGGGGTCAAGGGGGATTCATGGCTGACGGCTTGCCAACCGCCGGCGAATCCGGCATGCTGCGGCAACCGTGAGGATTTCATCGCCGCTGATGGTGCTCCCGGACAAGCCCGATCCCATGTCCAAACGAATCCACAAACTCGCCAGCTCCCTCAGGGAGATCGGAGAAATCGAGGTCACCGAGACGGATTTCATGGAATTGATGCACAAGGACATCCGGGATCTGGAAATCACCCGTTCCCTGCGGAAATTGGGGAATTGCAAGGTGATGGAATGGGATTTCAGGGATGTCCTGCCGGCGGTGAACAAACTGGCGCAGCAGGAGGTGGATATCGCCGGTTTCCTCAAACGCACGGCCCATTACAAGGTGATGGAGTGGGATTTCAGAAACATGCTGCCGGCCAAGACGGGCAAACAACAACCGGATCCCGCGGAAATGCAGGCGCTCATCCTGCGGTTGAGGAATTTCCTGCAATTCACTGCCGTCAACCTCATCGACGGGCCGGATCACGCACAGATCAAGGTGAGCGAGATCGCGCCGGCGGTGCTCGACTTCAGGCTGGTGATGATGAAGCGGGATGTGGCGATGCTGATCGGCACGGGAGGTCACACGGCCGCCGCCATCCGCGGCATCATGAAGGCCGCGGCGGCCCGTCACGGGGTGCAAGTCCTGCTGCGGATTCACTCGCACGAGGAGGAATCGGCCATGGCCTTCAATCCGAAAACCTCGGATTGATCCGCCTCGTTTTATAATCCGGCGCGCCTGCCAACCAGCGACACAAAGCCACGCATGTCTTGACACCGGCCCCCCCATCAGGCGGGATTTCCGCCCCATGGCCAAGCTTTCCATCCGCGACATCGATCTCTCCGGCAAACGTGTTCTCATTCGTGTTGATTTCAACGTCCCGCAGGACAAGACCACCGGTGCCATCACCAACAACCAGCGCATCGTCGCCGCCCTGCCTACGATCCAGCACGCGTTGTCGAACGGAGCCGCGGTCGTTCTCATGTCCCATCTCGGCCGCCCGAACGGCGCGAAGGTAGGGAAATTCTCGCTCAAACCCGTGGCCGACGAACTCTCCAAGCTGCTCGGCAAACCCGTCACCTTCCTCAGCGATTGCGTCGGCCCCGAAGTGGAAGCCGCCTGCGCTCCCGGCAAACTCCAGCCCGGCGACGTGGTCCTGCTCGAAAACCTGCGCTTCCACATCGAGGAGGAGGGCAAGGCCAAACAGGACGACGGCACATCCATCAAGGCCGACACCGCAAAAGTCGCCGCCTTCCGCGCCAGCCTCACCAAGCTCGGCGACGTCTTCGTCAACGACGCCTTCGGCACCGCCCACCGCGCGCACAGCTCGATGGTCGGCGTGGACCTGCCGCAGAAGGCCGCCGGTTTCCTGATGGAGGCGGAAATCAAGGCCTTCACCACCGTGCTCGACAATCCGCAGCGGCCATTGCTCGCCATTCTCGGCGGTGCCAAGATCGCCGACAAGATCCCGCTCATCAACAACCTGCTCGACAAGGCCGACGACATCATCATCGGCGGCGGCATGGCTTTCACCTTCCGCAAAGTCCTCGATGGCTGGGAAATCGGCGACAGCCTGTTCGATGCCGAGGGCGCGGAAATCATCCCCGAACTCGCCAAGAAAGCGCAAGCCAGGGGCGTGAACCTCCACTTGCCTTTCGATTTCGTGACCGCCGACAAGTTCGCGCCGGACGCCACGGTTTCCTCCGCCACCGACCGCATTCCCGCCGGAACCATGGGCCTGGATGCCGGCCCGAAGACCCGCGAGTTGTTCGCCAAGGTCATCTCCAACTCCAAGACCATCATCTGGAACGGCCCTCCCGGCGTGTTTGAGTTCGACGCCTTCGCCGAGGGCACCAAGTCAATGGCCGCCGCGGTCGCCGCCGCCACCGCAGCCGGCGCCATCACCGTCGTCGGCGGTGGAGACACCGCCACCGCCGCCAAGAAATTCGGCGTCGCCTCCAAAGTCACCCACTGCTCCACCGGCGGCGGTGCGAGCCTCGAATTCCTCGAAGGCAAGGTCCTGCCCGGCGTGGCCGCGCTCAGTGATATCTAACCATTCTCCCAACCCCCAACACCACCCGACATGAACCGCAAGCCGATCTTCGCCGCCAACTGGAAAATGAACAAGGGAGCCTCCGAGACGGAGGACTTCGTCAAAAGCTTCCTCTCGAAACTGCATGGTCAGGATTTCCCCTGTGAAATCGTCATCGCCCCGCCGTTCGTGTCGCTGGCCAAACTCGCCGACCTGTTGCACACCGCCACCGCCGTGCAGAACGCCCACGCCATCCAGATCGCCGCGCAGAACTGCTCGCAGTTCGATGCCGGCGCCTACACCGGCGAGGTGAGCGTGCTCATGCTGCGCGAGTTTTTCGTCCACTATGTCATCATCGGCCACAGCGAGCGCCGCGCGATCTATGGCGAGACCGACGCCGTCATCAACGCCAAGATCAAGAAGGCCCGCGAGGCCAACCTCAAACCCATCTTCTGCATCGGCGAAACCCTCGCCGAACGCGAAGGCGGCATGCTTGAGACCGTGCTCCGCACCCAGGTGACCGACGGCCTCAAGGGCGTGCCGGAAAAGGACATGCTCGAAACCGTCATCGCCTACGAACCCGTCTGGGCCATCGGCACCGGTGTCACCGCCACCTCCCAACAGGCGCAGGACGCCCACGCCTTCGTCCGCTCGATTCTCGCCGATCTCTACGGTGCCGACGTCGCCGCAAAAATCCGCATCCAATACGGCGGCTCCGTCAAACCCGGCAACGCCGCCGAACTCATGGCCTGTCCGGACATCGACGGCGCGCTCATCGGCGGTGCCGCGCTCGAACCCCAGAGCTTTCTGGAAATCATCCGCAACGGCTGCGGCCAGGCCGGCTGATTCCCACAATGGCCGATTCCCCAACGATGATGACCGTGCTCCGCCTTTTGTTGTTAGCAGTCATGCTGCCGGCCCTGCCTGCGGCTGCCGACCACGTCATCGTCACCGGTGGCCCCGCCCTCCGGCGCTGGGAGAACCTTCGCGTGCCTGCCGACCAACACGACCGCTGGTGGGCGAACTTCGTCCGCGCCTCCACCCTGCGCATGGCGGAAATCCGCACCGCTTACGGCCGCGAGGCACCGCTGGTGTGGATGGTTTTCCAACCCGGCTACCAAACGCGCGGCCGCGAGGATCGAAAACCCTACACCCAGTGGATCACCCAACTCGCCGCCGACCGGCGCGCCAAACTCATCTGGTTCAACAGCTCGGCCGGCTTCATCCAGGCGATGAACGCCCGCCCGCGCGGCTCGATCACGACCTTTGACTTCTTCGGCCACTCGAACCGCCACGCGTTCATGTTCGACTACGGCAATGACATCATGGCCGTCTCCACCGCGTGGTTTCATGAAAGTGAGATCCCGCGTCTCAAGTCGTCGATCTTCGCGCGCAACGCCTACTGCAAGAGCTGGGGCTGCCACACCGCGGAAAGCATGAGCCCCATCTGGAAGAAACATCTCGGCGTGCCGCTCGAAGGCGCCCGCGGCCCCACCAACTATGTCGTCGTCGGACAGGGCAAGCTGCCAGCCGTCAGCGGCAGATGGGAGCGCTGAGCCTCATGGAGTGGCTGCCTCCGGGCGGCAATGAATCGCGAAGGGCTTTTCCAAACGCCCGTCGCCGCCGGAACCAAAAGGGAACCGGTGTGGTATCCTTCCGGCATGAGTACGCCGCTTCTGACCGAACGATTCGCCAAGGACATCAAGGGAACCATCGAATGCTTTGACCGCATTGTGC
>JALOUA010000199.1 GCA_025457625.1 Akkermansiaceae bacterium
CGCCACCGTTTTCGAAGCGAGGCCATCCTCCACCACCACGCTCTTGAACGTTTCCTCCCACAAATTCCCGCGGCGTTTCGTCCGCGTGTTGTGCCAGCGGGTGAAACGTTGCAGCAGCGTTTTCATGAACTCGGACAAATCATGCATCCGGTAGGTGAAGCGCTCGTGGATGCGCTGCACATAAGCCTCGCCATCCCGCGCCCGGCCTTCGCTCACCACCTTCCGCGCATCCGCCAACTCCTTGGCCACCGTGGCCACAAACGCCTTCGAATACAGCGCGCCAATCCGTTTCAATAGCTGTTCGTCGGTCAACGGCACCTTCGGCCGTGGTGGCACTTCCAGCAAAATGTGGAAATGGTTGCACATCACGCAGTAAGCCAGCACCCGGCAACCGGAGAAATTCTCCATCATGCGCAGGTAAATGCGGAACTGTTCCTTGTCATCCGGCTCGAACGCAAAGCGCTTGTCCACCACCCGCGCGAGGCAGTGGTAAATCGCCGGTTTCGTCTCCGAATCCGCCCAGGGAACAATCCATCGCGCGCGTGCCATGCCGGGAGAAAAGCCGGGCGGTGGCAATCAGTCAACAAAATATTTTATTATTTCTGTCTCTCGTATTTTGTCGTATTTTTGTGATTTCATTCTCAACCCCGTGATCGACGCGCGCCCCCGCTGATAGGGTTGCGTGCTCTTGACGTTCACCTCTTTTCCGCAACTATCACCTTGTAAGTCTTGTCCTCGGCCACCTTGCGCCATGCGAGGCGGAGGCAATCGAGCACGGCTTCGTAGGGAAGCTGGCGGTTGGCGACGAGGTGGAGCTTTCCGTGGCGTTTCAGCGCGGCGGCGGCGGTTGTTAGAAAGGCGCGGCCGAGATCGACGTCGGTGTTTTGCCCGGTGTGGAAGGGCGGGTTCATGAGGATGGCGTCATAGGTTTCCGGCAGGGCGCGTGTGACGTCGTGCCAGTGGAAGCGGATGTCGCGGTCATGACAGGCGAGGTTGCGTTCCGCGCAGGCGAGCGCGCGGGAGTCGGCTTCGTAAAGATCGATGCGTTCGATCTTCGGGCAGCGGCGCAGCGCGACGTCCGATAGAAAGCCCCAGCCCGCGCCGAGGTCGGCGACGCGGCCGTGGAGCGAGGCCGGCAGGTGTTGTCCCAACAAGAGCGAGCCCGGGTCGATGTGTCCGCTGCTGAAGATCCCGGCCCGGGCGAGGTAGGGCGTGCCGGCGATCCCGCGGAATCCGCCGAGCGAGCGCCATGCGTTCAAGGTTTCCCCGTTCCATGATCCATCATCCATGGCGTGGAAGGCGCGGCATTTGTGTTTCTGGATGGAGGTGATGTTTCCCGCGGCTTGGGCGAGCTCGTTCTCGAAGCGCGAGGCGCCCGCGGTGTTGGGCATGGCGGCGACGATGCGGCCGCCGGGTTCCAGCCGGTCCTTCGCCAGCGCGAACCACAGCAGCGTTTCATCGCGGGATTTCCCGGGCAGCACGAGCACGACGGGCCATTGGCCGGCCGGCAGCTCGTCGATGCGCGCAAAACCGGCGCGGTCCCAAGCATCCGCAAGCGGCTTGAGCGGCTGCCAGCCTGTCAGGTCCGGCCAGTGACGCAGTGCCTCGTGGGGTTCGGCCCCGAGAAACAACGCGCTCAAGGGGATTGCCGGGCGATCGTCCGCGGAGAACGCCAGCATCAGGGTTTCGAGCGTGGGATTCATGTCGGATTGCGTATGGGATCAGAAAATGGAGGGGTGCCGCTCCCCTGTAAGCCGGATTCTGTCCATCCCGCTGTAGCGGGACTGGACGGTCATTTCTCTCGTCCCGCCGGAGCGGGGCGCCCCGCTTGCGCGGAGTGCGACTAATACCCGGGAGTCAACGGGCGGGCCGCCCTTTCCCTGTTCTGTCTTGCACCACGCGGGGTTTTCAATGCCGCTCCGGTTGCCCTCGGCGCGGTGGGCTCTTACTCCACCGTTTCACCCTTGCCTGTGTCCTTGCGGACCATCGGCGGTATGCTTTCTGTTGCACTTTCCGTCCGGGTTCCTCGCGGTTCCCGTCCCCCACTTTCGTGAGGCGCGTTGCCCTGTGGTGTCCGGACTTTCCTCAACCTCCGCTTGCGCGGGGATTGCGACCGTCCGGGGAGCGGCTCGCCAAGATTGCCCGGCGCGGGGCGGATTCCAAGGAAAAGTTCGGCAATCGGTGCTTGATCCGTCCGGAGGCATCGGCTCATTTGGCGGCCTCCGCGCACGAGTAGCTCAGCGGTAGAGCAACCGGTTTACACCCGGTCGGTCGGCGGTTCGATCCCGTCCTCGTGCATTTTTTTCAAAGCGGCAGGTCGTAGCTGCGGCCGCCGACGCCCTCATACCAGCGGATGTAGGCGAGGTTGACCATCGAGTAGCCGCCGGGGGTGGGGTAGTCGCCGGTGAAATACCAGTCGCCGCAGTCGCCCTTGATGGCGGCGCGGAGGTTGTCGATGGTTTGGAAAATGACCCGGACCTCGCCGTGCCAGTCGATGTGTTCCGGATAGACCATGCTGCTGATTTCGGCGGAGATTTCGTCGTCGCTGAAGGCTTCATAAACGCCTTGCACACGGTTGCGGCGCTCGGCGGGAGGGAGTTTCAGTTCCTCGCGGCATTGCTCGTAGGTTTCATCGAGCAACGACTGCCGGCCGGCGCGGCGGTGGAGGGCGACGGCGGCCTGGAAGGCGATGAACTTGCCGAGTTCGGACATGTCGATGCCATAACAATCCGGGTAGCGGATCTGCGGGGCGGTGGAGCAGATGACGATTTTGGCGGGCTTGGTGCGCGCGAGGATCTTGAGGATGGACTGCTTGAGGGTGGTGCCGCGGACAATCGAGTCATCGAGCGCGACGAGGAAGTCGCCGGGTTCGACGACGCCGTAGGTGATGTCATAAACGTGGGAGACGAGTTGGTTGCGGCCTTTCTCCTGGGAGATGAAGGTGCGCATCTTGATGTCCTTGTGGGCGACCTTCTCGCCCTGCGGCCAGTTGCGCAGGATCAGGTGGTCCACCAGGTCGGGTGTTAGATTTCCCTCGCCGGCGGCCTTGAGGATGGCGTCGCGGACTTCCTGGCGGCGATGGAGCCGCAGTCCGTCCATCAGGCCGTAGTAGGCGGTCTCGGCGGTGTTGGGGATGAACGAGAAGATGGTTTTGTCGAACTGGCCGCCGATGGCATCGACCACCTGGGAAACGAGTGCGGCGCCCATCGCCTTTCGCTCGCGGTAGATGAGCGGGTCGTTGCCGCGCGAGAAATAGATTTTCTCAAACGAGCACGGCGTGAAGCGCTGAGGCGGTGCGAAGGCGGTGTCCGTCATGGTGCCGTCGGACTTGATGGTGATCATCGAGCCGGGATCGACGGCTTTGACCTCCGAAGCCTCGGCTTCGAAGACGGTCATCAGCGGCACGCGTTCGGAGGCGAAGGCGATCACCTCGTCGGTGACGAGCATGTGGCAGGGGCGGATGCCGCGGGGATCGCGCATCACGAACATGTCGCCGTTGCCGATGGCGCCGCAGATGGTGTAGCCGCCGTCCCATGCGGCGGCGGATTCGGCGACGAGGCGGGGGACATCGAGCGCGGCGGAGATTTTCTCCGGCATCTCGGCACCGGGCACGCCTTGGTCGCGGAGATGGCGGTAGAGGTCGGTGTGGTGTTCGTCGAGGTGATAGCCGATTTCCTCGAGCACCGTCTGGGTGTCGGTGCCGAAAACCGGGTGCTGGCCGCGGTTGATGAGCACTTCGTTGAGTTCGGCGGCGTTGGTCATGTTGAAGTTGCCCATGACCATGAGCGTGCGGGTGGGCCAGTTGCTGCGGCGCAGGTAGGGATGGCACGAGCCTTCGTCGAATTCGCCCGACGTGCCGTAGCGCAGGTGGCCGACGAGGATTTCTCCGCCGAAATCGAAGTGGCGCTTCACGCTGTCGGGGTCTTTGTGGTCCATGACCCCCTTGCGCGACATCTTGTGGAAGTTTTTGATTTCCTTGCGGAAAATCTCGGCCAGCGCGTCCTTTTCGATGCCGCGGCGGCGATAGACGTAGGGCAGGCCCATGGGCATGTTGAGCTTCACGCAGCCGATGCCGGTGCCGTCCTGGCCGCGGTTGTGCTGCTTTTCCATCAGCAGGAAGAGCTTGTTGAGGCCCCACAGGCAGCTGCCGTAGCGGTCATAATAATAGGCGAGGGGCTTGCGCAGCCGCACCGCCGCGATCCCGCACTCGTGTTTGAGGAAATCGCTCATGGTTGCCGGGGTGGGAGAGTCATCCTAGGAGAAGAAATGAACCACGGATGGACGCGGATGGAAACGGATAGGGTATGGATTTCAGGCGTCGTTCCATGCTTCCGGATGTATTGATGCCAAATTCCCTCAGAATCATAATATCAGTGTTTATCCGCGGTTTGGAAATCATTCGCCTGAGACTCTGACCCGGACACCCTCCTCGGGAACCATCCGGCCGATGAGATGTCCGCCGGGACCGGCCGTGAGCGCGGCATCGACGTCCGCCCCGGCGACGATGGTCACCCAGCCGATGCCCATGTTGAAGGTGTGGAAGCGGTCCTGTGCGTCCACGTGGGAAAGCAGTTTGTCGATGCCGGGAAGCTCCCAGCGCGGAATTTCCAGATCGGCCCCCATGCCGCGGAACAGGCGTTCGAGGTTTTCCGGCAGGCCGCCGCCGGTGATGTGGGCCATCGCCTTGGGTTTGATGCCGGATTTTTTCAGGTCGCGCGTCACATCGTGGTAGAGGCGGGTCGGTTTGAGCCAGGCGGCGAGCTCGCTATCGGTCACCTCGCCGGGAAACTCGCGCAGCACGCGGCGCACGAGCGACCAGCCGTTGGCGTGGGTGCTGTCCGAGGGGTAGCCGATCAGCACGTCGCCCACGTTCACGGTCGTCGGATCGATGAGGTCGGGCTTTTCGGCGCAGCCGATGCAGAAGCCGGAGAGCTCGATCACGTCCGCAGGGACGATGCCGGGCATTTCGGCGGTTTCGCCGCCGGCAAGGATGCAATCACAGGCTTCCAGGTAATCCGCCATGCCGGCGATCAGGCGGGTGATTTTTTCCTCATCGAGCGCGGCGATACCGATGTAATCAAGGAACAGCAGCGGATCGCCGCCGGTGGTGAGGATGTCGTTCACGCTCATCGCCACCAGGTCCTTGCCGGCGGTTTCGAGCAAATCGTGCTCCAAGAGCAGTTCCAGCTTGGTGCCCACGCCGTCGCAACCGGTCACGATCACGGGTTGTTTGTAGCTGCTGAGGTCGTAACACGCCGCGAACAGCCCGAACGCACCCCAGAGCTTCCGGGTTTGCTGGGTTCTACGCACGTGAGTGCCGATATCGCCCACGATGGCGGCCGCTTTGCGCGTGTCCACCCCCGCCTGTTGGTAAGTCAAATTGCCCGCCATAATCCGCTGCGGCGGTTCTACATGCCACTCACCCACCGTCACGCGGAAAATTTTTTCTGTTTCTGAAATCCTTCCGCCGCACCGGAAACCCTAACAAATTCAAGGGCTTACGACCGTCGATGAAAGGCGTTTTTTAAAAAATGACACCCCAACCTTGAAAATGTTCAAAAAAATATTGCCAAGGGGGCCGGATTTTCTTAAACGTCAGAAAGATTAGCGAAGCCGATATTTAATTTATCTTGATCACTTCGCAAAATCCTCTAGAACCACCGACGAAACTGAAACACCGATGTCCCACCAAATTCCATCCATTCATCTTGATTCCGGTCTTGAGATTGGCTACGGAAATCCGCTCGCCCGGTTTGGCGAGCCGGTGAGCCTCTCCGGCGGCACGCATTTTCTACTGGCGCGCAACGGCCGCGGCAAGAGCACCTTGCTGCGCACGCTGGCCCGCACGCTGAAGCCGGTGTCCGGAAATTTCCGCACGGAAGGCTTCATGCAATATCTGCCGGAGGATCTGCGCTTTGACGCGGAAATCACGCCGGCGATGATTTTCCGGACGCTGTTGCCGAAAGCCCGCCTCGGCGAGGCCATGGAGCTGGCGGAGCGCATCGAACTGGACGTGAAAAAGCCCTATGCCCGCCTTTCCACCGGCAACCGTCGCAAAACGAATCTGATCGCCGCGGAATTCGCGGTGAAACCCGACCGCGGCAACATCCTGCTGCTCGACGAGCCGTTCAGCGGCCTGGATGCCTTCGCACGGCAGGTTTTCGAGGAAATCTGGCGTGCATCCGCCGCCAATGTCCTGCGCCTGGTGAGCTGCCACCCGGATTATGACTCGATGGAAATGCCGAGCGCGCTGCTCATCGAGGGCAGGAATGCCCGCCACCTCAACGGCGGCGGACAAACCTGGAGCCAACTCAAAAACCTTCTCAACTGAGACGCCATGAGACTTTTCCGCCTCACATTCGCCACGATTTTCCAGCGCAAGGCCTGGGCGATCTGCGCATTTGCGGTGATCTGCCTGCCTTTCGTCATGCCGCTGATTTCCAGCGCCACCGAGAAACCGCTGCTGGTGCAACCCGCGCGCATCCTTGCCGCATGGAACACGCTTTGGATCTGCTCCCTCATCTGGGGTCTCTTCACCGCCGCCCGCGAGGGCGAAAACAATGCCAAATCCGGCATCGGCGAGTATTTCCTCACCACCGGAGT
>JALOUA010000200.1 GCA_025457625.1 Akkermansiaceae bacterium
TTAGCAAGCGGCGTTCTAACAGATCGGTGGTGGATGGGTCCACCGCACGTCCGCCGAGATCACGCGCGACCACCGAGCCGCCTGCGGAAAGCCGGGTGAGTTTGTAGAGGCTGCCGACAAGGATCAGCCCGCCTGCCGCCGGTCCCACGAAAAACGCAAGCTGCGGATCCTGCCAATCGATCCCGCTTTGATAGGGAACACCCTCCGTGGCCATCCATGCCTTGATCATCACCGCTGCGGCGTAGAGCGATGCGATCACGCCGATGATCGCAAGCGAGAACCACACGATGAGCCAGCGGCTGGCGACGCGCGCCCGCTCCTGCGCCTCGAAGAAATTCATCGGCTTGGCTTGTTGGATCAGAACTGCACCTTCACCACCTCGCGTTCGGCGGGATTGGTGATTTCAAAAGACTGGGCGGCGGTGAAGTTGAACATGCCGGCGATGATGTTGGTGGGGAACACCTCGCGCTGGTTGTTGAACTGCATCACCGCATCATTGTAGGCCTGCCGGGCGAAGGCGACGCGGTTTTCAGTGGAGGTGAGTTCCTCGCTGAGCTGCATCATCGTCTGGTTCGCCTTGAGGTCCGGGTAGGCTTCCGAAAGGGCGAACAAGCGGCCGAGCGTGCCGCCGAGACCGGCTTCGGCTTGGCCGAGCGCCACCATCGCCGCAGGATCGCCGGGATTCGCGGCGGCGGCCGAGCGCGCGCCGGAGGCCTGGTTGCGTGCGGCGATCACCGCTTCCAGGGTTTCACGCTCGTGGCCCATGTAGGCCTTGGCGGTTTCCACCAGATTAGGGATCAGATCGTAGCGGCGCTTCAACTGGACGTCGATCTGCGCGAAGCTGTTGCGGTAGAGGTTCCGCGCGACGACGAGGCCGTTGTATTTGACGACGACAAACATCAGCACGAGCCCGGCGACTACAGCCAAGGCAATGAGGATGGTGGTTCCGGTGATCATGAGGTCTGCACTTTAGGGAAGAACGCGAAGCTGGCGATTCCAAAAAACGTTTGATTTGATCCGATACGGTTGCCCCCGTTCATCATTCCCATCCGGCGTCCTCGAATTCCCCGGGCGGAGTGGTGATGCTCTTGACGATCTCGGCGGGCAGGAAAATGAATTCGTCCTGGCGTTGTTTGGACGGGTCCATCCTGAAGCGCACCTGACGCCGCTCCGAGCGCGAGTCGGCGCGTATTGTCAGATCCACGGTGATTTCCAAAGGTCCGTCCTCGCGGGGTTTCACCACCAGCAGTCCGGGAATTTCATAAACCGCGCGGGTGACTCCGGGTTCCTTGCGCACGTCGCGGAACTCCACCCGCTTGCCAAGATGGCGGGCCGGATACCATTCGTCGCGGCGGGTGGTGCCGGTCCGCGTGTGGACGCGGTGAACGACCAACGACTCGTGCGATCCGGCGCGGCCGGTGGCTTCCAGTCTCCAGCGGAAAGGCCCGTCAAAGGTGGCCACGGCCGCGCCCACCACCATGGCGCTGAAGGCATAACTGCCGCCGTCCGTTCCCTCGGGCCGCACTTGCATGCGGATCGCGGCGTTGTTGACGACCACCTTGGATGACGACGCCGTGTAGGTGTGCTTCGAGCCGATCAGGCTCATGCAGGAACTGGAAAGCATCAGCCCCGCCGCCAGAGCGGCCCTTGCCGGACCGCAGCCACCGTGCGCAATGAGGGCGGTGATCGACGGGAATTTCATGACGGCGACAAACGTGGGCGTGGTCTCACCTCTGTGAAAGCTCGAATTCGCAAGCACCCGCTTCAACCCATGGGCTTTGCAGTCCGGAGCATCGGAATGCCTGTCGTCTAACAACAAACTGGAAAAAAGCGGCTGTTTCAAGCGCGGTGGCGCTCAAGATGGACGGCGACGCAATCGGTGTCCGGCAGGATCTGTTTTTCGAGGGTGACGGCGACGCTGGCGAGCGGATGGCGGCACAGCAGGAGATCGGCGGTTTCGAGGGCGAGCGTCTCGATGAGGCGGCGCGGCCGGGCGGCGGCGAGGGCCTGGATTTCGAGAGCCACGGAGTGGTAGTCGATGGTGCGCGAGATGTCGTCGGCCAGGCCGGTGAACCCCTGGCCGGGCACCATGCGCACGGTGATCCAGAGGGTTTGCGGGGTGGCGCGCTCCTCGTCCGGCACGCCGATGAGGGTGCTCACGCGCAGGCGGCGGATTTCGATGGTGTCAGGTGTCGGCATGCGGGAGCAGGTGGCGGTGGAGGCATTCCTCTAACAAAACGCGGGTCGGTTGGTTGAGATCGAGATTCATGGCGGCGGCGGGTTCCAGCCAGAGGAATTCCTCGGCCTCGTCGTTGAGCCGGACCCCGCCGCCGCGCGAGCGGGCGAGGTAGTTGAGCAGGATGAAATGCTCGGGCCGCATGAACTCGGGCGAGTCGATGCTGTCCTGGACCATCACGAAGCGGATGTCGTCGATCTCGAGGGCGGTTTCCTCGCGCACTTCACGGCGCAGCGCGTCGGTGGAGGCTTCGCCGCGGCGGATCTTGCCGCCGGGTATGCCCCAGCGGTCGCTCCATTTGTGGGTGCGGATCATCAGCACGCGGCCGGCATCGTCGTGAATCAGCGCGCCGACGGTGGGAATCGGGCGGGAGGCGGCGCGATGGCGGCGATCGAGCAACTCGCGCAGGACGCCGAGGTCCGGAACGGTCAGATCGGGCCGGACCCGGGCGAGGACTTCCGGGTGATTGTAGCCGGTGAGCACGGCGATCGAGGCAACGCCGCCGTGGCGGGCGGTTTCCACGTCGTGCGTCATGTCGCCGACAAAGGCGGTTTCCGCGGGGTCGAGGCCGTGGGTTTCGAGAATCCGGTGGATGACCTCGCGCTTGTCGAGCACTCCGGAGTAGGTGGCTTCAAAGAGTTCGCGCAGGCCGAAATCATCCATCTGGCGCTCGAAGGCGAGGGTATCCATCGACGTGAGCACGAAGGTGCGGATGCCGAGCGCGGCACACCATTCGAGTTTCTCGCGGGCATGCGGCAGCACGGTGACCGGAGTGACGGCGGCATCAAATGCCGGGCGGAAGTGGCTTTCGAGTTCCTCCAGCGGGACGTGTGGCAGGACTTCCAGGTAGAATTCGCGGTAGGGCAGGCGGAAACGCCGGCGAAATCCCTCGCGGTCGAGTGGCGGACAATCATATCTCCCGAGGACGGCGTTGGTGGCCTCGATCACCGGGCCGAGGTCGTCCACCAGCGTGCCGGACCAGTCGAAAATGAGGTTGCGGAACATGGCGGGCGATCACCCGAGGGTGAATTTCACGGATTGGATGCGGTCCGCGCCGAGCTGGCCGCGGATGCGGGTGAGCAGCATCGGTTTCATCTGTTCGAGGTGGAAGCGCATGGCCGGCTGGGTGACGCGCAGGACGAGATGGCCGCCTTTGACCGAAAGCGGCTCGGTGTGGCGGGCGATGAAGTCGCCGGCGAGTTCCTTCCATGCGGCGCGGAGTTCGTCCTCGCGGATGCCGTCCTCAAGGCCGGCGGAGCGCAGGATGGCTTGGACGAATTTTCCGGCGCTGTGGATGCCGGCGTTCAGGTCGGCCACCTCGTCGGCACCACGCCACTCGCGCAGGATTTCCTCGCGCATGAGATCGGAGCGGCCGGGCTTGCGGCGGCGGCCGGAGGCGCCGGGCGACGGACGCTTACTCGTCGCCATCGTCGCCAATCGCTTCCACGGGGCAACCTTCCATCGCCTCGCGGCATTGGGCGATTTCCTCGTCGTTTTCCGGCTGTTTGAACACGTAGGAATAGCCTTCGTCTTCGGCGCGGGCGAAATTGTTGGGTGCGGTTTCGCGGCACAGGTCGCAGTCGATGCACTGGCTGTCCACATAGAATTTGCCAGCAACGTTTTCGGAATTTTTGTCTTCGCGGTCAGCCATGGTGATGGGGTGTTGAGTTGCGCCTTTGTGGATGCCCGCAGCGGCCCCCGGATGCAATCCGATTTTTCGCGAACTTGCCAATTGTCATCCGCTCTGCCCTAATCCGGCCCCGCCGTCAGCCCATGCGGTCCCTGCCCATCATGACACCCGATCCGCCCCCTCCCCCGTCCGATAGCGGCAAGCCGTTGCCGTCGCGCCATCGACCGTCACTGGGCAACCTGAGCCAGGACACCACGGAACTGGACTTGTGGGCCTTCGAGGACGATCTGGACTCGCCCGAATCCGCCGTGCCCGAAGCGCAACGCGGAAGCAGCGGGGCGATTCCCTCACCGCGCGAGCGCCGGGTGGTGAAATCCCGGGAGACCACCGGCCAGCAGGACACGCCCACTGAAACGGGTGGCGAACGCATCAAAATGAATGTCGGCCGCAGCCGCCTGCAGCCGCAAGCCGCACCGCTGATCCAACCGCCGAGTCCGGACAGTGATTTCGATGATCTGGAAAACTGGGAGGACCGGCCCGGGGACGAGGACCTCGGCGATCTGCCAGACGAACCAGCCCCCATCGTTTTGACCCCGGAACTGCCAGCGCCGCAGCCGGCATCCGCAGTGGTCAAAGAGCGGCAAACCCCGGTTGCGGAAACTCCCGCGGCGAAGCCTGATGAGGACGAGTTTTCCCCGCAGATCCGGCCGGATGCGAAACCCCTGCCCCTGCGCCCGCATCTCGGCCTGTCGAACTTCGAACGCGCGGGCATGCTCGCGCTCGTGGCCCTGCTGCTGGCCGGCGGATTGTTCGCCTACCTCCATTCCATCAAAAGCCTGCCCACCGAATCAGCCCGCGCGGGCTCCGGGGATTTCCCGATCAAGGGCTCGCTGATCACCGTGGATTCCGCCACCAGCTACTGGCGTCCGCCGGTCGCCGAGGGGCCGAACGCCGACACCTTCCGCCGCGGCACGGTCCTGCTGCCGGTGCTCGTCCTCAAGGTTGCCGACGGCCGCGGCGCGATCCGCGTGCAATTCCGCAACGACGAGCGCATGACGATCGGCGACGTGGTCACCCGCACCCTCCAGGGCTCCCAAACCCTCGAAATCCCCGCCACCGCCGGCTTTGACGACATCGGGATGCATGCCGCCTACCGCACCGGCGGCGGCAAACCCTGGACCGTAGAGGTCTTCGAGGCCGCGTCCGAAAACGCCGCCGGCAGGGATTTCAAGCCACTCTTCGAAATCAACATCTCCACCGACCGCCGCTGAGCACCACCATGACGCACGAAGCTGTTAGACCGATCATCCCCCGCGAGGGCTGGCACGTTTTGCATTTGTATTATCATGTCGATCACGCGCAGTGGGCGCTGTATGGCGATGACGAGAAACGGCAGGCCAAGACGCGGCTGACGGAGCTTGTGCAGGAGATCCGCGCCACACCGGACACGCATTTGCTGATCTTCTCGGTGGTGAGTCCGAAGGCGGACCTCGGGTTCATGCTCCTCACGCCGGACCTGCATGTCGCCAATGCCTATGAGAAACAGCTCGCGCTGTCGCTGGGTCCGGAGATCCTCAGTCCGACGTATTCCTATCTCTCGCAGACCGAGAGTTCGGAATACACCACCACCCGCGGGCAATACGCGGCGGAGACGCTCATCGGCGAGAAAGGCCTTGCGGAGGGCACGCCGGAGTTCGAGGCGGCGCTGAAGGAATTCGACGAGCGCATGGCGCATTACCTCAAGCACCGGCTGTATCCCGTGCTGCCGGACTGGCCGGTGATCTGTTTCTATCCGATGTCGAAGCGCCGCAGCGGCAATGACAACTGGTATTCGCTCGGCTACGAGGAGCGCCGCAAGCTGATGGCGGGCCACGCGCGCGTCGGACGCACCTACTCCGGGCGCATCCTGCAGCTCATCACCGGCTCCACCGGCCTCGACGAATACGAGTGGGGCGTCACCCTGCTGGCCAAGGACACCATCGACATCAAGTCGATTGTTTATGAAATGCGCTTTGACGAGGTCTCGGCGCGCTACGCGGAGTTCGGGGATTTCTACATCGGCCTGCAACTGCCTCTCGACGTCTTGTTCCGGCGCATCTGCCTGTGATTCCGCCACGAGGGAAACGCTCATGAACATCGTGGACCAGATCGCCCTGCGGGCATCGGCCGAGCGGCCGGCGCTGATGGCGGATGGCGCGGTGACGGGCTACGGGCAGTTGTTGGAGAGGGTTTCCCATGCGGCCGCATGGATGCGCCAACAGCCGGAATTCCGCGGCGGCGGCGTGCCGCGTGTCGGCCTGGCATGTGCCAGCGGCACGGAATACATCGTGCTCGCGCTCGGCATCCTCAAGGCCGGCGGCTGCCTGGTGCCGGTAGCCGATGAACTCACGGAGGACGAGCGCGCAGACCTGATCGCCCGCACCGGCTTGTGCGGCGTGGTGCTGGGTCCCGGCGGGAAATGGCGGCGCGGCGGCAACACTGTTAGAGAGGGCGACGCCGGCGCGGCGTGGCTGCCGCTTGCGGGCCGCGCATTCGATCATGAGGCGGAGTTCGCCGCGCTGGACCCGGCGTTCATCCGCTTCAGTTCGGGAACCACCGGCCGCAGCAAGGGCGTGGTGCTGGGTCACCGGAAACTCCGCGAGCGCGTGGTGGCCGCCAACGCCGCGCTCGGCATCGGCCCCGGCGACCGCGTGCTGTGGATGCTGCCGATGGCCCACCACTTC
>JALOUA010000201.1 GCA_025457625.1 Akkermansiaceae bacterium
CACCGGAAACTCCGCGAGCGCGTGGTGGCCGCCAACGCCGCGCTCGGCATCGGCCCCGGCGACCGCGTGCTGTGGATGCTGCCGATGGCCCACCACTTCGCGGTTTCCATCATCCTCTATCTCTATCATGGCGCGTGCACGGTGCTCGGGGGCTCGCATCTGGCGGAGGAGGTTCTAACCACCGCGCGGGAAAGCCGTGCGACGGTGATTTACGGCGCGCCGTTCCACTACGCGCTGCTGGCGGCGGATCACGGCACGTATGACTGGCCTGATCTGCGGCTGGCGGTGAGCACCGCGGCTCCGCTGCCGCCGGATGTCGCCCGCAGGTTCTCGGGGCGTTTCGGCAAGCCCGTCGTGCAGGGTCTCGGCATCATCGAGATCGGCCTGCCGCTGCTCAACACCGGCGGCGCGGGCGATGCGCCGGAGGCCGTCGGCCGGCCGCTGCCCGCCTACGATGTGGAGTTGCGCGATGAAGAAGGCCGTCCCGTCGCCGTGGGAGCTATCGGCGAGTTGTGGATCAAGGGGCCGGGCATGTTCGATGCCTACCTTTCCCCATGGCAGACGGTGGACGAAGTCTGCGTGGACGGTTGGTTTCCCACCGGCGACCTCGCGGAAACGGACGCCGCCGGGCGTGTCTTCATCCGCGGCCGCAAGCGCAGCGTCATCAACGTGAGCGGCATGAAGGTTTTTCCGGAAGAAGTGGAGGAAGTGCTGTGCAAGCATCCCGCCGTGTCCGCGTGCCGGGTGCGAGGAACCCATCATCCCGTGGTGGGCATGATTCCCGTGGCGGATGTCGTCCCTCGCGAGGGAACCAGCCCGTTGCCGGGGGAACTCGCCGAATGGTGCCGCGCGCGGCTCTCCGCCTACAAGGTTCCGGCACGCTTCAGGCGCGTGGCGCAACTCGCACTCACCGCCAGTGGAAAAATCCGCCGGACCTGAACGGCACCGCGCTCCACCGCAGTGCCGTTGGCCGGTGCATGATGCGGGCGGCATGCGCAATCACAGCCAAAAAATCATGAGTTCATCCTCTCACAGCGCCGGCCGTCTGCGCCGGGATCTCGGGCTGGTGGGGGCGGTGGGCATCGGTCTCGGCGCGGTGATGGGTGCGGGGATTTTCGTGGTCACAGGCGTGGCGGCGGGTGTCGCCGGGCCGGCGTTCCTCGTCGGGCTGGCGGTGGCGGGCGTCGCCGCCGCTTTCAACGGCCTGAGTTCGGCGCAGTTGGCGGCGAATTTCCCCCAATCCGGCGGCACGTATGAATATGGCCGGCGGTTGATCCATCCGCTGGCGGGATTCGCGGCCGGGTGGATGTTTCTGGCCGGCAAACTGGCGGCGGCAGGCACCGTGGCCATCGGCTTCGGGCATTATGCGTCGGCCATGGTTCCGGGCGCGTCACCGGTCCCGATGGCAGTCGCCGCAGTGGTTCTGCTGACGCTGGCCAATCTTTTTGGCGTGAAACGGGCCGGCGCGCTCAACCTTGCGATCGTCCTGCTCACGCTGGGCGCCCTCGGATGCTTCGTGGCGGGCGGGTGGACGCAAGTGGACGGCGCGAATTTCCGCCCGTTCGCGCCCCACGGCTGGCACGCCGTGGCGGAGAGTTGCGCGCTGCTGTTCTTTGCCTACACCGGCTACGCCCGCCTCGCAACCCTGGGTGAGGAGGTTCGGGAACCCGCCAGGAACATTCCGCGCGCCATCGTGCTCACCCTCATACTGTCCTTCGTGGTTTATCTATCAGTCGGCATGGTGGCGGCGGGTGCCGTCGGCGCGGACGCGCTCGCCGCAAGCCGCGCCCCGCTGGAAACGGCTGCGGCAACATTCGGGAAACCATGGATCGCGCGGTTCCTTGCCGCAGGTGCCGCAACAGCCATGCTGGGTGTCCTGCTCAGCCAGATTCTCGGCATCAGCCGGATGATGCTGGCCATGGCGCGCAATGGCGACCTCCCCCGTTTCCTCGACCGGATCGACGAAACGCGAAGTGTCCCGTCGCGCGCGATTGTCCTCACCGGAGCCATCGCGGCGACCCTCGCCATCGCCGGAAAACTCGAAGCGGTCATCGCCGCCGCCGCGTTCACGATCCTGATCTATTACGCGCTGACAAATCTCGCGGCGATCCGGCTGGCGGACTCACAACGCCTCTATCCGCAGTGGATCGCATGGGCGGGTTTGCTCGCCTGCATCGCCATGGCAGTGTCCCTGCAACCACGCACGATCCTCGCAGGCACCGGTCTGCTGGCCGTGGGATTCGCGTTCCGTTTCCGCGCCCACCGTCTCGCGAGCGGGCGGAAGGATGATCCATAGACGACGCCCTGCGGCGACGCGGCCGGAGCTTGTTGGAAAAGAAGCGGGATTTTCCAACGGCGGATCCGCACAAACGGGCTTTAGTCCCGCCACCATGAAAACCAAATGCATCACCTCCTTCGGCATGTTAGGACTTCTTCACACCGCCGCCTTTGCCGGCAGCGTGGCGACGGAACTGACCCCACCACCACCGGATGACGCCTTTGCCCAGGCACGCAGGCCGATCAGCAACCCCACCTTGTTCGATCTCGCCCTGCCGACCAACAACGTCCACCCGATATTCCTCTATCACACGCTGCCGGACCGGATTTCCACCGGCGGCGGACCGGTTCCGCTGGGCGGCGATGTCCAACTCTACGCCCTGCAGTTTGAACTGGCGTTGAACGAAAGGCTTTCCATCGTGGCGACCAAGGACGGTTATGTGGATGCGAACTTCGACAACACGCTCAATGATTCCAGCGGATTCGCGAATCTCGGTGGTGGTCTGAAGTATGCCTTCCTGCTGGATCCGGTCTCACAAACGGCGGTCAGCGGATCGCTCACCTTCGAATTCCCCACCGGAAACTCCGATGTTTTCCAGGGTGAGGGCGACGGTGCCGCCAATCTGATCCTGTCCGGCCTCAAGCTGGTGGACGACTGGCAATTCGCCGGTGGCACTGGACTCCAGATCCCGTTCTCCGACGAGCAGTCCACGATGGGATGGATCAGCGCGCACGCCAGTTATGAGTTGCACAAGTGGTTCATCCCGCTGGTGGAGTTGAATTGGTTTCACGTCCTGGATGCCGGCGATGGCAGGGGCAACTTCGGCGGCCAGCTCGGTGGTGCCGTGCCCGGAGCGGTGCAATTCGAAGGGGGCGACCTCTTCAACCTCGGCGCACCGGGCGCCACTTCCAACCGTGATTTTGTCTCGGCGGCGGTGGGTTTCCGCTCGCGCCTGACCGACACGATCACCGCGGGCGTGGCCTATGAGATGCCGCTCACCGATGAGGAGGACAGCCTGATGCAAGACCGCATCACGCTGGACCTCTTGTGGCGGTTCTGATAGCGATTCATGACCGATACCGGCAGTCGTTAGGTGTGTCCCCGGGCGGTCTTCCGCCCGGGGTTTTTCGTGACGGGGAAAGGAACCCGCACGAGTGGAAACCATGTCATGATTTCCAATGGCGGAAACCGGATTTCAATCGATGGATATGCGGCGCGTGTGACAACCCACGTCGCCACAACCAATAACCAAACAACAAACCGACAACCTGACAAACCATGAAATCCAAACTCATTCATTCCCTGGGAATCACCGCTTTCAGCATTGCCGCGGCCCTGCCGCTCTCGGCCAGCGACAAGGCGCCCGCCGCCATCACCAAGGCGGAGGTGAACGCGGCCCAGCAGGCCTGGTGCGACGCGCTGGTGGCCATCGGCAAGACCCACGATGAGGGCGGCGACGCGAAGGCGCTTGCCTCCAAGGTCATTGACCAGGCCTACGACTACGACAAGGGCAAGGTCTTCTTCAAACCGACGCTCGCCTACGGCAAAAACACCTTCCGTCCGACCAAGGAAGGGGCGCTCGCCTATTTCGTCGGCGGCGATCCGAACTTTCCCGAGGACAAGGGCTTCGCGCTCAAACCCTGGGTGAAGGCCCGCTACGACAATCTGGGTGACGGCGATGACGGCATCCAGATCCATGGTGACATCGCCATCACGATGGGCAATGTCTGGGTCACTGCCAAGGACGGCACGGAAGTGATGGTGGACAAGACCTTCGTCTTCAGGAAGGACGACGAAGGCAAACTCCGCCTCATCGTTCACAAATCCTCGCTGCCGTTTTCACCCGACAAGTAATCCGCGCCGCGCCACTTTCCTTCCAAACAAAGTCCATTGTCCGGCCCTGCTTTCATGGGCGGGACAGTGGACTTTTTTGTTGGGAAAACGTCCGGTTTCCCGCCACCCGCCGCAGCTGGCAGCCGCACCGCGCCCGCTGATCCCGATATCCGGCGCGATGCCGGGCAAGGGCCCGCGTCGGTTCCGCGCCATACCTCCCATCACGCGGGCGTGATTCGTTTGACGTAGATGGAATGGCGTGCAAATTGAAGAGCTTCCGCCTATCGGAAGTTCAACATCCAACCACCAAACCACATGAAATACTCCCTCATTGCCGCCATCTCGTTGGGCCTCTTCCAGGTCGCGAATGCCCAGAACGACAAACAAACCCCGGTCAGCGCCGAGCAGCAAAAAGCGCTCACTCCGGATCAGGTCCTGGCTGGCCTGATGGCAGGAAACAAGCGCTTCGCAGCCGGCCAACTCACCGATCTGGACATCAAGGCCAACATCAAGGCCACTGCGGCCGGCCAATTTCCCTCCGCCGTGATTCTCTCCTGTCTCGACTCGCGTGTGCCGGTGGAAAGTGTGTTTGACCAGGGCATCGGCGACATCTTCGTCGGCCGAGTCGCCGGAAACATCGAAAACGAGGATCTGCTCGGCTCGTTTGAATTCGCCACCAAGGCCGCGGGCGCGAAGCTTGTCATGGTGCTGGGTCACGAAGCCTGCGGCGCCGTCAAAGGTGCCTGTGATCACGTGGAGCTTGGCAATCTAACGGCCCTGCTTGAGAAAATCAAGCCGGCGGTCAAAGCCGTCGAGGCCGACTTCCCCGAAGACCAGCGCAACTCCAAGAACGCCGATTTCGTCAACAAGGTCATCGAGCAGAATGTGCGCATGACCGTTGCCGACATCCGCAAGGACAGCCCGATCCTCGCCGAAATGGAAAAGGCCGGGCAAATCAAGATCGTCGGTGCGATCTATTCGCTCAACACCGGTGAGGTGACACTGCTCGATTGAGCGGTGAAACCCATGGTTTCCAACCGCAGAAAAAACAGCGGCGGCCGCTCCCGACAGGAGTGGCCGCCTGCAACCGAAAAAACAAAGAGGTCGGTCAGAAGAAAGTCCTGAATCCGACCAGGTAGGTCAGGGCGCTCACATCCCCGGCGGGAGTGTCCAGCGAGGTGTATTCGATGCCGGTCATGATCTTGAGATTGTCACCGCAGAAGTGGTAGTTGAGCCCCGCGTAAAGCGTGTGGAGTTCGTCGCCGCGACCGCTGTTGACATTCACGCCCGCGCTGTGTTGCGAGCGGACGTAGCGGCTGTTGGTGCGGATGCCCTGGCTCTCGCTGGCACCGGCGTATTGGTATTGGAAAACGGCCTGCAGGCGGTCTTCGACGATCCAGTAAAAGGGCATGACCATCAGCGCGTGGAATGAGCCACCGAGGTTTCCGGCAGCGTTGTTTTCGCCCGCAACCAGCGTGGCGATCGTGCCGAAGCGGTCTTTTTCATAAATCGCATTGAATGCCGTGCCCCAATCGTAACCGAGGAAATCATCGCTTCCCGATTGATCGTTGACCACCAGGTCGAGCACGAAGCGCCACTCGTCGGTGGTCTCGTGGGCGAGTGACAGATAGTAGGCCTGGCCGTCATTCCAGCCGCCGATGAAGTCGGAATCGTCCTCGCCGCTGAACACGCCGAGCGTGCCGGACCACTTGCCGAGCGCGGCATCGAGCGTCACACCGGTCGGGCGGTTGTTGGCGCCATAAAGCTTGTTGGCGATGGCCGAGCGCTCGATGGTGTAGATCTCCTTGGAGGACATGTGGACCTCTTCGGTCATGTTGAACTTGAAGCGGCCGTAATTGAGCTTGAGCACATCGAGCGGACCCGCGCCAAAGGCCTTCTTGATGTCAAAGCTGAACACCGCTTCATCGAAAGAATCGTATCCCCAGTCCAGATCGTTGCCGGCCGGGCGGCCGTCGTTGACCATGTTCAACTTGATGTTGGCGCTGAAGAACTGGAGGAAGTCGGTTTTGGTCTCGATCCGCACGCGCCGGTATTCGTCGTAGGTGTCGTTGAAATCGCGTCCGTTGACGTCCTCGCCATCGAGGTAGGCGGCCTGGTATTGGAAGCGTCCGCCGACCTGGAATCCCTGGAGAAACGGATTGTCGGCATTTTTGTAGAGGGTCCCGGGCTTGCTCTGCAGCCAAGTGCACCAGTCGCCCGGGTTGGAGGGCGCGGCCTGGACGGGGGCGGCTTCCGGACCGGCGTGGACGGGAATCGTCAGGCTCATGGCCAGACCGAGGGCAAGCGGGAATAGATTTTGGGTAGGCATGGTGTGGTGGTTTGTTTTGTGACGGAAACGTCAGACGGATAAATGGCGGAATTGTCACCGCTGAAGTGGATTTGTGTGACGGTAATGTCACAAAAGCCAGCGAAGGCTCAAAAAACGGGCTCATTCGCACGATTTCAAGGATTTCC
>JALOUA010000405.1 GCA_025457625.1 Akkermansiaceae bacterium
GGTTCGGTCACCGGCACCGTGGCCTTTGACGAATCGCTTCTCACCCTCAATCCACCGCCGGCCGCCGCGCCCCAGCCAC
Source organism: Akkermansiaceae bacterium (assembly GCA_025457625.1). GTDB lineage: Bacteria > Verrucomicrobiota > Verrucomicrobiia > Verrucomicrobiales > Akkermansiaceae > Luteolibacter. The sequence continues at coordinate 80 of JALOUA010000405.1, forward strand.
CGCCCGGAGTGCAGCCGCCACAGCCCGGCCAACCGCCCCAACCCGGCCAGCCGCCGCAGCGCCAGCCGCGCCCGCGCGTGGTCCCGCCACCCACGCCGCAGAATCCACAAGGGCAGCCCCAAGTCCTGCCACCCGGTGTGACGCCCGGTGGCCAGCCACTCCAAAACCAACAGCGCCCTAATCGCCGTCGATAACCCATTTTTCCCACTTCATGTCCTGCCACCGTTTCATCGCCCTGCTTCTCATCGGCTGCATCACCGCGTCCGCCCAGCAACCCCCCGGCGTCCCCGCTCCCGCCGAGGCCCCGCCCGGTGTGCCGGTTCCCGCCCAGGAGCCGCCTCCCGGGCTGCCCGCACCGGGAGCCGAAAACCCGCCGCCGGCCGTTGTGCCGCCCCTCAATCCTCCCGCCGCAAATCTGGGCGACACCAAAATCGTCGAGGACATCATCGAGAAAAAGCTCAGCGGCGATGCCCTCGCCGGTCTCTACCGGCGTTACACAGGCCGCCGGGTGATCGTTTCCACCGCTGCTTCCGCCGCCGAGTTCTCCTTTGTGCAGGAAGCCAGCCCGCAGGACCCGCTCACCTATGCCCAGGCCGCGGAACTCCTCCGCAAGGCCGCCGTGCTCGAAGGCTTCGTGTTCACCGAACACCCGCAGGATCCCAACCTCGACATCCTCACCATCGCCAGCGGCGGCACCAGCAACCGCGGCGTCAAACTGGATGTCTTCAACGAATCCACCCCCCTGCCCACCACCGACGTGGTCATCACCTACGTGATGACGCTCAATTACATCAAGCCGGACCAGGCGGTGAACATCTTCACCCAGGTCGTCGGGCAGTTCGGTGCCTACGGCTCGATCTCCGCCGTCCCGAACGCCTCCGCCGTCGTCATCACCGAAAAGGCCTCGCTCATCAAAAGCCTCATCGACCTCCAGAAAACCATCGATGTGCCGGGATCGGTGCAGGCGACCCGTTTCATTCCGGTGCAATACGCCGATGTGACCGAGATCGCCACCGTGCTCACCGAACTGCTCACCGCCCAACAAGCCGCCCAGACCACCGCGGGCGTCCAGCGCGCCGATGCCCAGCCCGCCGGCGTCCCTCCGGGTGTGAACATGCCGGGCCAGCCCGGTGCCAGCAGCGCCGGCGAGGCACCGCCCGTGCAAATCGTCCCCGAACCGCGCACCAACCGCATTTTCGCCATGGGCCGCCCGGTCGATCTGTTGTTCGTCGAGGGACTGGTGCGCGAATTCGACATCCCCAGCAGTGAGAAAACCTTCCTGCGGCGCAAACTGCGTTTCCTCACCGTCTCCGAGTTCCTGCCCATCGCCGGTGACGCGCTCACCCGCGCCTTTTCCGGCACCGGCGAGGGTGGCGGCACATCTTCCGGCGGCACCTCAGGCGGCCAAGGGGGGGCCACCGGCTCCAACCGCGCCACCCAGCAATCGTCCGCATCCAGCCGCAACACCTCCTCCGGCAGCGGCGGCAACACCGGCTTTGGCGGTTCCTCCGGCTTTGGCGGATCCAGCCGCTCCGGCGGCGGCATCGGCGGCGGCAGTTCGCTCGGCGATCCTTCCGTCAGCTCCGCACCCGAATCCCTGCTCGTCGGACGCACCCTGCTGGTCGCCGACAACATCACCAATTCCGTGGTCGCCCAAGGGCCGCCCTCAGCCCTCGAAATCATCGAGCGCCTGCTCGACCAGATCGACGTCAAGCCCGACCAGGTCATGATCTCCACCGTCATCGGCCAGCTCACGCTCAATGACAACATGGAAACCGGCGTGGACTACCTCGTCCGCAGCGGTGACATCGTCGGCCGCGCCGGTGGCGGCTTCGGGCCGATCCTGCCGATCCTGCCGCTCCCTCCGGGCACGGGTGAAAACGATTTCAATCCCGGTTCATTGGCCGGCTCGGGTGGCTTGCGGGCCTACGGCACCATCGGCGACCTCAGCATTTTCCTCAAAGCCCTGAAGTCCAAAACCGACTTCACCGTGTTGTCACGTCCCAGCATCTTCACCTCCAACAACCAGAAGGGCACCATCTCAAGCGGTGAGCGCATCGCCATCCCCACCGAGGGAGGCACCAACACCGGGTCCTTCAGCAGCGGCACCCGCATCGAGTATCAGGACGTCGTCCTCAAGCTGGAGGTCATCCCCTTGGTGAACTCCAACAACGAGATCACCATGCAGATCGCCCTGCTCAACGATGAGCAAAGCGGCACCCAGATCATCGAGGGCGCGGGCACCAACGGCGGCGATCTCTCCGTGCCGCGCATCACCACCCGCGAGGTGCTCACCACCGCCACCGTCCCTAACAACAACACCATCGTGCTCGGCGGCTTGATCGTGTCCAAGGACAACCAGACCAAAAGCGGCATCCCCATCCTCAGCGACATCCCGTATCTCGGAAGGCTCTTTTCCAACAATGTGGACACCAACGACCGCTCGGAGCTGATGGTTTTCATCCAGCCCTCCATCGTCAACAGCGACCGCACGCTCAACGATGTCCAGGCGGACATGGACAACCGCTACAAGGTCTCGGGCGATGCCCGCGGATTCGCCGATGGCCCCGGCGTGCTGCCGGGCGTCGATGACATCCCGCGGGTCGAATCCAAAGGCAAGGGCTCCACCGCCAGTCCGGCGTCGTCCGCCCGATCCGTGGCACCCAGACCCACGCTGCGCCCGCCCCACCGCCGCTGAGATCGGGAAAAATTCCCGTGAATTTTGAACAGGCGCGACTGCCGGGAGTCCCATACCAACGAAGACCGGGCGCAAGTTCGGTCGGGGTGGGTGCCCCGGCGGCCTCTTTTTTGCCCTTTTTCCTCGTTCACCCGACTTCCGCCACAAGCCGAAGCCGCTTGTTGGAAAATCAAGGGATTCGGGTGGGTATTGACCAAAAGTCGGCCACACAAAGCGCATTCTAACAGGGAGGTGGTGGGGGCAGGCGGCCCTCCCGCGTCTCAAACTCGAGACCCGGCCGTCGCGATGGGTGCGGTGTTGCAACAACCGCCACATCGGCCGGGTCCGTTCCGCTGGATGGGCGATGCGCCGCCGCATGGCTAGTTGCCAGTCTATGTCCGGTGAGGCGGGATTTCGAAGGCGCTCGGCCCGCTCCTTGGCGTGCCTGCCAGACAGCAGGCACCGCGCTGGCGCGTTTTCCCGGAGTTGATGCCGCCGCCGAAACACGAGGCGGCCGTTGTCCCCGTTGATGATGTCGGGTGGGTGGTTTCAACCGCGCTGCGGCTGGTCGTTCAACCCGCCATGGGGGAGGATCTGGCGCTGGATGGTGCGGCCGCCATGAACCCGCAGGCTTGCGCATGCCGAGTGATGGACAGGCTGTTTGCCGTCCTTGCGGCGGATGCGTCGTTGCAAAAATCATGGCTTGGCCATTGACGCGGCCGGCATGCCGCATGTAGCTTCCGCCCACTTCATTCACTCAAAAAACCCCATGACCCCAGCCGCGCGCGGATTCCGCGAGATGAAATCAGTGGTCGTTCGCTTTGCCGGTGATTCCGGCGACGGGATGCAGATCGTAGGCGAACGCTTCACTGACACGAGCGTCACCGTGCCCAACGCGATCGCGACCTTTCCGGACTTTCCGGCAGAGATCCGTGCCCCGGTCGGAACCATCGCCGGGGTTTCCGCCTTCCAAGTCCATTTCGGCAGCCAGACGGTGCTGACTCCGGGCGACGAGCCGGACTCGTTGGTCGTCATGAACCCGGCGGCGCTCGCCGTGCACCTCCCGGATCTGGTCGAGGGCGGCCTCCTGATCGCCAACTCCGCGGCATTCACCGAGGACAACCTCAAGATGGCCGGTTACCAGTCCAACCCGTTGCAGGACCCGGACTTGCTCAGGAAATACGACGTCCTGGCCATCGACATCACCGGGCTCGCGGTGGAGGCGCTGAAGGAAAGCCCGCTGACGATGCGGGAGAAACTCCGTACCAAGAACTTCTTCGCGCTCGGATTCAGCTACTGGGTCTATGGCCGCCCGCTCGAACCGACCATCAACTTCATCAACGACAAGTGGGCCAAAAAACTGCCCGACGTGGCCGATGCCAACATCCGCGTGCTCAAGGCCGGCTATTTCCTTGGAGAAACCACCGAGACCACCCGCAACCGCTACATGGTCTCGCGCGCCGAGGTCGAGCCCGGCATCTATCGCAAGATCTCCGGCAACGACGCCATCGCCCTCGGCCTGATCGCCGCCGCCAAAAAGGCCGGCCGCGACATGCTTTTCTCCGGCTACCCGATCACCCCCGCGTCGTCGATTCTGGAAGCGCTCGCCGGGTTCAAACACTTCGGCGTCAAAACCGTGCAGGCCGAGGACGAGATCGCCGCCATCGGCGTGGCGCTCGGCGCGAGTTTTGCCGGGCAGATCGGCGTCACCGGCACCAGCGGCCCCGGCATGTGCCTCAAGAGCGAGTTCATCGGCCTGGCGATCTCCACCGAGCTGCCGCTCGTCATCATCAACGTCCAGCGCGGCGGACCCAGCACCGGCCTGCCGACCAAGACCGA
>JALOUA010000202.1 GCA_025457625.1 Akkermansiaceae bacterium
CTGGTGCCGGACAAGGAGGAATACAAGCCGGGTGAAACGGCGCGACTGCTGGTGAAGGCGCCGATATCCGGCGAGGCGCTGGTGACCATCGAGCGCGGCGAGCGCGTCTTGCGCCGGATGCGCGTGTCGCTGGCAGGCAACGCGCCGGAGATCGAAGTCCCGTTGGACTCCGCCGATGCGCCCAATGTGTTTGTCTCGCTGGTGCTGATCCGCGGCCGTGAGGACAGCACGCTCAAGCACAAGATGCCGGGCGCCCGCTTTGGCGTGGCGATGTTGCGCGTGCACGATCCGGACGCGCGTCTCCATGTGGAGGTGAAACCCGGCAAGCCCGAAGTCCTGCCCGGCGGCGACGTCGGGGTGGAAGTGCGGGTTCTAACCGAAGCGGGCAAGGCCGTCGCCGGTGCGGAAGTGGTTTTGTTCGCGCCTGATGAGGGGATTCTCGCCATCACCGGTTATGAGCGGCCGGAGCCGTCACTTGTTTTCCATGCGCCCGTCCCGCTGGGCATCCGCACCGGGATCAACCTGTTCCATTTGCTGCCGGAGGATCCGGAGGCTTTGGAGTTTTCCAACAAAGGATATCTCATTGGCGGCGGTGGCGGGCCTGGCGGTCCCGGTTTGAAGGTGCGCAATGATTTCCCCGGCACCGCGGCCTGGCTGCCGAAACTGCGCACCGACTCGGCAGGCATTGCGCGTGCGACATTCAAGGCTCCCGACGCGCTCACCCGCTACCGGTTGGTGGCCGTGGCGCATGCGGGAGCCTCGGGCTTCGGCTCGGCGGAGTCGTCGTTTGCGATCCGCCAGCCCCTGATGATCTTGTCCGGCATCGGCCAATCGGCCAATGTCGGCGATGAAATCTCCGCCCGCGCGGTGATCCGCAACGAAAGCGGCGAAGACGGCGTCGCCGAGGTTTCACTCACGCTCGATGCGACCGCCGAGGCCGTCACACCCGGATCGCTGACAAAAAGAATCGAACTGCGAAACGGCAAGTCGGCGGCGGTCGATTTCCCCGTGCGTCTGATCGCCATGGGCTCCGCCGAGTGGACATGGAGCGCCCGGCTGGGCGAACTGGCCGACGCAACCGTTTCCCGCCTGAATGTGGGCTCCGCCGCGCCGCTGCTGCGCGAGACTTATCTCACGGAACCCGCCGCCGGTTCCCAAACCGACCTGCTCGCCGGCGTCAACCCGCAGCTTCTCGAAGGCGCGGGCAGGGTTTCCGTGACACTCTCCAACACGCGCCTCGCCACGCTCCGCGAAAGCGCCACCCATCTGATGGAATACCCCTACGGCTGCGCCGAACAAGTCGTCTCGGGTCTCATTCCATGGATACTGTTGGAGGATCTCAAGCCGGTGATGCCGCAACTCGCGGACAGCGCGGGCGATGCCAACGTGGCCATCCGGAAAGGCCTCGACCGGCTCTTCTCGATGCAGACGGCGGACGGCGGCATCGCCTACTGGCCGGGTGGCAATCAAAGCTCGCTCTTCGCCAGCGCCTACGCGGCGGTCGCCTGCTCGCTGGTGGGCGGGCGCGGGAACATCCAGCTGCCCGCCGGCCATGACGCGCTGCTCGATTTCCTCAGCGGACAACTCCGCGGCGTTCCGAACGCCGGCCGTCACATCTCCCACGAGGACCGCGCGCTGTCCTTGTTCGCGTTGTCGGTGTCGGGACGCGCCGAGCCCGCTTATCACGAGGAGTTATACCAACGCCGCAAGGAACTCACCGGCGATGCCCGCGCATGGCTGGCCTTGGCGATTCTCGGCGCGGATGGCCCGAAGAAGATGGTCGAAACCCTGCTCGATCCGAAAGTCACCTCGCCGGATGCCGTTTCGTGGTTCGGCGGGCCGGCCCGCGAACGCGCCGTGCAGCTCTTCGCATGGACACTTTACCAACCGAAGGCCGCGGAGGTCGCCAAACTGGTCAAGGAACTGTTGGGTTTCCGCCAAAACGGCCACTGGGGCACCACCCAGAACAATGCATGGGCGCTGCTGGCCCTCGCCCGCTACTACACCGCGGCGGAAATAGGTTCGCCGGATGTGAATGCGACGCTGCTGGCCGCCGACCGGAAGATCACTGTCAGGTTGGACAAACAATTGACCACTGCCAGCCACAGCTTGGACTTCGCGCCCGATCGTCCGCCCGCTCCGCTCGCCGTCATGAATCCGCCCGGCGGCAAACTCTTCGGCGAGACCCTGTTCGTCGTCCGCCCGCTGGTCGCGAAACAACCCGCGCAAAACCGCGGCTACGCCGTTTCCCGCACCTATCAGAAACTCGGCGGCGACGGCGCTCTGACCGAGGCCACCGGCCTGAAAGTCGGCGACCGGCTGGTGGTGACGCTGCGCGTCGAAACCGCACGACCCGGGCATTTCGTCGCCATCGATGATCCGCTGCCCGCGATCCTTGAGGCGGTCAATCCCGTGTTTCAAAGCCGCAAAGTCGGCGATGGACCCCAGGACCGCGACTGGGTGAGCGACCACCGCGAGACACGCGCCGACCGCGTGTTGTATTTCTGCGATCATCTTGCGCCGGGAAGTTATACCTTCCGCTATCTCGCCCGGGTCCGCATGGCGGGCACCGTCCTCGCGGGTCCGACCAAGGCCGGGGAGATGTATCGCCCCGAGCGCTTCGGTCTTGGCGAAGCGGTCACATTGACGAGCCAAGCCGCCATCGAGTGATGAAGCGCGCCTCGAAATATTTCTGTTACGCCATTGGCAGCGCAGCCGTGCTGCTGATAGCGGCTGAAATGGGTCTGCGTTTCACGCCGTTTCCCGCAGGGCTTGCGTCGCCGCCGCCGGGCAGCACCGAGTTTCTCGACCGCAACGGCGCCTCCCTGCGCCTGTTGCTGGTGGACGAGCGCCGCTATGCCAAACGGAGCGCGCTCGATGATATCTCCCCGCATTTGATTGATGCCACCCTGAGCGCGGAGGATCGACGCTTTTATCATCACTCGGGCATCGACTGGCTGGCGAACGCCCGCGCTTTGTCCGGAGCACTGCGCCGCGGCGAAGCACGGTCCGGCGCATCGACGATCACCCAGCAACTCGTGAAAATCACCGATCCAGGTCCGCGCACGATCCGCCGCAAGCTGGCGGAAATGTGGCTGGCCCGCCGCGTCGAGCGGGAGTGGAGCAAACAACGCATCCTGGAGGAATATCTCAACCGCCTCGATTACGGCAACCTCCAGCACGGCATCGCGGCGGCCAGCCGGTTCTATTTTGACAAACCACCGGCCGACCTCAGCGCGGCGGAGGCGGCCCTGCTCGCCGGACTGCCGCGCGCGCCGGGCCGGCTCAATCCGCACTCCAACATGGCGGAAGCCCGCCAACGACAGTCATGGATTCTCAACCGCATGCGGGCCAACGGCAGGCTCGATGCGGAAGCCCATGCGCGGGCAAGCGCCGAACCCTTGAGGCTCGCACCGCCGGAACACGCATGGCAGGCCCCGCATTTCGTCGATCTGCTGTTGCAGCGCCGCAACATCCTGCCGCCATCCGGCGGGCCGGTCCGCACCACGCTGGATCTGCAATTGAACCGCTTCGTGGAAAAGCGCCTGCAAGACCAACTCCGGCTCATCGCCGAACACCACGCCACCAGCGCGGCGGCGGTGGTCATCCACAATTCAACCGGCGAGGTGCTGGCAATGGCAGCGGCCAGCAACGGGGAATTCCAAGCCGGCAGCGGCCAGTTGAACGGCGCATGGATCATCCGGTCGCCCGGCTCCGCGGTGAAACCGTTCACTTATCTGCTCGCGCTGGAACGCGGCGCGAACCCCGGCACCGTGGTCGCCGACGTGCCGACGGATTTCCCCACCCCCACCGGGCTCTACCGGCCTAACAACTACAACCATCGCTATCACGGACCGGTCAGCCTGCGGCACGCGCTGGGAAACTCGCTCAACGTCGCCGCCATCCGCGCGCTCGAACTCGGCGGCGGTCCGGACGCGCTGCACCGCCGCCTTTGCGAACTCGGACTGACCACCCTCGACCACACGCCCGAATACTACGGACCCGGCCTTGCGATCGGCAATGGCGAGGTGCGCCTGTTGGAACTCACCAATGCCTACGCCACGCTCGGCCGACTCGGCATCCACCGTCCTTACAAGCTGTTGGAAAACCCGCACCACGACACCGGCGGCGTGCGCGTTTGCGACCCCCGCGCGTGCTGGATGATCGCCGACATGCTGGCGGACAACCACGCGCGCTCCGCCGCCTTCGGACTGAACTCGTATCTCGCCTTCGATTTCCCCGTCGCCTGCAAGACCGGCACCAGCTCCGGCTACCGGGACAACTGGGTGGTCGGCTTCACCCCGGAATTCAGTGTCGGCGTGTGGGTGGGCAACATGGACGGCTCGCCGATGCGCGGCATCACCGGAGTCACCGGCGCGGCCCCCGTGATGCATGAAATCCTCGAACACCTCCACGAAACACGCGGCACCACGTGGTTCGAACGGCCCGGAAACATCGTCAGCCGCCGCATCCATCCTCTAACAGGTCGGCGGGCCGCGAAGGACCAGCCCGGCGGCATCGATGAGAAATGCCTGTGGCCGCCCGAGGCGGCACGGCCGGATGATTTCGACACACAAGGCCGCGTGATGCTTCCCGGCGAATATGCGGCATGGCTCGCATCGCCGCAGAACGCGCTTGGCGATCTCGTCACCGGCGCCACCTCCGCAGCCGGGCTTCGCATCCTCCAACCACCTGCCGGCACGATCTACTATCTCGATCCCGACCTGCCCGCCGCCAGCCAGCGCGTCCGGCTGCTCGCCGAGTCGCCGGGCGAAGTCGACTGGTCATGCAAAACGCTCACGATTGAAAACGATGCAACACATCCGGGCATCCGGCTCCTTCCCGGCCGTCATGTTCTAACAGCCACCGACGCCGCCACCGGCCGCCGTGCGGAAACCTGGATCGAGGTCATCGGGCTGTGACTTCATCACAGATGGCCGCGGGTTTGTGTCCCGTGGAATGCCGGTCAGCTTGGCTTGCGGGTGGGCGATTTATGAAGCACTCTCCACGCGATGTTGATGCTGATTCCTCTGGTTCTCGCGCTGTGGGCGCTGGGTTTTCTGCTGCTTCCGCGCCTGCGCAACTGCCGTGGGAGCGGCGGGCGGACGTCCGCCGATGAGCTGAGTGTCATCATCCCCGCGCGCAACGAGGAGCACAATCTGCCGGTGTTGCTGGAGTCGCTGGCGGCGCAGCCGGTCCGCCCGGGTGAAATCATTGTGGTGGATGATGGATCGACGGACCGCACTGCGGAGATCGCGGCGGAAGCAGGTGCCAGGGTGCTGGTTTCCAAGCCGCTGCCGGACGGCTGGCGCGGCAAGACCTGGGCCTGCCACCAAGGCGCGGATGCGGCGGCCGGCGGGTTGTTGTGTTTTCTGGATGCGGACACCTCGTTCGAGCCCGGCGGACTGGCGCGCATGCTTGCCTCTTACGATGGCGGCGCGTTTTCGGTGGGGCCGTGGCATGCGATCCGCGAGCCTTATGAAAACCTGTCCTTGTTCTTCAACCTGAACATGGTCGCGGGAACGGCACCGGACGGACTGTTCGGGCAGATGTTGCTGGTGGAACGGGAAAACTATCAGAGGGTCGGCGGACATCAGGCGGTGCGTGGGAAAATCCTCGAGAACTTCGGGCTTGCCGCGCATTTCCGCGATGCGGGCATTCCGGTGCGCTCGGTGGCGGGCAGGGGCGCGCTGTCGTTCCGCATGTATCCGGACGGGCTCGGCGGCTTGATCGAGGGCTGGACGAAGGGTTTCGCCTCCGGCGCGGGAAGAACGCCGCGCGGCGTGCTGTGGACGATCATCCTGTGGATGATCGGCCTGATGATCGCGCCCATCGCCGTGGTTGCGAGCGGCATGGAACCATGGTGGCTGGCTGTCTATCTGGCGTGTGCGGCGCAGGTGGCGTGGTTCTCCCGGCGGGTGGGAGGCTTCCACTGGCACGCGGCGCTTTTCTATCCGGTGCCGCTGGTGTTTTTCTTCGCGCTGTTTGCGAGATCGGCGATGCGTTCCGGCAAAAATGTCACGTGGAAAGGAAGGGAGATCCGTGCGGATTGAGTTGCCGGTTTCATGGATCATCGCGCTCAACTGCATCGGCTGGCCGGTGATCCAGTTGGGACTTGCGTGGCTTTTCACGCGGATGCCGGCGGCATGGTTCCGAGCGCCGGGCACTGCGGGATTCGAACCGTGGGTTTACGCCCGGGTTTTCCATGTCAAACGCTGGAAGGACCGGCTGCCGGACGCTGCGGCATGGTTCGGCGGTGGTTTCGCCAAACGCTCGCTGGCGGACAAGGATGCCGGATACCTCGGACGCTTCATGGATGAAACGTGGCGCGGCGAGTTATGCCATTGGTGCGCGCTCGCCTTCGTGCCGCTGTTTTTCCTCTGGAACCCATGGTGGGGCGATCTTGTGATCCTCGCCTACGCGCTCGCCGCCAACCTGCCCTGCATCCTCGCCCAACGCCACAACCGCATCCGGTTGCGGCGGGTTCTCGCCAGAGTCAGTGGACAATCCGCCTGATTTCACCGCGGAAATTGATCCGGTCGATTTCGGGTTGAAAGACCATGGCGTC
>JALOUA010000203.1 GCA_025457625.1 Akkermansiaceae bacterium
CTCGTGGTCGGACTCATCTCCTACCTGGTCGCACGCCGTTATCGTGGCAGCTATTGAGGCGACAAGTAGTAGTAGTAGCGAGGGTTTCATGGATTTTCTGGCGAACATGACGATTGAACGACAGGTCGGGTTTTGGGGGAGATACATGACCGGTCGGTGATCAGGGGAAAACCCGGCCCAATGGTGCGGAATTTGGCGTTCATGCCTCTGAGTTTGTTCGTAGCGCGATCCTGCTGGTGAGCCAAGCGGCAAATCGGCGTTGTGGCAACTCGGGGAGCGGGGGGGGCGGCGGGAAGGATGATGGGGAATCGCGGGGACAGGTTGTCCCCGCCACGGTCTGGGACTGCAAGTCCCAGCCCTGAAGATTGGCTCCTGACTAGATAAAGACTGGGTTTGCAGGCCGTCCTAAAAAAACTCCCATAAGCCGCTTGACTTTTATCTAGTTATTAGACTAGATTTGTCCGCCATGGGATTCCCAACCAAAGTCCAACTCATCAGCCGCAAGGCCAGCGAACAGTATTACATCAATTTCCCCTCCGCGGTCGCCCAGGCCATGGAGTTTTCCAAGGGCGAGACCGTCGAGTGGATCGTCGCCGACAAAGGCAACCTCATCCTCTCACGCAAGGAAGTGCCGCCCAACCCCGTCGACATTCAAAAAAAAACGCCGCGCCGCGCCTGAGTGCCCTGCTCGGCGAGATGCTCGAATCCTCAACCCTTGCCGCCGCCAACACTTCTTCCTGCTCCGTGCGGCTCTACCAGCACATGCTCGGACTTCTCCTTTGCCCGGCCAAAAGCACGCTGAGCAACCTCATTTGCGCCCGGGGCGGCCAGCATGCCGACTGGACCGCCGATTACCGGCTCTACTCCAAGGAGCGCGTGGACGAGTCCGTCCTGTTCGGTCACGCGCGCGACACGCTCATTGAAAACCTCGCGCCGGGCCAGCCCTTGGTCGTCGGGCTGGATGACACCATCGTGCGCAAGACCGGCAAGAAGATCCACGGCAGCGCCTGGAAACGTGACCCGCTCGGGCCCGCCTTCCAGACCAATCTCGTGCTTGCCCAACGCTATCTCCAGTTCTCCGCCGCATGGCCGCTGGAAAATGGCGAGGCCCGGATGGTGCCCATCGCCTTCCAACACGCCCCCACACCCGCCAAGCCGCCCAAAAACGCCACGCCCGACCAACGCGAGTCCTACCGCGAAGCGCTCAAGCAACACAATCTCAACCGCAAGACCCTCGAGTTGCTCGAAATCGTGCGTCGCGACACACCCGCCGCCCGCCACCTCGTCGTCGTCGGAGACGGCAGCTACACGAACAAAACCGTCATGCGCGGCAAACCCGAGGACAGCACCTACATCGGTCGCGGCCGCAAGGACATGGTAGTGCATTACCTGCCCGAAACCGTTGCCGGAGCCAACGGCAGGCCGCCCCGCTATGGCATTCCGGCTCCCACCCCCGAACAATTGCGCCAGGATGAAAGCGTGCCATGGCAAGAGGTCGCGGCCTTTGCCGCCGGCAAGCGTCACGAGTTCCGCATCAAGACTCTCGGGCCGGTGCTTTGGCGCAAAGCCGGCGCGGACCTGCCGCTGCGCGTGGTGGTCATCGCACCGCTCGGCTACCGACTCCGGAAAGGCTCCCGCATGCTCTATCGCCAACCCGCCTACCTCATTTGCACCGATCCGGACCTGCCGCTCGAAAAGCTGCTCCAATACTATCTCTGGCGCTGGGGCATCGAAGTGAACTTCCGCGAGGAAAAAACCCTCATCGGCACCGGCGAGGCCCAGGTGCGCACCGCCGCATCCAACCAACATCTGCCCGCCGTGACCGTGGCCGCTTACGCCATGCTCTGGACCGCCGCCTTGCAGGCGCTTGCCACAAGAGCAACCTTCCAAGGCCTGCAGCCGCCGAAATGGCGCAGGGACCGCACTCTCGACGGAAAGCTGCCGTCCACCGGCGACCTGCTGCGCCTGCTGCGTTACGAAACCTGGGCCGGGGTTCTCCGCCCGGGGACTTTCCACCACTTCGTGTCCGACCCCACGCCGGACACGAACGCCCAGAAACCCATGCCCGACCTTCCCGCCATCCTCTTCGCCGCCGCCTGACCAAGCAAAATGCGCGATCCGCATCAACTAACAGGATAAAGTCCCAATCAAAAACGGGCCAATCTTCAGGTCTGGGACTGCAAGTCCCAGCCACTTTACTCCAGGTCGCCGGATATCGCCGCATGCAGTGCGGCGAGGGCGGAATCGATTTCGTCGGGAGTGGCGCAGAGCGGCGGCATGAAGACGATGGTATCGAGGATCGGCCGGGTGAGCAGGCCGTGGGCGCGCGCGGCGATGCAGACGGCCTCGCCGGTCCGGCGTTCCGGTGGAAACCTCGTGCCATCCGGCTGGCGGAGTTCGATGCCGGCGATCAGGCCGCACTGGCGGACCTCGCGGATGACGGGATGGGCCGCTTTCAGGGCGGAGAGACCGGCGCGCAGGCGGTCGATTTTCTCCGGCAGTTTGGCGAGGGTTTGTTCCTCGTCGAAAACCCGCAGGCTGGCGAGCGCGGCGGCGCAGCCAAGTGGGTTGGCCGTATAACTATGGCCGTAGTAAAACGCCCGCTCCGGCGCGCCGAGAAACGCCTGATAGACCGCATCCGTCGTGAGCGTGGCCGCCATCGGCAGCGTCCCGCCGGTGAGGCCCTTGGCCAGGCAGAGGAAATCCGGGATCACGTTTTCCCGCTGGCAGGCGAACATCGTGCCGGTGCGGCCGAAGCCGGTCATCACCTCGTCGAGAATCAGGTGGACGCCGCGGTCGTCGCACCAATCGCGGAGCTCCGCGAGCATGCCGGCCGGCCACGGGCGCATCTCGTTGACGCCCTGGATGAGCGGTTCGATGACCACTGCGGCGATGGTTTCCGCATCCAGTCCGCACAGTTCATCCAGCGTCCGGACATGACCGCACTCATAACCATGGCTGCGGAAACGATCGAAAAAACGGCCGATTCCGCCGAGCGAGGCGGCGCCCAGCGTGTCGCCATGATAACCGTCCGCGAAGGCGATGAAACGCGTGCGCCCGGGTTCGCCGGATTGCTGGCGGTATTGCAGGGCCATTTTCAGCGCGCACTCGACGGCTGTCGAACCGTCATCGGAGAAGAACACGCGTTCGAGTGTCTGCGGCGGAAAAAAACCGCAGAGCTTCACCGCGAGTTCCGCCGCGAGGGGATGGGTGAAGCCGAGAAACGACACATGCGCGGTTTTATCCAACTGATCGCGGATTGCGGCGTTGATCACCGGATGCGCGTGGCCATGGATGTTGGTCCAGATCGACGAATTGCCGTCGAAGTATTTCCGACCCTCGGAATCCCAGAGCCACGGGCCCGTGCCGTGGGTGAGAACCAGCGGTTCCTGATCCGGCGCGCACCATTCGCCCTGCCGCGTGAACGGATGCCAGCAGTGTGCCTTGTCGGCCTCGATCCATCGGCGTGTGTCGTCGCGCATCGGCGGGAGTATGTCCCGCATCTGGCGGGCGCAAAGCGGATTTACGTGATCGCGGCATATCCGGAGGGCCGATTCCGGGATACTCTCCAAACATCTCCGCGAACGATTCCCCCCCAATCCGCGGCGGAGATGATACAATTCCCCCCGAATCAACGGTCGGCGGATGTGAGAGGTTCCCCCCTTTTGCATCCGCCGATTCCTTTTTCATCGTCACCACCGCAATGCGGGCGGGGCTGTTGCCGGGCCGGATGGCATGTCAACCCTGCAGGCCGTATTCCTCCGGCAGGAAACGGCTGCGGTCGGCCAAAGCGAGTTGCCGCCCGATGAACTCGGACTCGCTGTCGGGCAGCTCGTCGAGCGTGTCCTGGAGTGTGTCGAACCAGATCACCTCGTTGGGGGCGACGCGCAGTTTGCCCTCCTCATGAGCGGTGCGCAGGAGATCAACCGCCTTGCGCGCGACGGCAAGCCCGGCATGGTAATGGGAATCGCTGCCGACGATGGCGCGGGCGAGTTCCACCGAGGATGCGGGCGAGATGATGAAGGCCTGGGGGTCGGTGGCGACGTCGGATTCGACCAGCCAGCGCTGGAGCTGGGCGGCGGCCGCGGGGCCGTGGGAGCGGGCGGTGTTCATCAGGCGGCAGTCATAGGCGAGCTGCTCCATATAACAGGTGGGGGCCATGCCGCCGAGCAGCTTGATGTCCTGAACGGATTCGTTGGACCAGGTGTCGCAGCATGCCGCGGACAGGTTGCCCATCGGGCTGAGATGCGCGCAGGCCGAGGTTTTCCCCTCCATCGCCATCGGAAATCCGGTGATCGCCTTGAGGATCGGGTTTTCATAACCGCAATCCTTGCCGGGACCGACCGCGCCGCATTCGTAAGCGACGAGAGATCGCACGGCGGTGACGGCGCGGACCACGGCGGCGAACAGGCGGGGGATCATCTTCTGTTCGGCGAGGACCATGGCGGTGTTGCCGAAACCGCAGGCGGTGTCGCCGGCGCATTTCACGCCGTGACGGTCGGCGATTTCCTTGAGATGGGTCCAGAGGAAACGCATGTCGCGTTCGCCGAGGATGCACAGCGAGAAGATGCTGGCGGCGAGGTCGCCGTTGACCAGCGCGTCGTCGTGAAGTTCCTTGCCGCCGACGGATTCGATGCTGAGCAATTCCGCTCCGGCGGCGGCGGAGCCTTCGAAGAGTTCAAGCATGGCCTCCCAGTAGCGGCCGCGGCGCATGAGCGGCGGCCGCTCGAACTCGCGGTTGTCGTTGGGCGTCATGCGCAGCACGCTTCTGACTCCGCTGCGGTCGTTTTCCCGCGCCATGCCGTCGAGCAGGATTTTGGCGATATCGAGGCCCCACTGGGGGAACTCGGTCATGGGCGGCAGGGTTTCGAACTCGATCACCACGCCGGGCACCTCGAGATCCGCGGCGCGGCGGAGGGCACCCTCGATGATGCGGCCGTAAATGCGCCGGACCTCGTCAAATGTCCCGGCCTCAATGGCCATGGGAGGCAGGGTGAAGTTGAGTTCCGGATAAACGGTGCCGCCGCCGATGACCATGCCGCTGCGGGTGGTCACGGGATGGGGGGCGAGACCGAAGGTGAGTTCCACCGGATCGGAGATGGCGAGGGATCTGTAGCGCATGGTTCGGGATGACAGGCTGGGGTTGCTTTCAGGCCTTGAGAAACTCCTCCACCTTTGCCTTGATGGTCTGCTCGTAGCCCGGGACGCTGAGCACATCGCACTCGCTGCCGAGGATGAAAGGATGTCCCGCGTCGCGCATGCGCTCCAGAAGCTGGCTGGAGAGTTCGCGCACCTTGGCGAGGCTCACCAACTCGTCCGAGTAGAATTGTTTGGTCGGCAGGTTGCCGAATAGCACGGTGGATTTCGAAACCAGCGCCGCGTCCTCCCACAGTTGACGCGAGCAACCGAGACTGATCATCGCGGGATCAAGGCCCGCGAAACGACGGACCATGCCGTCGGTCAGCTCGCCGCAGTCGTGGAAGATCAGATCGACGTCCGCCGCGGCCAGTTGTTCGCGGATCCCGTGGTTGAGTCTCATCACATAGCGGTCGAAAACCTCATAACTCCCGTCCAATTGATTTGGAGAGAAATAGACTTTGTTGGCGGCGGGTTCGCACAGGATGATGGCCCTGGCACCCGCCTGGATCTGCGCGTTCAGATAGAGGCGGATGGTTTTTGATGACACTTCCAGCAGTCTTTCCAACAGCGCCACCTCCTCCTCATCACCGGCCGTGGCGCCGTCACCCGCCAGATAGACCGGCGTGATGGGATCGCTGATGAGTTTGGTCATCAGTGAAAACGGGCCGATGCCCATGCCCACCGGTAGCAGGTCGGTTTCGTTCGCAATGTAATGGATCGCCCCGCACACAGCGTTCATCTTGCGCGTGAGTGGGATTTCCCAATCATCCGCGGGTGTTTCGCTGAAGTGGAAGGAATCGATTTCCGCCGCAGCGATGCCGCGGGCGAGCAGCAGCGCCTCCTTTTCCAGTTTCAAATCCATCAGCGGCAGCGCCATCGGGCAGCGGAAACGCCGCGCCGCCTCCTCGATCACTCCGCCAAGACGCCGCCCGTCATCCGGGATGATGGCGTGGTCGGCATGCTCGTGGAGCACCAGATGGGTGCCGATGGGCATTTTCAAGCCGGAGGCGGCAAGATCGAGATAGTATTGGCGGTCCATCAGATCAGGCTTTCAACAGGGCCATTGCGGCATCCACCGCGCTGCCGGCATCCGCGGCATAACCGTCGGCTCCGATCTCGTGGGCGTATTCGGTGGTGATGGGTGCGCCGCCAATCATGATCTTGGGCGACAGTCCGGCTTCGCGGATGGCCTTCACGGTTTCCCGCATCGCGGGCATGGTGGTGGTGAGAAGCGCCGAGAGACCCACGAGCTTGGCGTTGTTGTCGCGTATCGCCTCCACGAATTTCGCAGGCGGCACGTTCACGCCGAGGTCGATGACGTCGATGTTGGCGCCTTTCCACATCATGGCGACGAGGTTCTTGCCGATGTCGTG
>JALOUA010000204.1 GCA_025457625.1 Akkermansiaceae bacterium
CTGCCGCCACCGCGGACGAGCACGCATTCATGCCCGAAGCCCGCCGTGGCCGCGCGCATGCAGGCTTGGGCCAGCGGTCCGGTGGGATCCACCATGTAGGCTGCGCCGCCGGTACCTTCGGTGATGGTGAGTTTCACGGTGGGCGGGCAGATGGCCTTGAGGTGCTTCTTGACCAGCGCGATGATTTTCTTGGGATCCTGGTCCGGGACGAGGCGCATGGTGATTTTGGCGCTGGCCCAGGAAGGGATGATCGTCTTGCCGCCCTCGCCCTGATAGCCGCTGGTGAGGCCGTTGAGTTCGAAGGTGGGGCGTGCGGCGCGCTGCTCGTCCGGGGTGTATCCGGCCTCGCCGAAAAGCGCTCCCACGCCCACCGATTTGCGGAATTTGGTTTCGTTGAACGGCACCTTGGCCATCTGCTTGCGCTCGTAGGCGGAGAGTTTCACCACGTCGTCATAGAAGCCGGGGATGGTGAAGCGGCCTTTTTTGTCACGTATCGAGCCGAGCATCTGGCAGAGCACCATCGCGGGATTGTCCACCGCGCCGCCATAGAGGCCGGAGTGGAGGTCGCGATCCGGACCGTCGAGACGGATCTCGATGGGCGCCATGCCGCGCAGCGAATAACAGAGCGCCGGGTGCTTCATGCCGGGAATCTCGGTGTCGGATACCACCAGCGCCTTGCAGGCGAGTTCCTTGGCGTTTTTCGGCAGGAAATCATAGAGCGCCTTCGAGCCGACCTCTTCTTCGCCTTCGATGAGGAAATTCACATTGCAGGGAAGTTCATTGCCGGTTTTGAGCCATGCCTCGACGGAGTTGATGTGCGCGAGGTGCTGGCCCTTGTTGTCGCTGATGCCGCGGGCATAAACATTGCGGCCGACGCGGCGCGGCTCGAACGGCGGGGAGGTCCAGAGTTCCAACGGATCCGGCGGCTGGACGTCGTAGTGGCCATAGACGAGGAAGGTCGGCTTCTTCGGGTCCTGCTTCGGGCTCTTGGCGATCACCACCGGGTAGCCGGTGGTTTTGCGGATCTCGGCCTTCAAGCCGGCCTTGACGCAGCGGGCAACCAGCCACTCGGCGCAGCGCTGCATGTCGTGCGCATGATCCGACTGGGCGCTGATGCTGGGGATGCGGGTGTAGGCGAAGAGTTCTTCGATGAAACGCTCTTCATGGCTCGTTAGATAATCGAGGACGGCTTCAGGGGTCATGGTGCGAAACCTTTAAGACCCGTTTTCTCCCGCAGCAATGAAATTCTCCTGCTGATCCGCCATGCCTGCGGCCACGGCATGGGGCATCACGGGTGGGTTCCGCTCCGTGTCCGGTCATGGGATCCGGACCGTGGATTGCGGTTGTCCTTTCCGGCCGGGGAAGCGAAGCTGGCGACCCGGCCGACTCACGGCAATACAGCAAGCGGAGTTTTCACCCATGGACGAAGAATCCTTCTCACTGGCAACCATGCTGATCGGCCTCGCCGGCGGGCTGGCGCTGTTCCTGCACGGCATGACGATGATGTCGAACGCGATGCGGGCGATGCTGAGCGCCTTGCTGACAGGCGTGGTGATCACGACCGTCGTGCAGTCATCCTCGGTGACCTCGGTGATCGCGATCGGCTTTGTATCGGCCGGCATCCTGTCGCTCGCACAGGCGCTCGCGGTGATCATGGGGGCGGCGGTCGGTTCCACGGTCACCGCGCAGATCATCGCTTTCGATGTCAGCAATCTCGCGTTCCTGCTGGTGGCGGCCGGTTTCGGCCTGTCGATGTGGAAAACCCGGCGGTTAGCGGCTTTGTCAGGCACCGTGATCATGGGTCTGGGAATCCTGTTCATCGGCCTCTCGATGATGTCGGGCTTCATGGCTCCGCTGCGCGCGCACCAGCCATTCCTCGACCTGATGGCTTCGATGTCCAATCCCTTGTTGGGAATTCTGATTGGCGCGGTTTTCACGGCGGTCGTGCAATCGTCATCAGCGACGCTGGGAGTGATCATCGCGCTCGCCTCGCAGGGGTTGATTCCCCTGGAGGCGGGCATCGCGCTGGTGTTCGGGGCCAATGTCGGCACGACCATCACCGGCCTGCTGGCCACCATCGGCCAGCCGCGCACGGCGCTGCAGGCGGCGGTGGGCTTGTTCGTTTTCAAGCTGCTGCTGGTGCTGGTCTGGCTGCCGCTGATGGGAGTGCTGGAAACCATCACCCGCGCGGTTTCACCCGTGGCGGAGGGCCTGCCGCCCGCCGAGCAACTCGCCTACGAAGTGCCGCGCCAGGTTGCCAACGTCCACATGCTCGTGAACGTGACCACGGTGATGCTGCTGCTGCCATTCACGGGATTGCTGGCCCGCCTGCTCGTGCGACTGGTCGGCGAGGGACCGCGGCCCGACGAATCCGGGGACTTGGCCGCCGATTTGAATCCGGTGCTGCTGGACATGCCGCCGCTGGCCATCGATGCCGCGCGGCGGGAGCTGTGCCGGTTGGGTGAGCGCGTCGGCGACCTGCTGGACGCCGCGGTTCCCGCCATTCTCGACGGGCGCAACGCCGCAACCGAGGCCTGGGCCATGGACGAGCGGCGCATCGACCGGCACCACGCCGCCATCGTGGATTTCCTGGAGCAAGTGCTGCTTGTCCAGCGGGCTCCTGATATCAGCCGCAGCGCCATCGGGCTGGCCGAAGCCGCCGACTACCTCGAAGCGATCGCCGATGTGGTGGACAAGGAAATGATCCCGCTGCACAAGCGCCACGCGGAGCGCGGGACGGAAACCGACCCCCGGTCCCGGGAACGGTTGCTGGCGCTGGCGGAGGCCGTCCGGCATGAGTTCCGCAGGGCCTTGCAAGCCGTCCGCGAGGAGGATCAAGAGACGGCGCGATCCGTCATCGATGCCAAATCACAGGTGCGGACGCTTGAGCGGGCCGTGATCGATTTCCAAATCGACGCCGCCCCGGATGAGGGCGCCCGGCTGCTGCGCCCGAGCGCTCTCGAGCGCGAGTTGGCCGAGTCCCTGCGCCGCAGCTACAGTTTGATCCGCAGATTTGTGCGCGTGGGGACGGGACTTGCAAGTTCGGATCGGGAGAGCGTGTAGTGGATCGTTCCCCGCACCGGTTACTTGTAAACCAGGGCGTAAAGCGCGGCCAACAGATCCATGCCGATGAAGATGACAATTGCGATTTCCAGGGTGCGCGAGCGACGGGCCTCGATGAGGGCGAGCAGGGTTTGGACGGCTTCGCCGATGAGTGTGAGCTTGCGGTCCAGCGCGGCGCTGCGTTCGGAGAGTTCGAACTCCTCGGCCAGGCGGAGGTGCAGGCCTTCCAACTCCGAGTGATACCATAACAGCCCGGGTTTGTCATCCGGTTGGACGCGGGCCGCGGCGTGGCTGCGTGCCGCCAGCGCGGTTCCAATGAGTCGCAGCAATGCGCGTGAAGAAACGGTCATCCGGCCCTGGCCGCGCAGTCCCGTCACCACGGGTTCCATGCCATCCAGCGTCTGCGCCAGGGTGCTTTCCTGCTGGCTGAGCGCGGCGCTTTTCGCAAGTGCGTCGGCCACCACCGCCAGGCGGGGGATCGAGAAATCCCTGAGGGTGACGAGGCCGCCGGCATCCACGCCGTCTTCCGCCGCGCCGCTTTGAATGCGGGCGGATTCCTCCTCCGGGTTGGCCAGCGGGTGGCTCACCCTCTGGTGCAGTTCGGCCCGCAGTGCGGCTTCCTGTTCCGGGGTCGCACCAAACATGACAACCGCTCCCCAACGGAACGCGAAGGCGGTCAACCCGTCGGGCCGGGCGAGTTGGAGCGGGTCGGTCATGCCGCCGGCGGCCACCGCAAGCCGGCGGTGATCCAGCCGCTCGCCTAACAGGAGGGCGCGCGCCATCAGGTTGTCCGGAGCCTTTCCCGCCGCGCCCGCAGCAAGCCCGGGCCGGGGGGACGCGCCGGTTTGAACGCTGGTTTCGCCGCTATGCATGGCCTGCGTGACAAGTGTCAGGATCGGGCCCGGGCGTCAACCTTGCGGCACGGGTTTGAACCCGGCATCCGCACGCCAGATCCGGTGCCGCACCTCCACGCCTTCCGGGACATAAACCACGAGCGGCAGGCGGCTGTTATAGCGCAGCAACTGCGTCTCGCCGCCGAGCGTGATGAAGCGATCCACCTTCGGCACGTCGGGATCGACGGCCATCAGGGTTCCCGCCATCGGCCCGAGCTCCGCAAGCACATGGCGGGTGAATCCCCAGCCTTCGATGTTCACCTCCCGGAGAATTCCTCCGAAAAAATAACGGTTGTGGGGATCGGTGCTCACGGTCTTGCCGATTTGCAGTTCCACCCGCAGCGAGTCCTCCTGTTCATGGGATGGAAGCATGATCACGTGCCGGGTCATGCCCGCATCCGCAGGGGGAAAGGCCTTGAGGTTCCGCGCGGCCTCGGTTTCGGCCGCGGCGGGAAAAACGGCCATGCAAGCCGCCGTCATCAACAGGATATGTGCTCTCATCTTGTGGCAGATTGGATTTCCCCCACCCTTCCCACAAGCCAAAACCTTCGGCGCACGGCCCGCGCTGACACGGCGGGGCGGTCTCCGGCGGGATGCGTCCCGCGGTTTTTTCACAGAATCCTCCTCGCGTCGAAAGCCCTCACCCGGTTATTCCAACCCGCATGAGCAAACGCATGCGCATCGTCCACACCACGGAATACCGCTACCGTGTCCCCGTCACTTTCGGCGTGCATCGCGTGCTGATGCGCCCGCGCGAAGGGCATGACATCCGGATCACGGAGGCTTCCGTTGAGGTCGTCCCGCGGGCTTCGGTGGACTGGCTGCGGGACATTCACGGCAATTCGATCGCGATGATCACCTTTCTTGAACCATCCGCACTGCTGAGGATTCACAGCGACCTGATCGTCGATTTGAACGAGGCGCGCCTGATGGATTGCGGCATCGCCGGGCTGGCCCGCGAGTATCCGTTCCAGTATGCGGCGGACGAGCAGATTGACATACTTCCGTTCCGGATTCCAAGTTATCCGCACGACGGGGAAAGGCTTTTGGAGTGGCTGCGCGCGGTCTATCAGCCGGGCACCGTCGTCAACACGCTGGAGCTGCTCCAGCGGCTGAACACCGCGGTTTTCGACACAATCCGATACGCGTGGCGCGAGGAATATGGCGTGCAGCTGCCTTGCGAAACCTTGAAAATGGGAACCGGTTCCTGCCGTGACTACGCGGTGTTCATGATGGAGGCGGCGCGGCATCTGGGTTTTGCGGCGCGCTTTGTGACCGGCTACATCCAGATGGGCGAGGGTCAGCATGGCGCGACCCACGCCTGGACGGAAATCTATCTGCCGGGTGCCGGTTGGCGCGGCTTCGATCCCACCAACAACAAGATGGCCGGGGCCGAGCATGTGGCGGTGGCGGTGACGCGCGAGCAGGAGAAAGCCTCGCCGATTTCCGGCTCATGGGATGGACCGCCCGACGCTTTCCGGAACATGCACGTGGTGGTCCGTGTCGAGGCAGCTTGAAACAAGGAATCGCCAACCACGGAAATCGTCACAACAAACCTGCAGCCGAAGGCAAGACCATGCCCGCCGACAGCAAACCGATGACTCCGCACCACCAACGAGGGCGCCGCCGGGCGGACCCCCGCAAGCCGTCATCAACTGTTAGACGGCTGTGGTTCCGCACCCCTCGAACCATGGCGCATCCCGGAAAAACCCTGATCATCCCATGCATCGCATGGCTCGCCGGCAGTTCCATGGCTTCCGGCGTGGTTTCTCCGGCCGTTATCTCCGCGGAGGCCATTCGCCGTCATGTCGCAAGCTTCAACCGGCATGACCACACGCATTTCGGCCAGGCGGTTTCCAACGGGGATGCCGCCAGGTGGATGGAGGAAAACGTGCCGCGCTTCGAGTGTCCGGACAAGGAGATCGGGGAGATCTATCACTTCCGCTGGTGGACCTATCGCAAGCACATCAGGGAAACACCGGATGGTTTCATCATCACCGAATTCCTCCCCAAGGTTCCTTGGAGCGGCAAACACAACACCATCAGCTGCCCGGCCGGCCACCACTTCCGCGAAGGTCGCTGGATCCGCGACCCGAAGTATCTGAATGACTATTCGGTCTTCTGGTTCCGCAAAGGCGGAAACCCGCGCGCCTACAGCTTCTGGGCCGCCGATTCGATCCACCAGCGCGCACTCGCTCTCGGGGATTTCACGCTCGCCGTCGATCTGCTGCCCGACCTCGTCGCGAACCACGGGGAATGGGAAAAGAACCGGTTGTCCCCGGACGGGCTGTTCTGGCTGACCGATGATCGCGACGGCATGGAGGTCTCCATCGGCGGCAGCGGCAGGCGCGCCACCATCAATAGTTACATGTATGGCGACGCCCGCGCCATCGCCGCAATCGCGCGCGTTGCCGGCAGGCGCGACATCGAGGCGGAATACACCGCCAGGGCGGAGAAACTCCGCAAGCTCGTGCAACGGAAGTTGTGGTGCCCGATTGACCGTTTCTTCAAAACGCTGCCGCTCCCGGAGCGGGAAATGGCGGCTGCGGACGGTTCAGGAGAAGCCTCCCTTGTGGACGTGCGCGAGCTTCATGGCTACACGCCGTGGTATTTCCACCTTCCCGAACCGGGCAGGGGTTATGAGTCCGCCTGGAGGCAGTTGATGGATGCCAAAGGCTTCATGGCACCCTTCGGCCCGACCACCGCCGAACAGCGGCACCCGCGTTTCACCATTTCCCATGAAGGACACGAATGCCAGTGGAACGGACCTGGCTGGCCGTTCGCCACCGCCGTCACGCTCACCGCGCTCGCCAATGTCCTCAACGATTACCCACAGCATGAAATTTCCCGCAGGGACTATCTCGAAACCCTCAGAAGTTATGCCAAGTCCCATCATATCAAGCGGGACGATGGCACCGTCGTTCCATGGATCGACGAGAACCTCAACCCGTTCACCGGCGACTGGATCGCCCGCACGCGGCTCAAGTCATGGAAGGACGGCACATGGGATCCGGCGAAAGGCGGCGTCGAGCGCGGCAAGGACTACAATCACTCGACCTTCTGCGATCTCATCATCACCGGGCTCGCCGGCCTGCGCCCGCGCGCCGATCAACAGGTGGAGGTCAACCCGCTCGTGCCGGATGACACATGGGATTACTTCTGCCTCGACCGCGTGCCTTACCATGGCCGCCTGTTGACGATCCTCTACGACCGCACCGGTGAGAAGTATGGAAGGGGAACCGGACTGCGCATCCTCGCGGATGGGAGGGAAATCGGCTCATCCCGCACCCTGCAGCGCGTGATCGCGCCGCTTCCCGACTGAGGCCATGGCCGTTCCTTGCCCGGAGGAAATGCTTCACGGATGCATCGGTTCATCCTATCAACACACATGCGCATCATCACGAGCTTGCTGACCGTGTGGTTTGCCATGCCCGTTTTCACGATGGCCGCGGAAATACCGGCCAAGCCCAGCATTCTGATCGTGTTCGCCGACGACCTCGGCTATGGCGACGTCGGTTGTTACAACCCCGAGGCGAAAGTCCCCACACCGCGCCTGGACCGGCTTGCGGGCGAGGGCATGCGTTTTACCGATGCCCACAGTCCCGCCACGGTTTGCACGCCCTCGCGCTACAGCCTGCTCACCGGGCGCATGGCTTTCCGCATCCCCTACACCGGCGGCGTCTTCACCGGTGTCGAAGGCCCCTGCCTCATCGAAAAAGACCGCCTCACGCTGCCGGGCCTGCTGCGCGGGCATGGATATCACACCGCGCTCTTCGGCAAATGGCACGTCGGCCTGACCTTCCCCGACCATCAGGGGAAACCCGTGCGCGGCCGCGGAATCGAGGCCGTCAGGCAGGCGGATTTCTCCCGCCCGATCCCCGACGGCCCGCTGGCGCACGGCTTCGACGAATTCTT
>JALOUA010000017.1 GCA_025457625.1 Akkermansiaceae bacterium
GGTTGGCGGCGCTCTGCGCGGCATTGCCGGGATCGCCGACGGTGACCCAGTCGATGTTGGCCACGGCGGAGGCTGGAAGCGCGAGCGCGGCGAGGAAGATGAGGGGAAGTTTCATGGGGAGGTTGGAAAAGGCACCTGACGAAAAAGCAAAAGCCGTGCCGGAGGGCAATGGGTTTGGAATGTGACGTTTTCCGAAAAACAACAAAAGCGCCAGAGACCCGCGGAAGCGAGCCTCTGGCGCTGGTGAAGAACAATCAGGTCCCGAGGATCAGGACTTGTAGCGCAGGCGCTTCTTGTGGCGGTTCTGCTTCATGCGCTTCTTGCGCTTGTGCTTGTTGATCTTGGTCTTGCGGCGTTTCTTGATGGAGCCCATGGCGTTTGCGGTCGGTGTTAGGTTGCGGTGAAAAGAGGCGTCAGGGGACGATTTTGTTGAGCGGATATTCGATGATTCCCTCGGCCCCGAGACGTTTGAGTTCGGGAATGATGTCGCGGACGACGATTTCGTCAATCACTGTCTCGACGGCCACCCAGCCCTCTTCGGAGAGGTTGGCGACGGTGGGGCGGCGCAGTGAGGGGAGTTTTTCGAGCAGTTCGGGGAGTCTGGCGGAAGGCAGGTTCATCTTGAGGCCGACCTTTCCCCGTGCGCCGAGCGCGGCCTTCAGGAGCATGGCGATGCGCTCCATTTTTTCCTTTTTCCACGGGTCCGCCATGGCGGCCGGGTTGGCGTAGAAGTGCGGAAACGAGGTCAGCAGCGTGTCCACGATGCGCAGGCGGTTGGCCTTGATCGAGGAACCGGTCTCGGTGACATCGACGATGGCGTCCACCAGGTCGGGGACTTTGACCTCGGTGGCACCCCAGGAAAACTCGACTTCGGCGTGGATGCCGCGCCCCTTGAGCCAGCGCTTGGTGATGCCCACGCCCTCGGTGGCGATGCGCTTGCCCTGCAAATCCTCGGGTTTCCGGATCGGCGAATCCTCCGGGACCACCAGCACCCAGCGGGTCGGGCGGGTGGTGGCGCGGGAATAGGGAAGCTCCGCCAAATCAACCAGCTCCACCTCGTTTTCGTAGGCCCAATCGTAGCCGGTGATGCCGCAATCGATGAATCCCTGGCCGAGGTAGCGGCCGATTTCCTGCGCGCGGATCAGGTAAAGGTCGAGTTCGGGGTCATTGGAGCTCGGCCGCAAGCCGCGCGAGGAGACGTAAACCTCGTAACCCGCCTTGGCGAGCAGCTCCACGGTGGGGGCCTCGAGGCTGCCTTTGGGAATCGCGAATTTGAGCGTGCGTGACGGGTCCGGCATGAGGGGCGGGCGTTTTACTCGGGAAACCGGGGGAATCAAGCCATGTTTTGCTTATTTTGCGCGGTGAAGCGCCGATTCGCCGGATGTTTCTGTGATTTTGGCGATGGAAGAGCGCATCCGGGCGCGTATCAAAAGCCGATTGTTTGCGTTGCCCGCGGGTGCCGTGAATGATCCCTTCAAATGACATCGATTCAATTCATGAAACCAACCATTCATCAGGGAATCCAACTGGCCATGGCCATGTCCTTCATTCTTGGAATGCCCGCCACCGGTGGGGAGCCGCGCCTCGAATTCCGCCAGGGGGACAAGCTCATGCTCGCATGGCAGGTGGAGCCCTTGGCGGAACCCAAGGGTGGCGGGAAATTCGCGGCCAGCGCGTTCATCCATCCGCTGTGCACGCCGGACGGATTCGCGTGCACCAACATCCAGCCGTCCGACCACCTCCATCACCTCGGCATTTGGTGGCCGTGGAAACACGTCGAAGTGGACGGCAAGAAGTCCAACACATGGGAAATGCAGGAAGGCCAGGGCGCGCATGTCGCGCGGAGCGTGAAGCCCCTTGCCAACGAACCCGGCAAAGCGGAATGGGAACTCCACAATGAGACGGTGATCAAAAAACAAGGTGCCGCGCCGGAAGTGGTGATTCATGAGACGGCGCGCATGGTGCTAACCGCCGGAACGGATGCCACAGTGCTCGATATTTCACTGCGACAAAAAGCGGCGGGCGCGCCCGTGACCATCCCCGCCTACCGCTACAGCGGGTTTTCCTGGCGGGGCCCGGCATCATGGAACAAGGACAACAGCACCATGACCACCAGCGGCGGCAAGGGGCGCGACGATGCCAATGGCACACCCGCGCGCTGGCTGATGGTGAGCGGCCCGGCTCTGCAGGGAACGGCCACGGTCCTCATCCTCAGCGCCGCGGAAAAACTCGCCGGCACGACGGAGAATCTGCGCGTTTGGGACTCCAAAACGCACAACGGCGCGCCCTTCGTGAATTTCAATCCCGTGATGAAAGAACCGCTGCCTCTCGACGACGCACACCCGGCGGTTTCCCACCGCAAATACCGCGTGATCGCCGCCGACCGCGTGATCGACGCCGCCACGGCCGATGCCGAGTGGCGCAAGTGGACCGGCAGTTGACCACGGAATTCACTCACCCGCATGCGACTTTTTTCCCGATGATCCCGCTCAAGGCAATCCTCCTCGCTTCATGCATGTTCTCGGCATGCATTCCCTTGCACGCCCGTGAAAAACTCGCGGCCTCGCGCGTCGGCTCGCGCATCGACGTGACCATCGGTGGCAAATTCCTCACCAGTTACCGCTTCGCCCCCGATGAGAAGTATCCGTTCTTGTTTCCGGTGAACGGACCCTCGGGAGCATCCGTGACATCGATGCGCAACGGCGAGTATCCGCATCACAGTTCGCTGTTTTTCGGCTGCGACAGGGTCAACGGCGGCAACTACTGGCAGGAGGCTCTGGAGCGCGGACGGATCGTCTCGAAGGGCCCCGTGCTCGAATCCGCGTCGGGAAACGAGATTGTCATCCGCGACGTCTGTGACTGGACGCGTCCGGATGCGCCGCAGCCCTTGCGCGACTTCCGCCGCATCGTGATCAGCGCCCCTTCGCCCGAACTGCGGCAGATCGATTTCGACATCACCCTGGAGGCGCTTGAGGATGTGGTGATTGAAAAGACCAATCATTCGCTCTTCAGCGCGCGAATGGATCCGGATCTCACGCCCGTGTTCGGGGGCACGATGGTCAATGCGGATGGGGCCCGTGGTGAAAAAGACACCTTTGGCAAACCTTCGCCATGGCTCGCCTGTTTCGCTTCGCGCGGTGGCGGGACCCCCGAGGGTCTGGCCATCCTGCAGCACCCGCAGAACCCCGGTTTTCCCGCGCCGTGGTTCACGCGCGATTACGGGTTTCTCTCGCCCACACCGATGTTCTGGCCAGCCGATGGCGGGAACACCCGCATCGCCAAGGGCGGAAAACTCCGGCTCTGCTACCGGGTGCTGGTTTTCTCCGGCACACCGGAAACGGCCGGCATCGGCGCGATTTTCTCCGCATTCTCAAACACCCAACCCGCTCCGCTCAGGTAACCCGTTGAAATTCCCATGACCATGGCCAAACTCTCCCTCGCCGCCGCCTATGCGGGGTTTTCCATCTCCCATGCGGAAACACAACCACCCTTCCGCCTCATCACTCTGGATCCCGGTCACTTCCACGCCGCCCTGGTGCAGAAGAACATGGTTCCCGGCGTATCACCCGTGGTGCACATCTACGCTCCCGAAGGACCGGACCTCGATCTGCATCTTGAACGCGTGCGCGGTTTCAACGAACGCGCGGACAATCCCACGAACTGGGATTTGAAGATCCATGCCGGCCCGGATTTCCTGCAGCGGATGATCGCCGAAAAACCCGGCAACGTCGTCGTGCTGGCCGGCAACAACCGCGACAAGACCCGCTACATCCTCGAATCCGTCAAGGCGGGCCTGCACGTGCTTGCGGACAAGCCGATGGCGATCGATCCGGAGGGCTTCAGGATGCTTCAGGAGGCCTGCCGGATCGCCGCGGAGAAGGATCTTCTTCTGTTAGACATCATGACCGAACGCTTTGAAATCACCACCATGATGCAGAGGGAGTTCTCGCTTCATCCGGAGGTCTTCGGCGTGCTGGACAAGGGCACGCCGGACGACCCGGCGGTCACCAAGGAAAGCGTGCACCATTTCTCCAAGCTGGTGAACAACCTGCCCCTGCAGCGTCCGCCGTGGTTCTTCGATCCGGCACAGGAGGGCGAGGGCATCGTCGATGTCACCACGCACCTCGTGGACCTCGTGCTGTGGGAATGCTTTCCCGGGGAAATCATCAAGGACTCCGACGTGAGGATGATCTCCGCGAAAAGTTGGGACACCGAGATCACCAAAGAACAGTTCCAGAAGGTCACCAAACTCGATGAATGGCCGGATTACCTGAGACCCATGGTCGGCGATGACGGCGTGCTGCGCACCCCCGCCAATGGCGCCTTCACCTGCGCCGTGCGCGGTGTTCACGCGAAAATCTCCGTACTGTGGAATTACGAGGCCCCCGCGGGAACCGGCGACACCCATGACTCGCTGATGCGCGGCAGCAAGTGCTCGCTGCACATCCGCCAGGGCAAGGAGCAGGGATACAAACCCGTGCTCTACATCGAGCCGCGCGCGGACGTGGAGACCGCCTCATGGAAGGCCGCGCTCGACAAGGCCGCCGCGGCTATCGCCGCGAAATATCCCGGCGTGACACTCAAGGATCTTGGCGGACGTTTTGAAGTGGTCATTCCGGATTCCTACAAGGTCGGGCATGAGGCACACTTCGCGCAAGTGGCAGAGAGGTTTCTGGGATTCCTTGAAAAAGGCGGCACCCCGGAATGGGAAGTGCCCAACACGCTCGCCAGATACCACATCATCATGCAGGCCTACCAAATGAGCCGCAAAGCCAACTGATCATCATGAAAACCACCCGCCGCAACTTTTTCAGGCAGATGGGACTCGCCGGAGCCGCCATCGGATTCCCCACCATCATTCCGTCCCGGGTTCTCGGCGCGGATGCGCCGAGCAACAAGATCAACATCCTCCAGATCGGCTGCGGCCGCATCGGCCGCAGCATGGACATCCCCGGCATCCTCCGCCAGGACGCCGCGCGACTGGTGGCGGTGTGCGATCTGGATTCATTGCGGCTCGCCGATGGCAAGGCCATGGTCGAGGACCATTACAACGAGCACGACATCCCGCTCCAGGTGGCCGCCTACGGCGACTACCGCGAGGCCCTCCAACACGCCGATATCGATGCCGTCTCCATCAGCACTCCCGATCACTGGCACGCCGAACCGGTGATCGCCGCCGCGCTGTTAGAGAAGGACATCTATGTGCAGAAACCCCTCACCATGACCCTGCGTGAGGGCCGCGCGGTGAGCGACATCGTGCGCGGGAAAAACTGCATGTTCCAGATCGGCAGCCAGCAGCGGTCCGGCGGCCAGTTCCGCATCGCCTGTGAAATGGTGCGCAACGGCCGCATCGGCAAGCTGCATACCGTCAGGATCGGCCTGCCCAGCGACCCCGCCGGCGGCAGCACCAGGGAAATCCCGGTGCCCCCCAACCTCGACTACGACATGTGGCTCGGCTGCGCGCCGCTCGCCCCCTACACCGCGGACCGCGTCCATCCGCAGAGCACCAACCGCAAGGACCGCTACGGCCCGCGCCCGGGCTGGCTGCGCATCGAGGATTACTGCCTCGGCATGATCACCGGCTGGGGTTCCCACCACGTGGACATCGCCCACTGGGGCATGGATACCGAGCTCACCGGTCCGGTTTCCATCGAGGCAAATGCCGAGTTTCCGACATCCGGTTTGTGGAACGTGCACGGTCCCTATCACATCGAGATGACCTATGCCAACGGCGTGACGGTCATCATCGACCACAAGCTGCCCAACGGCATCCGCTTCGAAGGCGGCGACGGCTGGATTTTCGTCACCCGCGGCGCCGAGCGCGTCACCTCATCCGACCCCGTCCCCGCCGGCAACGCCGCCAAGGCCTTGCAGGCCAGCAACCCGGAAATCCTCAAAACCCCGCTCGGCGCAAATGACATCCGCCTGCATGAAAGCCCGAACGGCGACCACCATCTCGACTGGATCACCAGCATCCGGACGCGCAAGCCCGCCGTCACTTCCGTCGAACAGGCGCACCGCTCGACGAGCGCCTGCATCACCGGATGGATCGGCATGAAACTCGGCCGCAAGCTCAAGTGGGATCCCGTGAAGGAGAGGTTCGATGGCGACGACGCGGCCAACGACCTGCTCAGCCGCGCCGAACGCGCGCCCTACGGCATCAGCCACATGAAGAAAGGTTGAAGCCATGCGCCCGGAACAATGGCAGCACTTCAAGGCCGCGGCCAAACGCCTGCCGGGCACGCCCGTGCCGCTTGCCTTGATCGTCGACAGCCCGTGGATGCCGGGACATCTGGGAATCAGCCACAAGGACTATTACTTCAACTCCGATGTCTGGTTCGACGCCCACCGCCGCGTGATCGGGGAGTTTCCCGACGTGATCTTCTTCCCCTCCTGGTGGGCGGAAATCGGCATGGCCGCGGAACCCTCCACGCTGGGTGTGCGCATCCGTTTCTGGGACCACCAGACGCCGGGCGAGGAACACACGCCCTTCCGGCTGGAGGATCTCGACGAACTCGCCCCGCCCGATCCGCGCAAGGACGGATTCTGCCCGCTCATCCTTCACCGCTACGCGGCCATGAAAACGCGGATTTTCAACGCCGGCTTCACCATGCCGGTCGTCGCCGCGCGCGGACCGCTGTGCACCGCCTCGTTTTTCCGCGGCGTCACCCAGCTGATGATGGACCTGATCGAACAACCGGAGGAAACCCTCAGGCTGCTCGATATCTGCACCACGCTGGTCATCGACTGGCTCAAGGCGCAGGCGGAGGTCATCGGCGGCTCGGTCGAGGGGTTTCTCTTGTTAGATGACATTGTCGGCTTCGTCGGCAGGGACCACTACGAGGAGTTCGCCCATCCGTTCCTGAAGCGCATCTGCGACGCCTTCCCGCCGGACTGGGTGAAGGTCTATCACAACGACGCCAGTGTGGCCGCCTGCCTCGAGCGCCTGCCGGACGCCGGCTTCGACGTGCTCAACTGGAGCCATCTCACGCCGATGACCGAGGCCTGCGCCCGTTTGGCGGGCCGCATGACCCTGATGGGCAACGTCCCGCCGCTCGATGTCGGCGTGCGCGGCACTCCGGATGAGGTCGCAGCGGCCACCCGCAGCGTCCTGCGCGACGCCGGGAATCATCCGCTGATCCTCTCCGTGGGCGGCGGCGTCAGCCCCGGCATGCCGGCCGCCAACATCCGCGCGATGTCACGGGCGCTGGAGGAATTCCCGCGGCGTTAATCCATGGCTGTCTTGGGGGAACGGCCCTCCATCCACCACAGCCATCCCAGCAGCAGGAAATATCCGGCAAACTCCGCCACCTTGCCCCAGTAGTGGATGGGTGCGTCGCCGCCGTGGCAGCCGCAGGATATGTCGAGCTGGTGCACCCACGCCCAGCCGATGCAGACCGCAAAAACCAAGACCAAGCCGCCGAGCGTGAGGATCGCGCCCTTGCGCAGGATGCCGAGCATCAGGCAAAGCCCGGCGGCAATTTCAAACCACGGCACGGTGTAGGCCGCCACCGCGTCGAGTGGCGGGCCGACGAGTTTGTAGTTGGCAATGTCCCGCGTGAACCGGTCGAGCCCGGAACCGAAGACCTTCATGCCGCCGCTGAAGACAAACCAGCAGCCGAGCGCGACCCGGGCAATCAGCGCGCCTGCTGCGGTGGTATCCATGGATTTCATGCGGCTTCGGGTTTTCTGGAACCGGAGCACGGCGCTGTCAAAGCTTTGCTTGCGGTGAACCGCGAAATCCGCTAGACCCCACCCCCATGAGCGAGTGGTATTACGCGAAGGGCGGCACGCAAAACGGGCCGGTGACTTTTGAAAATCTCAGGGAACTCGCCCGCAACGGCGGTCTCGATGCCAAGGATCTCGTGTGGACCTCAAGCATGAAGGATTGGCAGCCCGCCGGCGAGGTGGAGGGACTGATCGTGGAAAACGCCGCTGCCGGCCAGCCCGCGCCGGATCCATCCAATCCCTACGCCGCACCGCAAAGCGCATGGAACGAACCCGCCGCCGCGACGGGCGCGGCCTTGCAGGAAATCATCCCCGGCAGCGAACCCATCGACGTGGGCGCCTGCGTGAAACGGGGCTTCGAGCTCACGAAACGCAACTTCGGCACCATCCTGCTGGTGGGCGTCAGCTACATCGTCGTGAGCCTCGTCGCGGGATTCATCTTCGGCATGATCGACAACGCCATGGGCTTCGGCACCAGCCAGAGCAACTGGCAAACGAATGATGGCATGGGAGAATTCCAATTCCAGCAAACCGGCGGACCTGTCAGCGCGATCTTCGGCAACGTGTTTTCGATACTGCTATCGCTGGGACTGGTCCGCATCGGCCTGAATCTGGTCTCCGGCAGGCAGGTTTCCGTGGCCATGCTTTTCGGCGAGGGCCGCAAGCTGTTCACCGCCATCGTGGCGTCGGTTCTTTTCGGCCTGATGGTGGTGGTGGGGCTCGCCCTTCTGATCGTGCCGGGCATCTATCTGATGTTGCGCTACGGACAATACATGGCGGCCATCGTGGACAAGGACATGGGCATTCTCGACTCGCTCACCTACAGTTCCTCCATCACCACCAACAACCGGCTCAACCTGTTCCTGCTGGCCCTGCTCTCCATCGCAATCTTCATCGCCGGCGCACTCGCGCTGTTGGTGGGCCTGATCTTCGCCTACCCGGTGATATGGATGAGTTGGATGGTCGCCTTCCGCTGGATGCAATATGGTGGCCGCGCGACCGGCGATCATCCCGGCACAAGCACGCCGCTGCTCAGCGGCGTGTGAGACAACTTCACACTCGCCAGATCACCTTGGGCGCGTAGTTTCGCCGCCGCCATGCCCATCGATGTCTCCCTGCTGTCCCGTATTTGCGAAGCTCCCGGCGCCCCCGGATTCGAACGCAAGATCCGCCAACTCATCCTCGCCGAACTCGAAGGCCTCGCCGATGAAGTCCGCACGGACGCCATCGGCAACGTCATCGCCCTGAAAAAAGGCCGCTCGTCCGCCAAAAAATCCATGGCGGCCGCCCACATGGACGAGATCGGCTTCATCGTCACCCATGTCGATGACAAGGGCTTCGTCCGCTTCAATCCCGTCGGCGGATTCGATCCCAAGACCCTCACCTCCCAGCGCGTGATCATCCACGGCCGCAAGGACCTGATGGGCGTGATGGGCGCGAAGCCGGTGCACCTCATGTCGCAGGACGAGCGCAACAAGAAGATCGAGATCAAGGATTTCTTCATCGACACCGGCCTGACCAAAACCGAGGTCCGCAAACTCGTCGCCGTGGGTGATTTCATCACGCGTTACTCGCCGCTCATCGAACTGGGCCACTGCGTGAATGTGAAGTCGCTGGACAACCGCGCCTCGGTGTTCGTGCTCATCGAGACATTGCGCAAGTTCGCCAAAAGCCGGACGCGGCCATGTTACGATTTTTACGCGGTGTTCACCGTGCAGGAGGAAGTCGGCCTGCGCGGCGCCCAGGCATCCACCCTTGAAATCCAGCCGGATTTCGCCTTCGGCCTGGACACCACCATCGCCTATGATGTGCCCGGTTCCACACCCCAGGAACGCTGCACCGCCCTCGGCGAGGGTGCGGCCATCAAGATCATGGACTCCTCGGTCATCTGCGACTACCGCATGGTCGAATTCATGAAAGCCACGGCCAAGCGCCGGAAAATCAAGTGGCAGCCGGAAATCCTCTCGGGCGGCGGCACCGACACCGCCAGCCTGCAGCGCATGACCGCCGGCGGCAGCATCGCCGGCGCGATTTCCGTCCCCACCCGCCACATCCACCAGACCATCGAATCCTGCCACAAGGAGGACATCGCCGCCTGCATCCGCCTGCTCGCCGCCTGCCTCTGCGAGCTCGACGAACACGACTGGAAATTCAGTTGAAGCCGTAGGCCCCACGCATCTATCCAGAAGCGACATCCAATCCCAACGGGATTCATCTGAATCGTCTGATTTCCCCACGAAATAAAGGCGGAGCCCGTGTCGGACTCCGCCTTGATTGGAAAATGATGCCTGCGCCGGATCAGCCCTGCTGGCTGGTGATGTAGGTGATGACGTCGCCGACCGCCTGGAGTTTCTCGGCTTCCTCATCCGGCACCTCGATGTCGAACTCCTCCTCGAAGGCCATGACCAGTTCGACGGTGTCGAGCGAGTCGGCGCCGAGGTCCTCGACGAATTTGGCTTCGGGGGTCACTTGGTCGGCATTGACGCCGAGTTGATCGACGATGATGTCCTTTACGCGGTCTTCGATGCTTTTGTCTGACATGAGTTGCAGTGGTTGTTGGTTGGCGTTGCGGGTGCTTAGCGCTTGCGGGCGGAATGTTGCAACCCCGAAAATAAATGGAAGAGAAAAACCCGGCGCGGGCGGAATTCGTGGTCAGGCGTCCCCGGGCTTGTCCGCGCTGGCGGCGGAATCCGCGAGGACCGGCGCGTATTCGAGGATTTC
The DNA here is from genome assembly GCA_025457625.1 of Akkermansiaceae bacterium. Lineage (GTDB taxonomy): Bacteria > Verrucomicrobiota > Verrucomicrobiia > Verrucomicrobiales > Akkermansiaceae > Luteolibacter. The sequence continues at coordinate 10,450 of JALOUA010000017.1, forward strand.
GCCGGAAAAGCGCGATCGGATCAGGCGCATGAGTTGTTCGGCCGGCTCGCCCTCGTCCTTTTTGAATCCGCCGTAGGTGAGGCCGTCGATGCGGACGCGGCCCTTGCCGGAAGCGCCGTCGTAATCGAGGAAAGCCAGGCCCTTGGTTTCCCATTTCCGCAGGTCGAGCGTCTTGAGGTCGGCATAGGGGATGCGGCGGCCCTGCTGGGTGGTGAGTGCCTCGCCATCCGCGCGGATCGAGCGGCCCAGCGTGCGCACGAGGACGAAAAGCGCGGCGAGCGCGAGTGCCAGACAAACCCACATCCCCACCCATTGTTCGCCGATCTTGCGGGCGTCGTAGGGTTGCTCGGCGGGCTCGGCGGGCAGGCCTTCGCCGGCGGTGTAGTCGAGCCAGAGTTTTTTCCAGTTCAGCGGCTTCATCTTCTCGTAGTCATGGAGGATTTCCGGCCACGGCATCGGCAGCTTCAGATCGGCAGGCAGCACCGAAACATCCTCGGGAAGACGCACCGATTGCCCTGCGGCATGGGATTTCCATGCCTCCGCGGTGAGCGCGCCCTCGCTGTTCATCCGGGAAAACTCGCCGCTGGCGTGCTCGAAGGTCTGGTGCAGATAATACACCAGGTTCTTCTTCTTGTAGCCGATGGAGGCGTCCAGATAGAACCAGCCCGCAAAACCGCCGAACAACAGCAGCATCACCGCGGCCCGGAACAGGAACCACGGGGTCGGCTTGCAGACAATCGATTCGGGGGCATTCATCATCGGCGCCAACCATGGCCGCCGGCGGAGGTTTTGCAAGCCAAAGGCAAGCCGCCGTCGTGATGAGAGAAAACGCGGGAAATTCAGCCGATTACGGCTTGTCGGCGCGCGCCGGAGCGTTTACTTCGATGCCGCCATGCCAATCGCAACCCCCGCGCAATACCGCGCCATGCTCGATGCCGCCCAGAAAGGCGGCTACGCCTATCCGGCCATCAACGTCACTTCGGTCATCACCATCAACGGCGCCCTGCGCGCCTTCGCCGAGGCCAAGTCCGACGGCATCATCCAGGTCTCCACCGGCGGTGGGGAATTCGCTTCCGGCACCGCCGTCAAGGATGCCGCCTTCGGGGCCATCGTGCTCGCCGAAGCCGCCCACCTCCTCGCGGAGAAATACGACGTGCTCATCGGCCTGCACACCGACCACTGCCAGCCGAAAAAAGTGGATTCCTTCCTGCGCCCGCTGCTCGCCGCCTCCAAAAAACGCATCGCCGAGGGCAAGGGTCCGCTTTTCCAAAGCCACATGCTCGACGCCTCCGAGCTGCCGCTTGCCGAAAACCTCGCGCTCTCCAAAGCCCTGCTCAAGGAATGCGCGGACCTCGACATCATCCTCGAAGTGGAGGCCGGCGTCGTCGGCGGTGAGGAGGACGGTCACGACACTTCCGGCGTGCCTGCCGAAAAACTCTACACCACGCCCGAGGACATGGTCGCCGTCTATGAGGCGCTGCAACCGATCGGCCGTTTCCTTTTCGCCGCCACTTTCGGCAACGTCCACGGCGCCTACAAACCCGGCGCGGTGAAGCTCAAGCCCACCATCCTGCGCGACGGCCAGAAAGCGGTGACCGACAAACACGGCGCGGCCGCCGAGATGGACCTCGTCTTCCACGGCGGCTCAGGTTCCGCCCTCTCCGAAATCCGCGAAACCCTCGACTACGGCGTCGTGAAGATGAACATCGACACCGATACGCAATACGCGTTCACCCGACCGATCGTCACCCACATGTGCCAGAACATCGAGGGCGTGCTCAAGATCGACGGCGAGGTCGGCGACAAGAAGACCTACGATCCCCGCTCCTATCTCAAGAAGGGCGAACTCGGTCTCTGCGAGCGCATGAAAACCGCCTGCGACGACCTCAAGTCCACCGGCCAGACCATCTTCGGCAAGGCCTGACCATCGGCGCGCGGACTTCGCTCCAATGCCCTCAAGCCGAGGCGATGGGTGGATCAACCCGCACCGGGCGGATGAGGCTTGGGATGCCCACGCCGGTGCCCGGGCGTCTCTCCGCTCCCGGCGGGATCCGGACACACCGCCGCATGGCTGCGGCTGATGCCGCTCTCATTCTTTCTCCCGTGCCACGTCTGATTCCGGATTCCCGGAAATTCAGCACATAAGGCCGGTGCTATCAATCCGGGCACGGCACCCCGGATTCTCCCGCCACAGCCCGGCCAACATGCGCCCACCTCCGGCCGCCAGCATCGCCCAACGCCCATCCGTTGAGCGCTTACATTCCGCCGCGGCGCGCCGCGGGATTCCGGATGACGCTATCGCCTTGATCCGACGGCCATTCCTGTCAGCTTTGCCGGCATGACAAGCAGGGAATCATTCATGAAGCGGGCCATCGAACTGGCGCGCCAAGGCATGTTGCGCGGTGATGGCGGACCCTTCGGCGCCGTGATCGTGCGCGATGGGGAAATCATCGGCGAAGGATGGAACCAGGTGCTCTCCGGCAATGATCCCACGGCTCATGGCGAGATCGTCGCCATCCGCGATGCCTGCGCCCGGCTCGGAACATTTGCCCTGGAAGACTGTGAAATCCACACCACCGGCGAGCCGTGCCCGATGTGCCTGGGTGCCATCCAATGGGCGCGCATCAGCGCAATCCACTACGGATTCCGCGTGGAGGACGCCGAACGGATCGGCTTCGACGACCGCGAATTCCACCGCCAGATGTGCCTGCCAGCGGAGCAGCGGACCATCCGCGCACACGAGTTGTGCCGCAGCGAGGCACTGGGATTGATCCGCGAATACGCCGACATGCCGGGAAAAACCCCGTATTGAGCGCCGCGCACCACGGCTTGACGGGGTGCCCGCAAGCTGAGGAAAATCACCGCCATGGCATGGAGAATCGAAGAAGCGGTGGTCCGCGGCGAGATCGACAACACCGTCGAGGGCCGGACCAGCGGGCGCATCTGGCTGGAGGGCCGGGCGGAACCGCTGGTCCTCTCGCTGGTCGGCGATTGCTGGCGCGACCTGGCCGGCACCCGCCTGCTTTTCAAGAACCCCCAACCCGCCGGCCATGGCGATTTCAAGGAACTGGCCACCCACCAGACCGGCATCGTCGGAGACATCACCGCGTCCCGCAAAAACAAAATCCCGCTGGTGGGCGAGGAGGAATTCCAACGGCTCTATCAGAACAAGTCGGAAATCCCCTACGAGTGGAAGAACACGCTGTATCTCGAATGGTTCAGCGAGGCGAACGGCCGGGTGGTCATCGAGTCCGCAGCCTATCAGCTCGAGGTTTGCCCCCACGAGTGGGAGATGGACGAGGATGCCGAGGAGGCGCAGAAACTCGCCAACCTCCAGGCCATGCGCGACTTCATGGCCCAGGTCATCCAGCGCCGCGAACCGGCACAGGATGACGCCAAAGATGCCGGTGAGCTCGATGAGTTCGACTGGGAGGAACGCCTCAAGGAATCCGACCGCCTGACGGATGCCTATCAGGAAGTGCTCGAAAAATACATGGACGACGCCGACAGCGAGCGCAAGGAGGCCTTCGTCATGGGTTGGGACGGCCTGCTGGACGCGCTCGCCGATCGCGACGAGGCGGGCGAGGATGACTTCGCCGGCGATGATGACGACTTCGAATCGGATGACGATGCGGATTTCGACGATGAAACCGGCGACGACGACGGGGAACTTGCCGAAGCCGATGGCGATGATTGGAACTTCGACGACATCGAGAGCCACCCGCTGCAGATGCGCGCGCAGGAACTCGCAATGCGCGCCATGGACGTCGTGCCCGGCGATACCGGCCCGGGCACGCCCGCCTATCAGCTCATCTCCTGCCTGCTCCAGGTCAGCGGCAAACTCGCCGGCGCGCTCAACGAGCGCGGCAGCGGCTATGAACCGGAAACCGGCTACGTGCTCGCGATTCTGAAACGCTGCCTCAACTGGCTCAACGAAGCCGTCGGCTGCTGCCAGCAACTGATGGCCAGCGAGGGCGATCCGGACCAACTCGCCGCGCTCGCGCACATCCGCAGCTCCGCCTACGAGATCCGCGACGGCATTACCGAGCTGCGCCGGGAGTTGAAGTAAGGACTATCGCTTGCGCGGACGGTCGAACGCGCGTCAAATAGCCCGCCATGACACCCGAACTCATCCGCGACGCCCTCCGCCAGGTCCGCTACCCCGGTTTTTCCCGCGACATCGTCTCCTTCGGCCTCGTCAAGGAGATCACCTGCGACCCCGGCCAGACCACCGTGGCCATCGAAGTGCAGACGCGCGATCCCAAAATCCCCGAACAGATTTTCCATGACTGCCACGCCATTCTGGACACCCTGCCCGACGTCGGCGCGGTCAAGGTGGACATCCGCATCAAGGACGCCCCCGCCGCCGCGGCCGGGGCGGGCTCGGTCGGCAAATCCTCGATCCCCGGCGTGAAACACATCATCGCCGTGGCCTCCGGCAAGGGCGGCGTCGGCAAATCCACCGTCGCCTCCAACCTCGCCGTCGCCCTCGCCGCCACCGGTGACAGGGTCGGTCTCTGCGATTGCGACCTCTACGGCCCGTCGATGGCCAAAATGTTCGGCATCAGCGAACGCCCGATGGCCAACGACCAGGACGAAATCATCCCGCTGGAGGCCTGCGGCGTCAAACTGATGTCGATGGGATTTTTGTTAGAGGACAGCTCGCCCGTGATCGTGCGCGGCCCGATGGCCACCCGCTACACCCAGCAGTTCCTGCGCCAGGTCGCGTGGGGGGAACTCGACTACCTGATACTCGACCTGCCGCCCGGCACCGGCGACATCCAGCTCACCATCGTGCAAACCGTCAGCGTGGATGGCGCGGTGATCGTCACCACGCCGCAGGAGGTGGCGCTCATCGACGCGCGCAAGGCGGTCTCCATGTTCGCCAAAGTGAACGTGCCGATCCTCGGCCTGATCGAAAACATGGCGTGGTTCGAGTGCGACGCCGGGAAAAGATATCATCTCTTCGGCGATGGCGGCGGCGTGCGCGAGGCGCAAGCCCTCAACCTCCCGCTGTTAGGCCGCATCCCCATCGACATCGCCACCCGCGAGGGAGGCGACGCCGGCCGGCCCGTCGCCCTGCTGCCGCCGGACCTGAACAAGGTGTCCGCCGCCTTTCACGAACTGGCCGCAGGCATCCGCGCCGCCGTTCCGAACGGTTGAGCCTGAAGAGGAATACGGACCGTGGCTCAATGTCCGCCGCCACCTGCTCCCTTGAGATAGGTGCCGTAGCCGATGATGACGGTGGAGAGGATGAGCGTGATGATGCCGGCGGCGATGAGCATGTGGGCTTTCTTGCTGGAACCCTTCCACTCCTTGAAGATCCAGCCCCACATGGTGCTGAAGATGATGATGCTGGCCATGTGCAGCGTCCATGAGGAGAAGCCGAATCCCTCGGGGTCCGATCCACCCATCCGGATGTGGCCCATCGAGTAGAAGAAGAATTGGAAATACCAAGTGGTGCCGGCCAGGCCGGAGAAGAAGAGGTTTCTGAGACGCGGAATCCGGCGGTCGGCCGATTCGGTGGATGGGGACCGCGAAACGACTTCCTCGGAGGGCGCGTCGATCGGGTTTTCCAGCACACTGCCGTCCTTGCCGTGCGTGGGGAGCCTCTGCTCGCTGGCAAGGTATTCATAGCCGGTGCCGTTGCGGATGTTGAGCAGCACGCACCAGACGAAGTTGGTGGTGAATCCGCCGAACATCACCACGATGAGAGCGGGCAGTCCCGACCAGAGATCGACCGTGCCTGCGGCGATGGAGGACTTGCCGATCGGCTCGGCGGCGGTCAGGCCGAAGCTGAAACAGGCGCTCATCACGCCCGAGAAGGTGGCTACCAGCAAGCCCTTCTTGAAGTTGAACTCCTTGATCGACTTCCGCTTTTGTTCGGCGGGCATTTCCTTCTCCTTGGTGGCTCCGGCCATCGCGGCGATCCAGATGCCGGCGAGGCAGACGGCCACTCCAAGAAGCGTGATCTTGCCGGGATGGGTGGCGGCGATTTGTGTGAGCGATTCGCCAACCGGGATATCCGGCATGAAGATCTTGAGAAGCGGCGGCAGCAGGGTGCCGAACGCCGCGCAGTAGCCGAGCGCCACACCCATGCCAAGCGACATGCCGAGGTAGCGCATCGCCAGACCGAAGGTCAGGCCGCCGAATCCCCACAGCATCCCGAAAAGATAGGTCCAGCCGAGCGTGGCGGCGGATTGGCTTTTGAGCACGCCGACCACGTCCTCGGTCATCAGGGTGGCGAAAAGCCACGGGCAGATGATCCAGGAGAAAAACCCGCCGACGAGCCAGTAAGTCTCCCACGACCATTTTTTGACACCCTTGTAGGGAACATAGAACGAACCGGAAGCCAGGCCGCCGAGCCAGTGGAAAACAACACCGAGAAGAGGATTCATGGATGGATTTTGTTAGGAATGGATGTTTCTGTCGGATCAGCCGCGTTTGCTCAATACAGAGGATTCGTAATGCTTGACCTCGTCGAGCCATCTGGTGCCGGAGGGGACGTTCTGCGATTCGCACCAGGCGTCCCAGACCGCGCCCCACGGCAGGCCTTTGGCTTCCTCCATCAGCGCGAGGCGGGTGGTGAGATCGCCGGATTTCTCGGCCTCGCGCAGCGCGGGCGGTTCGAGCAGGGCGATCAGCAGGGCCTTGAGCGTGTTGCGCGTGCCGATCGTCCATGCGGCGATGCGGTTGATGCTGGCGTCGAAGAAATCGAGGCCGATGTGCGTGCGGGAGAGCAGATTGTTGCGAACGAGTTCGGAGGCGATTGATTGGAGCGCGTCGTCGAGCGTGACGACGTGGTCGGAATCCCAGCGCACGCCGCGGCTGACGTGCAGCAGGATTTCCGGCACGAACATCAGCACCGACGAGATCTTGTCGGCGATGCCCTCGGTGGGATGGAAATGGCCGGCATCCAGACAGAGGAGCTTCTGGTTCCTGATGGCATATCCCATATAGAACTCATGCGAGCCGACGACATAACTCTCGCTGCCGATGCCGAACAGCTTGCACTCGACCGCGTCGAGGTGGTGCTTCGGGTTGAGGGGTTTGGCGAACACCTTGTCGAGCGAGTCGGCGAGCCGCTGGCGCGGTGCGAGCCGGTCCACCGGAGTGTCCTTGTAGCCGTCCGGAATCCAGACGTTGGTGACGGTCGGCGAACCGAGCGCCTTGCCCATGGCCGCGCCGATTTCACGCGAACGGACGCAGTGCTCGATCCAGAAATCGCGGATCGCTTTTTTCGGATGAGAGAGCGTGAAACCATCCGCCGCCTTCGGGTGGGAGAAGCAGGTGGGGTTGAAATCCATGCCCATGCCGTTGGCTTTCGCCCAGTCGATCCAGCCTTTGAAGTGTTTGGGCTCGATCTCGTCGCGGTCCACCTTTTTGCCGCCGAACTCGCCGTAGAACGCGTGGAGGTTGAGGCGGTGTTTGCCGGGGATGAGCGAGAGCGCCGTGTCGAGGTCCGCGCGGAGTTCATCGGGCGTGCGGGCCTTGCCGGGGTAGTTGCCGGTCACCGCGATGCCGCCGCTGAGGCCTTCGCCGGTGTTTTCGAAGCCGCCGACGTCATCGCCCTGCCAGCAGTGGAGCGAGATCGGGATGCGGGCGAGCGCGGCCATTGCGGCTTCGGTATCGACGCCCATTCCGGCGTAGCGGGCTTTGGCTGAGGAATACGACTGGGCGGTGGATTTGGATGATTTGGCCATGGGTCTTGGAACTTGCGGATGCATAATGGCCCGGGACGCTCACAGGAAGTCCAAAAATCGCGACCCGCCGGTTTGTGAGACATGGCGTTGCAACGCGTCCGCGACTGAAATCTCACGCCCGCACCGCCCAGCGGAGTTTGGCGGGAGCGCTGCGGGGGTTGAGCCGGCGTTCCTCCGCCCCGGCGGTGGTCACACCGTCGCTGGTTGCGGAAAAAATCCCCTCGCGCAAGCCGGCTTGGAATGCCTTCTTCACCCGCCGGTCCTCACCGGAGTGGAAGGTGAGAATCGCCACGCGGCCGCCGGGTTTCAAACAGGCCGGGAACACGCGCAGAAACGCGTCGAGCGCCACGAACTCCTCGTTCACCGCGATGCGGACGGCTTGGAAAATACGGCGCACGGTGAGACCGGCGTCCGCCGCGCCCGCCGCCTTTCTAACGGCTTCGGCGAGATCCAGCGTGGTGCCGAAGGATTGGCCCGCCAGCGCGGCGGCGAGGGCCGCGGCCTGCGGTTCATCGGCGTTTTCATGCAGGGCGAGTTCGAGTTTTTCCGGCGTCACGCGCGCCAGCCACTCCGCGGCGGAGAGTCCGCGCTGCGGGTTCATGCGCATGTCGAGCGGGCCGGCGTGTTTGAAACTGAAGCCGCGCGATGGATCGTCGAACTGCATCGACGAACAGCCGAGGTCCGCGAGGATGAAATCCACCGTCCTGCCAGCGAGGACTTTCGCGATTCCGGCGTAGTTCGAACGCACGGCCTCGAAGCCATCCTCATCGAAACCCGCCTCGCGCAGACGCCGTTCCGTCTTCGGCAGTTCGACGGGATCCTGATCCAGACCTAACAGTTTTCCGCCCGGGGTGATGCGCTCCAGGATACGCCGCGCGTGGCCGCCATGGCCGAGCGTGCAGTCCACGCCGGTCATGCCCGGCCGCAAGGCCAGCGCGTCAAGGCATTCGTCCAGCATGACCGGCAGATGGGAACCGGCGGGAGTTTTGCCGGAGGCGATGACCTTGGCCACCGTCTCCGCATGGCGCGCGGGATCGTGTTCCTTGTATTTCTCCTCAAAGCGCCGCGGATACTTGCCGCCGTATCGCTTGCGCCGCGTCGGGCGGGGTGGCTCGTCACTCATGATGCCGGGGCTGTGTGGTGGACGCCAATCCCGCAATCGCTCCGGCAAGCGCCGCGACAGCCTCCGGCGGGTGGGCGGCGGAAAGACTCACGCGCAAGCGCGCGGTGCCCCGCGGGACGGTGGGGAAACGGATCGCCGGCACCATGAATCCCCGCTCCGCCAGTGACGCGGAGGCCGCCAGCGCCGCTTCGTTGGAGCCGATCACCCGCGGGATGATGGCGGCCGGCGGTTTGCCCATGACCGAGATGTTGTTAGAGAGTTTCCGGCGCAATGCCCGGCCATCCTCCGAGCGGATGAGGGCCAGCGAGGCGAGCGCGGCATGCGCCAGCGCGGGCGGCGGCGCGGTCGAGTAGATGAAAGGGCGGGCGCGGTTCACCAGCAGGTCGATCCACTCGCGCGAGGCGGCGAGATAGCCGCCGGCAAGCCCGGCGGCCTTGCTGAGCGTGCCCATCTGGAAGGCGATGCGGTGTTGCAGGTTTTCGCGCTCGGCCAGGCCCATGCCGTGTTCGCCCAGCACGCCGAAACCATGCGCCTCGTCGAGCAGCAGCAGCGCGCCGTGATTTTCCGTTAGATCGACGATGCCCGCCAGCGGGCAAAGATCGCCATCCATGCTGAAGACCGACTCGGTGGCCACCAGGACGCGCGCCCCGGCATCACGGGCGCGGATGGATGAAAGCAGCCTGCCGAGCTTGCCGAGATCGTTGTGGGGAAACACGCGCAGGGTGGCTCCGGAAAGCCTCGCCGCATCGATCAGGCAGGCATGGCAGAGTTTGTCCAACACGACGAAATCCCCCTTGCCGGCGATGGCGGGCACGACGCCCAGCGCGGTGGTGAAACCCGACGGGAACACCAGGGCGGCTTCGGTTTGCTTGGCCTCCGCCAGCGCTTCCTCTAACAGACGATGCGGCGGCAGCGTGCCGCACACCAGCCGGGATGCCGCGGCCCCCGCGCCGAAGCGCCGCACGCCCTCGATCATCGCCGCTTCGACCTCCGGGTGGCGGGCGAGGCCCAGATAATCGTTGGAGGCGAAGTTCCACAATTCACGACCGCCGCGGACGACCCGCGGGCCGGCGGGCGACTCCAGAGGCACCAAGCCGCGCAACAGCCCCTGCGCCTCGAGTTTCCGCAGTTCTTCGGCGGGTCCGCTCATGGTCTGGGTCAGGACGCGGCGGGCGGATGCTCGAGCGCCCAGCTCAGCAGCTTGCTGGAATCCGACCAGACATTCGCCGAGTTGGACTTGAGGACGACAACGACGACCGAGCGGCCGTTGAGCGTGCCGGTGGATACCAGGCAGCGGCCGGAGGCATTGGTGGTGCCGGTTTTCATGCCCGTGCAGTAAGGCAGGGTCTTGAGCACCTTGTTGGTGTTTTCCAACAGGCGGGTGCGGCCGTTGCTGAACCGGAAAGTGTAGGCCTTGGTGGAGACGTAGGAACGCAGCAGCGGACTGCGGTAGGCGGCACGCGCGGCGATGGCCATGTCACGTGCGGTGGAATACTGCCCCGGTTCGGTCAGGCCGTGTGGATTGCGGAAATTCGAGTTGCGCATGCCGAGCGAGGCCGCCTTGTGGTTCATCATGCCGGCGAACGCCTCCTGGCTGCCGCCCACGTCGCGTGCCAGCGCCCGACCCACATCATTGGCGCTCTTGACCATCAGCACTTTCAGCAAGTCGCGGCGCGAGTAGGTCTCCCCCGCCTTGAGGCCCAGCTTGGTCGGTTCGCAGGCGCCGTCGGATGCCGCGATGGTCACCGGTTTGTCGATGTTGCCGGCGTCCAGCACACAGAGCGCGGTGATGATTTTCTGGGTGCTGGCCACGGCGCGCGGGACATCGGCGTTCTTGGCGTAAAGCACGCGGCCGCTCTGGTAATCCACCACGATGGCGCTCTCGCCGGCGATCGGCGGCGGCGGCGTGCTCGGAATCACCGCCAGACGC
>JALOUA010000205.1 GCA_025457625.1 Akkermansiaceae bacterium
TCATGAAGGATCTGGAACGGATGGAGAAAAAGGCCAAGGACGGCGGCCGTGGATTTTGGGGCAAGCCCTAACGGAAGAAGAGCATGAGTTCGTGGCCCATGCGGAACTGTAGCGGCGGTCTGCGACCGTCGCTAACTAGCCGCGAGGCCGAAATGCAAAAGAAAAGCCAATGAAGAAGCTCCGCGCATCTCATCAGCCTCGACGCTCATAGAGCGCCGCTACATGCTGACTTGGTTCCTTGGGAGTTCAGCGCCTCTCCTTGGGACACAGACCCGCCTCCGTGGGAGTTCAGTCCATCTCCCTGGGATGACGAACCCTTACCCACGGAATGCGGGTGAGATCCGTGGGAAACCACACGATCTCCCCGGGCGTTGGCGCTCGTTCCTTGAGAGCAAAGCCGGACTCCCGAGGACATTGGTCTTGTTCCCTTGGAGAATTGAAAATCTCCCAGGGGAAAAGACGCTTTCTGTTAGGTGGAAAATGCGTTGGCAAATGCGATTTTCGCCCGGAAAATGGTGCTTCTTGAAAAAATTTGATATTTTTATTTCCAACTGGAAGTCAACGACTTGCAATTTTTAGGCCGATATTTTTCCGCGAATTTCGGCCAAAATCGCCCGAAATCCTTCCTAGGGCATGTTATAACCGATCCGTGGTGTATGGATGCACCGCCGGACGGAAGCGGACGACGCAGGTCGAAGTTGCAGCGCCCGTCTTGAAACCAACAGTAGAAACCAAATCAAATGCCCAGAATCACACCATCAGTGATGGACCGGATCATGACGTTCCGGGCCGCGTGGCGCGAATTGGCTCCGACTGCGACTTTTGCGGGAATGGACCTCGCGGAGTTTGAGGAAGCCTCCGGGCTCCCTCTTTCCCTGCGTGCGGACATCGCCACGCTTGAGTTGCAACTGGACGGCAAGAAATCCGCAAAGGCGGATGCCGACATGGCTGCCACGGACCTGCTGGATCTGGTCGTGAACTCCGTGAGGGGAACACCCGGATTCGGTCCCGACAGTCCGCTCTACCGTGCGCTCGGATACGTCCGGAAAAGCGAGCGGAAAAGCGGCCTCACGCGCAAGGGTGCCACACCCGCCGTGGATGCGAACGTTGCCTGATCCCGACCGTAGGAAGTTGAATCAAGCAACGCCGCACCGCGGTTTGTAACAAGGGCCGTCGGCTCCGTGAGGAGTCGGCGGTCTTCGTTCTTCCGCACCATAACCCCGGAACCGGCGCGCTGGAAAGCGGGAAATGCCCTGCTGTAGCGGCGCGTCTATGACCGCCGCTGGATTTTTCCGGAGGAAGACCCGCTGCACGGGAAATTCCCCGACGCTCGCAGAGCGCCGCTCCATGCGTTGCATTCGCGTCCGCCATGCGGTCGGGTGCCTTCCAAGGTCCTCGCCGACGCGCGGGGAATTCCCACTCCTCGCTGTTTTTGAGGCCCTGGCCGGCAATCCACCGTTGTGGCCGCATCCGTGCTTTGCCGTGGCGCACCGCTTCCCGCACTCCGCATATCCTGCCATTCCCATGATTGATCCTGCCGCTTCGGGAGTCTCCTCTTGAAAAGCCGGCACCGCGTGCCTCATTCTCCGCGCGCCCGCGCGGCACTTTCTTTTTCTCCGTCATGAACGCCCTCACCCGCTGTCTCGCCACCTACTGGTCCTCCTCCATCGGGAAAAAACTCGTCGTCGCCCTCACCGGCTTGTTCCTGCTGCTTTTCCTCGCGGGGCACCTGGTCGGGAACCTGGTGGTCTTCATGGGACCGGAGGCGTTCAATTCCTACGCCTACTTCCTCCACCACATGGCCCACGGCGCGGGCATCTGGGCCTTCCGCATCGTCATGCTGGTCATGCTGGCGGCGCACATCATCGCCACCATCCAGCTCACCCGGCAGAACAGGGCCGCGCGCAAGGCTTACGAACATCCGGCCACCATCCAGGCATCCGCTTCGTCGCGCTACATGATCCTCACCGGCCTCACGATCCTCCTTTTCTTCATCTACCACATCCTCCACTTCACCGCCCGCGTCGGCAACGAGTATGATACGCTCGACCGCTACAAAACCACGGTGGACGGCAAGGAGGCGCACAACGCCTGGCTGATGGTCATCGATGGCTTCTCCGTCTGGTATGTCAGCGCGTTTTACATCATCGCCATGACCTTCCTCGCCTCGCACCTGGTCCACGGCTTCCAATCGGTTTTCCAAACCCTCGGCCTGCGCTCGAAAAAATCCGCCGCCACCCTGCAACAGATCTCCATCGGCTACGCGGCCTTCATCTGGATCGGCTTCGTTTCGATCCCCGTCGCCATTCTCCTGTTCGGATTCGGCGGATGACCCGTTGCTCCGGTCCATCATCATCAATCCTCAATCTCCAATATCCAACCCCATGACTCTCGACAGCAAAATCCCCTCGGGTCCGCTTGAACAAAAATGGTCCAGGCACAAGATGGATTCCAAGCTGATCAACCCGGCCAACAAGCGCAAGTTCTCCGTCATCGTCGTCGGTTCCGGCCTCGCCGGCGGAGCCGCCGCCGCCTCGCTCGCCGAGTTGGGCTATCAGGTGAAGTGCTTCTGCTATCAGGACAGCCCGCGCCGCGCCCACTCGATCGCCGCGCAGGGCGGCATCAACGCCGCCAAGAACTATCAGAACGACGGCGACTCGGTGCGCCGCCTCTTCTACGACACCATCAAGGGCGGCGACTTCCGCGCCCGCGAGGCCAACGTCTATCGCCTTGCCGAGGTGTCCAACTCCATCATCGACCAGTGCGTGGCCCAGGGCGTGCCCTTCGCCCGCGAATACGGCGGCCTGCTCGACAACCGCTCGTTCGGCGGTTCCCAGGTATCGCGCACCTTCTACGCCCGCGGCCAGACCGGGCAGCAGTTGCTCATCGGCTGCTATCAGGCGCTTGAGAAGGAAATCCACAAGGGCGGCGTGAAAATGTATCCGCGCACCGAGATGCTCGATCTCGTGCTCGTCAACGGCCACGCCAAGGGCATCGTCGTCCGCGATCTCGTATCCGGAGAAATCTCCTCCCACTCCGCGGATGCGGTCATCCTCGCCACCGGCGGCTACGGCAACGTCTTTTTCCTCTCCACCAACGCGATGGGCTGCAACGTCACCGCCGCGTGGCGCGCCGCCAAACGCGGAGCCCTCTTCGCCAACCCCTGTTACACCCAGATCCACCCGACCTGCATCCCGGTCAGCGGCGACTATCAATCCAAGCTCACGCTGATGTCCGAGTCGCTGCGCAACGACGGCCGCATCTGGGCACCCAAATCCCGCGAAGTCGCCGCCAAACTCCGCGAGAAAAAAATCTCCGCCGCCGACGTCCCCGAAGACGACCGCGACTACTTCCTCGAGCGCAAATACCCCTCGTTCGGCAATCTCGCGCCGCGCGACATTTCCTCGCGCGCCGCCAAGGAGGTTTGCGATGACGGTTGCGGCGTGGCCCCCACCGGCCTCGGTGTCTATCTGGATTTCCGCGACGCCACCAAGCGGCTCGGTGAAAACACGATCCGCGCCCGTTACGGCAACCTCTTCCAGATGTATGAGAAGATCGCCGGCGAGGATCCTTACAAGGGACCGATGATGATTTATCCCGCCGTCCACTACACCATGGGCGGCCTGTGGGTGGACTACAACCTGATGTCCAACATCCCCGGCCTGCACGTGCTGGGTGAGGCGAACTTCTCCGACCACGGCGCGAACCGCCTCGGCGCCTCCGCCCTGATGCAGGGGCTTGCCGACGGCTATTTCGTCATCCCCACCACCATCGCCAACTATCTCGTCACGCAGAAACCCGGCACCGTCAGCACCGCGGCGCCCGAGTTCAAGCAGGTCGAACAGGAAACCCGCGAGCGTGTTTCCAGGATGTTTTCCATCAAGGGCAGGCGCACCGTGGACTCCTTCCACCGCGAGCTTGGCAAGATCATGTGGGACGAGTGCGGCATGGCGCGCTCCCGCGAGGGGCTCACCAAGGCGCTCGAAGTCATCCCGAAAATCCGCGAGGAATTCTGGAACAACGTGCTCATCCCCGGCTCCGGCGACAACGCCAACATGGAACTCGAAAAAGCCGGCCGCGTCGCCGACTTCCTCGAATTCGGCGAAGTCATGTGCTACGACGCGCTCGATCGCGAGGAATCCTGCGGCGGCCACTTCCGCGTCGAGCACCAATTCTTCGACCACGATCCGGAAGTCATCGCCGGCAGCACCCAGGCCGGCGAGGCCAAACGCCATGACGACAAATTCTCCTATGTTTCCTGTTGGGAATACAAAGGCACCGACAGCGCGCCCATCCTGCACAAGGAGCCGCTCGTCTATGAAGAGGTGAAAGCCTCGATCCGCAGCTACGCGTGATTGACCCGGCGGTGGAATCGGGTGAGCTTGATGACGGTTTGACATCCACCGAATCCAAATCCTCGCCGCGTCCGCCGCAGTTCCGCCGGAAATTCTTCCGGGTATTGCTGGTGGCGGCTTTGGTGGGTGGCGGGCTGTGGCTCAACGGCCCGGGCCTGCGCTGGCTCGCGCCGGTGATCGCCGGTCACTTCCTCGAAAAAGCCGGTCTGCGCGGTGCTTTCACGCTCGAGGGCAGTCTCACCGGCGGCTTGACGCTGAGGGATCTCAAGCTGGAATCCGATGGCGCGCTCGCGCGGCTCACGCTGGACCGCGCGCGCCCTCTCTATCAGATGCGCGGCTTGCTTTCCGGCCGCATCCGCGGGATCGAAATCGACGGTCTGCACGCCGACCTGCGGCTCGGATTGGAAAAACCGGATGCCGCCGGGGAAAAACCGGCCTTCGATCCCGAAGCATTCGCCGCCTCGCTGCGCAAGGCGCGCGGCCACCTCATTCCGCTATCGCTCGACATGCGCAATGTCAGCCTGCGGGCCACGCGTGATGACGCGATGGTTTTCATGCTGGCTCCCAGCCGCTTGCGCCATGGGCCCGGCGAACCGGTTTTCGAACTCGATCTGGCCGAAGTGACCACGGGTGACGGCCGCGTCTGGCCGGCCCAACAAACGCGGATCACCTGGAACACCGATTCGCTTGCGCTCGACCGTCTCGATCCATGGCCGGGTGTCGGATTGCGCGAGCTTGCCGTCAGCCTGCCGGAGGACGGCGCGTTTGCTGCCGATGCGCAACTGCGGATGAACGATGCGGTGTTTGTGATCTCCGCGTCGTCAGGCAACGGCTCGCTGACCGCGGATCTGCGTGAGGGCCGGCTCGACAGTCGTTGGATTGCGGAGAATTTCGCGATCGAGATACCCGCCAGCGCGGAACTCAGCTCGTTTTCACTCAACGTGGAGAACCTGCTGCCCGCTCCCTCACGAGCGACCGGCGCGGCGCGTTTGCTGCTGGAAAACCTCAGCGCCGCCGGCTGGGACGCCTCCGAACTCAGCCTTGATCTCGCCTTGCAAGCCGACCGCATGACGCTTGCAGCCAGCGGGCAATCGAGCGGCACCGCGTTTGCGCTCGATGCCGAGGCACCCCGGCCGGCGGATGGCGGGAACTTCAAACCCGGCGAACTGCGCGGCACCTTCCGCGTGGATGATCTGGCGGGATTGGTTGCCACCTTGTCGCAACGCGATCCGGATCTCGGCTTGCGGCTGCCCGCGCCGCAGTCGATGGCGGATGGCACGTTTGATCTGTCACTCGACGGGTGGAAACCCGTGCGGGCCGGGGCCGTCCTCACGCTCAAGCCCGCGCTGAAGGAGGAGGCGGCCACGCTTTTCAGCAAAGCAAGCTGGCAAAAGGGGGCGGCCATCCAAGCGGAGCTTGAGACCGAGGGCGCCAAACTCAACGCCAGTTGGCAGCCGGAACAGGCCATCTATCAGGGCACTGCGGTCTTCGACACCTTGCAAAGCGCGCGCGTCGCACGCTGGCTTGCGGTGTTCCGCGAGCCGCCCGCCGGCGATCTCGTTCTAACAGGAAATTGGCGCGGCGGCGGCGACCTCGGGGCCGCGACGCACGCTGGCAGCCTCACGCTCGCCGATTTCCGCATCCTCCGTGATGGGACGCCCGAAATCGCCGGCGGGGGCGTCATCACCTATGACTGGCCGCGGGGTTTCTCGGCCGAAAACATGGCGGTCCGTGCGGGCAAGCAAAGCATCTCGGCCGATGCCGGCATGGCGGATGGTTTTTTGGATCTGCGCGGCTTGCGCTGGCAGGACGATGGCGTCGAGCTGCTCACGGGCTCCGCCAGGCTGCCGCTGCCCGCGGATTTTGCCAAGTGGCGCGAGCAGATGGCGCACGAGGACCGGCCTGTTAGAATCGATGTGCAATCCTCCGTGCTGCCGCTCGTGAAACTCAAGGACTGGCTGCCGGCCGCCGCGGGGATCGATCCCCGCGCATCCGGGCGCATCCGGGTGAATGTCGCGGGAACCTATGCCAAACCGGAGGCCGATGCCTTGGTGGAAATCCGGAATCTGCGGGCCACCGGACAACCGGACCTGCCGCCTGCGGATGTGACT
>JALOUA010000206.1 GCA_025457625.1 Akkermansiaceae bacterium
CCAAGGATTATGAGGATGTGGTGGCGGTCATGCAGGTGCAGGGGAAGTCGCTCGACTGGTCCTACATCGAAGGATGGTGTGGCGAACACGGGACGCTGGACTTGCTGGCTGAAGCCAAGGCCGAGGCGGCGCAGGTTTGGGAAGCGGATGGAATCGACTGACTTTGCGGTTTCCGCGTGGCGGGCGCTCGGATAGGGTCGGCGCGTGACCAACGAAGGAGGAGACATGCTGGTGGCCGCGCCGTGGCGTTGGGACGAGGCGTGTTTCATGGTGCCGGCCCTGCGCGCGTTGATGGCATCCGGGTTGAAAATGGGAGTGGTTTGTCCCGGCGGGCAGAGGGAATTCTGGGAAACGCTGGCGGGGATCGCCGTCGTCGATTGCCCGGCCAAGGTGCGGGCGCTGGCTCCTTTGATCGCCGGCAAATGGCAGGCCTCGCTGGTCTGGGAACAGGGACCGGCGGCGGAAGCGATGGAAATTGCGAGGATTCCGCGGCGTCTCGGACCGGCCCAAGCCCGGCTGAAAAGGCGCGTCACCCACGAACTGGAGGCACGGGTGGGACCGCTTGAGCACCGGGTGAGGTTCTACCTCTCCGCCGTCGGCGAAATGGGCGTGGAACCCGGCAAGGCGGAGTTTTTCCTGCCCGCCGAGACGGGGGTCGACCCGGTGCGCAATGCGGTGCTGTTGAGTCCGGAGTCGGATTTCGGCACAAGCCACGAATGGTCGCTGGACGGGTGGTTGGAAATCGGCCGCCGGCTGATGGAGGGCGGCGCGCGGGTGACCGTAGCCGGCATGGAGGGTCGCAAAACGGGGATGGCCGACGTGTTGGCACACGAACTCGGCGAAGACGTGGAGTTTTTCCGCGCGTCGCCGCTGGGCGGGGCGCTGCCGGTGTTCGCGGTGCATGGCCTGGTGGTGGCGGCGGATGCTTCGCTGCCGCATCTGGCGGCGCATGCGGGAGCGACCTGCGTCACGCTGTTCGGCCCGAATGATCCACAGTGGAAACGCCCGCTCGGCAAGCGCCATGCGGTGGTGCGCCGCCACGTCGAATGCGCGCCCTGCCTGATGGCAAAATGCCCGCTCGATATGCGCTGCCAGCGCGAACTCGATGTCGATCGCGTGTGGGCGGCGGTCGCCGCAAAATGGACCCCCGCGGGCTGAGGCGCCGCTCCGGGCTTGCCGCGGGCAAGGTGCTGGCATTCACTCCGCGCATGACCCGCCCCGACGGCCGCCAACACGACGAACTCCGCCCGATTTCCTTTGTCCCCAACGTGGCGGCGCATGCCACCGGCTCGGCGCTGGTTTCCTTCGGCGACACCCGCGTGATCTGCTCCGCGACGATCGAGGAGGATGTGCCGCGCTGGATGCGCGCCCAGAAGGTCGAGGGCGGCTGGCTCACCGCGGAGTATTCGATGCTGCCGTATTCGACGCTCGACCGCAAGCCGCGCGATATTTCCCGCGGCAAACTCGACGGCCGTTCGTCCGAGATCCAGCGCCTGATCGGCCGCGCGCTGCGGGCGGTGGTGGATTTGAAAAAAATCGGCCAGCGCACGGTATGGATTGATTGCGACGTGTTGCAGGCCGACGGCGGCACGCGCACGGCCTCGATCACCGGCGGCTGCGTGGCGATGGCCATCGCGTTCAACAAACTCTTCGCCGAGGGCAAACTGAAGGATTTCCCGATCCGTAAACTCGTGGCCGCGGTGTCCGCCGGCGTCTATCAGGGTGTGCCGGTGCTCGATTTGAATTATCCGGAGGACAAGGACGCCTCGGTGGACTTCAACGTGGTGATGACCGAGACGCTCGACTTCGTGGAGGTGCAGGGCAGCGGCGAGGAGGCGGTTTTCTCCTCCGATGAAATGACCGCCATGCTGGAACTCTCGCGCAAGGGGGTTTCGGAAATCGTCTCCAAACAGAAAGCCGCCATTCTAACAGCCGACCGCGCCGCTCCGGCGGATCTCGCGTCACTGGCCGCGGCTTTCGGCGGCAAGGTGTGATCACTCGACGTTCTGCACCTGCTCGCGGATTTTCTCCAACTCGGTTTTCGCCTCCACAACCGTCTGCGCGATGCCGGCGTCGGAGGCCTTGGAGCCGATCGTGTTGAACTCGCGGAACAGCTCCTGGCAGAGGAAATCCAGCGCCCGCCCCGGAGGTTCCGCGGCATCGAGGTATTCGCGGAATTTGGCGAAGTGCGAATCAAGCCGGGTGAGTTCCTCGCTGATGTCGCAGCGGTCGGCGAAGAGCGCCAGCTCGCGCAACACGCGTTCGTCTCCGGGATCGAGCGCGAGTTCCGCCTCGCGCAGACGTTTGAAGAGCAGCTCGCGCTGGCGGACCGGCCGTTGCGGGGCCTCGGTGGCGATCTTCCGCGCGAACGACATGAGGACGCCGAGCCGGTTGAGCAGGTCCTCGCGCAGGTGCGAGCCCTCGTTTTCCCTCATGCCGGCGAGTGCGGCGAGCGCCTCGTCCAGCGCGGGTTGGATCGCAAGCCATGCCTCCCCGGCATCCACCTCGCCACTGCCGGTGTTGAGGATCCCCGGCTGGCGCAGGTAATCCGTGGCGGCGGGCCGCACCTCATGGCCGACGGCCTTGCTCAGATCGGAAAACGCCTTTTCGAACGCCCGCGCGAGCACCTCGTCCACGCGAATGGCAGCCAGCGACGCAGGCCCGCGCTCGAGGTTGATGGATACCTGGATGCGCCCGCGCGACACCACGCCGAGCACGGTTTTGCGGATGCGCGCCTCAAGCTCCGCGAGTTCGCGCGGCATCTGCACGACCACCTCCGCCTGCTTGCGGTTCACCGAGTTGATTTCAACCGCGGCCTGCCACTGGTCCGTGGCCATCGTGCCCCGGCCGAATCCTGTCATCGAATGCATGCGCGGAAACTATGCGTCGGTTTTCCAAATGGAAAGCCCTCATCAGGCGGGTTTTCATGGTTTTTCAAAACACTGTGAATCAGCGTGTTGCAAATCAACAGGCGACCCCCGGAAAAGACGGTTTTTCGCAAGAAGTTCCTTGTTTCCCGGGGCGGGATTGCGGACCCTTCGCCCGCCCTATGACCGAGAATCCGAACGAGCCCCAACAAGCCCCCACCAAGGTCGCCAGCGAGCAGCAATACGACGCCGCCCAGATCGACAAACTCGAAGGTCTAGAGGCCGTGCGCAAGCGCCCCGGAATGTACATCGGCGACCCCGACGAGCGCGGCCTCCACCACTGCGTTTTCGAAGTGCTGGACAACTCGATCGACGAGCATCTCGCCGGCTATTGCAACCGCATCAAGGTCTCCATCCACGTCGATGGCTCGGTTTCCATTTCGGACAACGGCCGCGGCATCCCCGTGGACATGCATCCGAAGTTCGGAATGCCGGCGGTCGAACTCGTTCTGACAAACCTGCACGCCGGCGGCAAGTTCGGCCAGGGTGCCTACAAATACTCCGGCGGTCTCCACGGCGTCGGTGCCAAGTGCGTCAACGCGCTGGCCGACTGGTTCCGCGCCGACATCATGCGCAACGGGAAAATCCACCGCATCGGCTTCGAGCGCGGCAAGACCACCCAACCGCTGCACGTCGTGGGTGACGTTGATCCGAAGAAAACCGGCACCACCATCACCTTCTTTCCCGACGCCACGATTTTCGTCGATACCATCGAGTTCAAGTTCGACCGCCTCGCCACCCGCCTGCGCGAACTCGCCTTCCTCAACCCGGGCCTGACCATCGACCTCGAGGACGAACGCCCGGAGTCCGCGAAAAAAACCTCGTTTTTCTATGCAAAAGGCATCGAGGAGTTCGTCGTCCAGCTCGGGGAAAACAAAACCGTCATCCACGAGTCGCCGGTCATCCTCAACGGCAAGCGCCAGATCGAACTCGACTACGACGGCAAACAAACCACCGACGATGTCTTCGCCGATGTCGTCTTCCAATACAATGATTCCTACAACGACCAGATCCTCTGCTTCGCCAACTCCATCCCCAATGGCGACGGCGGCACGCACCTGACGGGATTCCGCACCGCGCTCACCCGCGGCATCAACCAATACGCCAAGGTCAACAAGATCCTCAAGGACAAGGACCCCGCTCTAACAGGCGACGACGTGCGCGAGGGCCTCGTGTGCGTGATCTCGATCAAGATGCCGAATCCGCGCTTCTCCTCGCAAACCAAGGACAAGCTCGTCAACACCGAGATCGAGGGTGTCGTTTCCTCGATCGTCTATGAAGGCATCATGCAGTATTTCGACGAGAACCCGGCGCTTGCCCGCAAGGTCATCGAAAAATCCGTCAACGCCGCCCGTGCCCGCGACGCGGCGCGCAAGGCGCGCGAGACGGTGAGAAAATCCGCCCTTTCCGGCGGCGGCCTGCCCGGCAAACTCGCCGATTGCTCGGAGCGCGACCCCGCGAAGTCCGAGTTGTACATTGTCGAAGGTGACTCCGCCGGCGGCTCCGCCAAACAGGGCCGCGACCGCCGCACCCAGGCGATCCTGCCGCTGCGCGGAAAGCTCATCAACGTCGAGAAAGCCCGCCTGCACCGCGCGCTCCAGAACAAGGAAATCCAATCGATGATCACCGCCATCGGCGCCGGCATCGGCGATGGCGAACAGGAAGGCTCCTTCAACATCGAGAAAGTCCGCTACCACAAGATCGTCATCATGACCGATGCCGACGTGGACGGCTCCCACATCCGCACGCTTCTTCTCACCTTCTTCTGCCGCCACATGCCCGAACTCGTGAAACGCGGTTATCTCTACATCGCGCAGCCGCCGCTCTACCTTGTGACACGCAAGAAGCGCGCCGAATACGTGCAGGACGACGACGAACTCAACAAGATCCTCATCGAACTCGGCTCCTCGGAAGTCATCGTCCGCACCCACGACCAATCGCGCACCTTCACGGCGGACGAACTCAAGGTGGTGCTCGAAAACCTCTCCACCCTCTCGCGCTACTCCCGCTCGATCGAGGGCAACGGCGGCAATTTCAATGAATACCTCGCCGCCCGCCGCGCCGATGGACGCCTGCCGGAATACATGGTCCGCGTCCGCACCGGCAACGACGAGGCGGTGATCTACTTCACCAGCGAGGAGGAACTGCGCGTCTATGCCGATGAAAACCGCGACCTCCGGCTCTTCGACGAACAACTCACCGACGAGGAACTCGCCGCGCACACCGGCCCGTCCCGCCGCGCCAACCTGCACGAACTCCACGAATCCCACGCCGTCGCCAAAATCTTCGCCCGCCTCAACGAGTGCGGCATCGACACCCGGAAATTCTCCGACGACGACACCCCGCTCTTCGATTTGTTAGAGGGCGACGGCGACAAGCAGAAAGCCATCCCCGTTTTCTCCGTTCCGGAAATCCTCTCCCGCGTGCTCGAAATCGCCGCCCGCGGCGTCCAGATCAAACGCTTCAAGGGCCTCGGCGAAATGAACGCCAAACAGCTCTTCGAAACCACCATGGATCCGGAAACCCGCCAGTTCCTCCGCGTCCGCCTCGACGAAGACAACGCCGTCGAAGCCGACAAGATGTTCGACGTGCTCATGGGCGACATCGTCGAACCCCGCAAACGCTTCATCGAGGACAACGCGCTCAACGTCCGCAATCTGGATGTCTGACGGCGCGCGGACCCCAGTCCGCATATCTCTGCCAGCAACAGAAAAAACGGGCGTTCAGGCTTCGGCCGCCTGTTTCGCGATCTCGCGGAACGCCGCCGCCACCTGCGAATCGTCGCCCTTGCCCTCGATGCTGATCGCGCCGCGGTAGCCGCCTTGTTTGAGAACCCGGAAGAAGGGACGGAAATCATCGCCTTTGATGCCCGGATAGGTGCGCTTTTCCTTTTCGGCGATTTCCATGTGAGCCACCACGTCCATGGCGTTCTTGAGGTCGTCGGGCGTGTCACCCGTGCGGGCCATGTGATAGAGGTCGGCCAGCAGGCGGATGTGCGGATGGCCGGCGGCGCGGATCAGTGATGCGGCGTGGCCGATGCGGTTGATGAAATTGCACTCCGATGCCTGGAGCTGCTCCACGACGACGGTGACGCCGTGATTTTCCGCCAGCGGGCCCATGCGTTTGAGCAGGGCGACGAATTGTTCTTCGGCCTTATCGCGCGGCCATCCATCGGGAATCCGGCGCGCGCCGCCGCTGCCGAAGACCATGAACTTCCCATTCACGCGCCTGAGCCGGCCGAGCGCGATGTCGGCCCAGGCGAGCACCTCGTCGTGGTTCGCCTGCGGTCCCACGCAGCGCAGGTGCGCCGGGCGGATGAAGCCGTTGCATGCCAGCACCGGCAGCGGCGCGGCCAGCGCCTGCGCGAGTTTTTCCGCAAACACCTCCTCCGGTTGGTCCGGGCAGAGCAGGGCGTCGGTTCCAACTGTTAGAAAACCCGCGCCCCGTTCCCCGAGGAAGGCCGCCTTGTCGATGCCGCCGGAAATGCCCGTCGCGGAGAACA
>JALOUA010000207.1 GCA_025457625.1 Akkermansiaceae bacterium
CTCACCGGAATGTCCTGCCGGACCGGAAATGGCGGCTTTTCAAACTGCCGGATCGTGGTGTCCGAAATCGAACTCCAGTTGGAATAATCCGCGTTGAACTCGATGTTCCAACGCTCCGTCGGACGATAGGAAACACCCAAAACCGCGGTGTAGGGGAAATCCAGATCCATCTCCGCCGGGATTTCCGTCACTCGATTGATGGTCGGGACATTCAGGATCGTGGTTTCTCCCTCGAAACTCATCCGCGTGCCGCTGCGGTAGGTCGCGCCCAGCGACCACTGATCGTTGATTTGCCACAGCAAGCCCAGATTGTAGCCCGTGCCCACCGAGTCCCCGTCGAACTTGAAATAATTCAGCAGTGGCCGTGCGGCGCGGCGCAGTCCCTGATTGGACGAAAGACTGGCGTCATCATACATGGCGCCGATGGCAAGCGAGAGACCGGGCCGGATTTCGAGAGAAAGCACCGGGTTGATACGGAGGTAGGTCAACTCGCCATCGATCGCCACGGTGCGGAAACCGGTGTCCTGCGGCCAGGCGACGGCGGCACCGTAGGGCGCGTAAACGCCCAGGCCGAACGTCACCGGCGTTTCCGGAATGGCGTAGGTGTAGTAGAGTTGCGGTGCCAGAGCGTCTTTTTCCTCGATCTCGTAGGTCTCTCCGGCATTGGCCCGGCCCGCAGGCGCGGTGAAGGTCGGATCAAAATACAAGGCATAGGCTCCCATCCGGATTTGATGCCCGTCCAGTTGGCTGATGCCCGCCGGATTGTAGTGGATGGCCGATGGATTGTCGGCCGTGGCGGCAAAAGCCTCGCCCCGCGCGGCGGCGAAGGTGTCCTGGCTCACCAGGCGGAAACCATTTGCCATCAATGGCTCCACCAGGACTGCAAGCAATGGGATGGCGGCAATTCGGCGGAAATCCATGGTGAGCTCGGATGCGGGGAAGGCGAATTGTTGCGAAAAATTTGATAACAAATGTTTGCCAAATTTCAGATTTCATTGATAATTCGGCCTGCTTGCCCGGTCAAGCTTCATTTCTTTTTGGAATTTGCCGCCATGACGAAGGGTTTTTCGATATTTCACAAAACAGCAATGCGATTGCTGCTGATGGGCCTGCTGGCATCGCCGCTGGCGTCGGCTGGGTACACTTCCATCTACGTGTTCGGCGACGGGGTGTGCACAACGACGCAGCCGGATCTTCCGCAAGATTTGTATTCGGAAGGGAGGTTGTGCAATGGACCTGTTTGGATTGAAAAGCTCTCTGAATTCAGGGGAATTGCTTACAATCAAAATAAAAACAATTCTTTTTTAGAACATCACAGTGCGGTGCTGTTGACCACGACGAATGCGCTTGCTGCCCCAGCCGATGCGGCGACGTCCATCTTTATCGTTTGGAGCTCCAATGCGGATTTTGTCAAATTTGTGGTAGAGGATAGTTTTCCTACGGATGGCAGTCAGGGAACTCTCGACCAATGGAACATCGCGATCAACCAAGCCGTGGCGAATCAGGTGACGGCTGTCACCACACTCTACAACAAGGGGGCAAGAACTGTGGTGCTAATGCACGCGGTGGACTTGATGAGAGTGCCTAATTTCAACTTTTTCGACGGTGACAAAAATTTTGTGACCAGCAGGGTGATTCAGTTCAACAACCAACTCGCCGCAGCCATGGATACACTGCAGGCAAACCCAAGCCTAAGCGGATTGAACATCATCCGTCCGGATGTTTTTACTTTTACGAACGACGTGATTGCAAACCCCGCAGTCAAAGGACTGGTAAATCCCATTCCGGATAATGCGGCAAACATCGCATTGTTTCCCGACCACTTTGCACTGGGTCAGAACTACATTTTCTGGGACGATCTCCACCCCACCGCCAAATTCCAGAACGAGCTGGCGAATTTCGTCAACGCGCTGATCCCCGCAATGGACAACGTGCCGCCGGTCATCACGCTTCCCGGCAACATCGTCAAGGCGGTGAGCGGCACGGCGGGAACGGTCGTGAATTTCACCACATCGGCCGTCGATCTGGTGGACGGCCCGGTGCCCACTACGGCGGTGCCTGCAAGCGGCGGCGTCTTTCCGGTGGGAACAACCACCGTGAATGTCAGCGCGTCCGATGCCGCGGGCAACGTCGCCAACGACAGCTTCAGCGTGACCGTGGTGAACCTGAACAGCTTGCTCAAAAACGTCGTCATCACCCCGGCGGGCGCGGGATCACCGGCGATCTCCGGCCTGATCCAGGGAGGGCCGCCCTCGGGCCAGGTGATTCTCCAGGCATCCACCGATCTCGGGAAATCCGACCCGTGGCGCGATCTCTCGACGATCCAGCTGAATGCCGGCGGCAACCAATCGTTCGGCCCGATCCAGGATCCGCAGGGAGCCGGGCTGAAGCGGGATTTCTTCCGCATCAAACTGCCGGTGACCGCGGGTCCGTGACGCGCCCAAGCGTGGTGCTCAGCGTTCGATCCTGAATCCGACGCATCCGTCCATGAGGGGGATGTTATCCGAGTGGTGGCCGCGGATGTGATGCGCCACCGGAGATTCCAAGAGGATTTCGCGGAGAAAACCGTCCAATTCCTCCTTCTCCCCCATGGCCTGGAGTTCGACGCTGCCATCGGGCAGGTTTTTGACCCAGCCGCGGACATCGAATCCGCGGGCGAGGTCCTTGACGGTGTAGCGGAAACCAACGCCCTGCACCCGGCCTTCGAAGATGACACGTTTGGCAATCATGACGGGTTGGAATCAGTCGAACTTCCGCATCAATTCGGCGGTGGCGGTGTTGAGGAAGCGCACGCGCGGCGGAGACGGGCGGGAAACACGCAGTTGGCGCCCGTCGGAGGTGGTGACGCCGGTGCCCGCCGCCGCCTGTGTTTCGAGTCCGGCCCTGGCGGAAATGAAGGCGAGCGCGGCGGTTTGGAAGCGGTCCGCCGCAGCGCTGCTATCCAGTTCCACATCCCAGATCACGGCGGTGGAGGCCTCGCCGTCGGGCAGGAGCGCGTAGCGGTCGTTTTTCCAGCACGACGAGATTTCCAGCGCCGCGCCGGCGTCGCCCAGCGCCTCGAGCCAGAGGCGGAGGCCCAACTGGCCCGCGGATTCGGTTAGATAAGGCTCCTCCGGCGCGGCGGGCAGTTCCAGCAAGGGCGGCGCGGCGGGTCCTTCGGCGGGCAGAAGAATGGCGCGCGTGGTTTGCGGCGGGTTGCGCAAGACCTTGTGAAACCCCTCGTTGCCCTGCACGTGCAGGGTGTCCGCAAAGCCCTTGCCCTCCACCACGGGAAACATCGTGAGCCCCTGGATGAAACCCGGCAGGCTGTTGAAGATCTGCTCCGCCTCGTTGTTTTGCTTCATCGGCATGAAGCCGATCGCGCGGGCGCTCAGCGCGTAGAACCGGGCCTCGGATCCCGAAGCGGCCCCCTGATGCAGCGCCTCGCGGGCGCGCGCCGCATCGTCTCCCGGGTAGGCGGGCGGCGGCGGGAAATGCTGGTGCAACAGGATGCGCGCGAGCAGCCGCACCAGCGCCGCCTGGTCCGGGATGGCCTCCGGATCGAAGCGGTCGGTCACCCACGCTTCGCCGGTGACGTCGTCAAACCACCCGCGCGCGCCCACGGCTCGCACCACGGTGAGTTGGGCCAACAGATCGTCATCCGCCCCGAGCCAGCCGATGAGCCGCCATGCCTCCTGCCGGTCGTCGATGCCGGCCGGTCCGAAGCGGCTTTCCAACGAGGCGGCCACACGGTCGCGCAGTTCTTCCGAAGCGATGCGGTGAACCACCGGATTGGAGAGGAAGCGGAGGCCGAATTCCTTCTCGGCGCGATCGACCGCCTCGCGCGGCACGGCGAGTTCGCCGCCACCCTGCGCCAGTGAGCGCAGCGAGGCGTTCTCGCGCTTGAGCATCTCGTTTTCCTCGGTGGCGATGCGAAGCTGGGTTTCCAGTCCGGCAATCCCGGCGGCATTCGAGGATGACCGCCAATGCAATCCCTGAAGGATGCCGCCGAGTCCCGCGGCACCACCCAGCAAGAGGGGAAGCAATGTCTTCGGCGATGGCACGATGACTCGGAAAAATCGCGGTTTTCAGCGCCCCACCGGCCGTGCGTTCGGATTGACCGTGCCGCTGTTCTCCTTGAAGGGGTTGGTTTCCAGCGCCGAGGATTTCACGCCGAACACCTGTTCGAAGGTCTTGCCCGGCAGAAGGTTGAAAACAATCGGCGCGCTGCGGTTGCCCTGGTTGTCATAGACATAACAGATCCGCTGCACCGGCATCTCCCTGCCGGTGTTGGGGTCTCGCCGCATCACACGCGCGTCGAACATGCGTTCCTCCACAAGCTGGCCGTCGGACTTGCGATAGCCATAACTTACCTTGAACAGCAGGTTGTTCTGACCGTCCGAAATCCGGCAGCCGATCGGGTTGCCGTTGGAGTCCATGCGGTAGATCGTGAGCATCGTCAGCACGCCATTGGGGGAAAACTTCCTCTTGGTGAGGGTGCGGTTGTCCGGCGTGCGGGTGAAGTGCGTGCGCGAGCCGTCCTCATGGCGCATGATCCGCACGTTCGGGCCGTCCACCGCGTCGAATTCCCTCGACCGCTGCTGCGCCCCGCTCTCCGCCCCGCCGCAGGCCACCATCATCAGCACGATCAGGGATTTCCAAGTTGTCATGTGTCTCATGAGCGGCAAACTAGGCCTGCCCGGCGGCCGCTGCAAGCCGCCAATTTTCCCGATGATTTGGCAAACGCGACGCGGCACCCTCGATCTCAGCCGCCGCGCGCGGGTGATGGGCATCCTCAACGTCACGCCCGACTCATTCTCGGACGGTGGCCGCCATGCCGGCCCCCCCGCCGCGCTCGACCACGCGCGCAGTCTCATCGCACAGGGCGCGGACCTCATCGACATCGGCGGCGAATCCACCCGGCCCGGCGCGCAACCGGTGGACGCGGACGAGGAAACCGCCCGCACGGCACCCGTCGTCGCCGCGCTGCGCAGCCAGTGGGACGGCCTGATTTCGATCGATACCATGAAGTCCGCGGTTGCGGCCGCCGCGCTTGAGGCCGGAGCGGACATCGTCAATGACGTCAGCGGCCTGCGCGCCGATCCCGCGATGCCCGGCCTGTGCGCCGCCACCGGCTGTGGAGTGGTGGTCATGCACATGCGCGGCGAACCGCGCACCATGCAACTCGCTCCCCATTATCACGACGTGGTGGCCGAAGTGAGGGAATTCTTCCACCTGCGCCAGGAAGCACTCACTGCGGCGGGCATCCATGAAGCGGCGCTTTGTTTCGATCCCGGCATCGGTTTCGGCAAAACACTCGCCCACAATCTCGCGCTGCTGCGCGCGCTCGCCCACCTGGCACCGCAGAACCGCCCGCTGCTGTTGGGGGTTTCCCGGAAATCCTTCATCGCAAAACTGTTGGAAGACGACGATTTCAGCCTCCGCGATTGGCCGACGGTCGCCCTCACCGCGAGAGCGAGGGAGCAGGGCGTGATGCTCCATCGTGTCCACGATGTCCTGCCCAACGTCCAGGCACTGCGCATGGTCGAGGCGATTCTCGGCGGGCCGGACTCGCCGCTTTGATCAGGGTGGGGAATGCCCGACGCGCACATCGGCGCGGGCCAGCAGACTGGCCACACGCCGCCGCCGCCGGGGCGGAATGTGCTCATAGAGCAGCAGTTCCGCAGGGCGCCAGAGAATGACCCAGTAGAAAATGATCAGGCTTTCACTCATGGCCTTGAGAAATCTTTGGTCGCCCAGAAGCGGCAGCACCTCCGCGATGCCCAGGAACACCACGACGGCAAGCAAGCCGATCCAAAGGCTGAACCAACCGTCTTTCAAAATCTCCTTCACCTCCCTCGTCGCCTGAAGGTTTGCCTCGTTTGCAAAACGTCGCACCGCCGTCCGCAGATCGTCCAAGCTACCCCCGCTGCCGTGGGGAACACGGAACACCACATCGAAGCCCCCGGCTTTCGGATGGGCGTTCGCTTCGAGCATCAGATGCGACGCCGCTTCCGGATGCAGGCGGGGCCCCGCGAACGGCGACAATTCCGTGTCCAGAACCTTGTCGATGGATTGGACATCAAGGATGAGGCACGTGCGTTTTCCCGAGGAGTTTGATGGATCATTCATCGCAATCATGGAGTCAGGTAAAAGAGCATGATGGCGAGCACAATCACCAGGGCGGCCAGCATCACGCCGCCCGCCGTCCAGCGGCGGAGAAAACGCTCGCCGGATTCCAGCGAGGCGCCGGCGCACTTGATGAAGCGCACGGCCAAACCGTCCGCCGCCTTGTTCGCGCCGCCCGCCGCCTGCGCTGCGCCCGGCAGCATTCCGAGCCAGACGCCGGGCAGTGCGCCCAGCACGACCGGCCATGCCGCCTTCCATAGCTCCGATGTCGCGAAGGCTTTTTCCAGGACGATGTGGTCCACCCGCG
>JALOUA010000208.1 GCA_025457625.1 Akkermansiaceae bacterium
AAGCTCGGAATCTGCGGCGAACACGGTGGTGATCCGGACTCGGTGAAGTTCTGCCACAAGCTCGGCCTCAACTACGTGTCCAGCTCGCCCTACCGCGTGCCCGTCGCCCGCCTCGCCGCCGCGCAAGCCGCCATCGAGGATGAGAAAAAGGCCACTCCGGCGAAGAAGGCGAAGAAGAAGTGAAAATGTAGCGGCGGTCTGTGACCGTCGAACTTCATCACTGACAGACTGCGACAGTTCAACCAAAGCCGCCCCGGAAACCGGGGCGGCTTTTTTGATGATGAAATCCGAAGCTTGGCTTTGCGAGCGGGCGGTTCTCGTTTATCCAATCTGTCGATGGCCGCCACAGCGAAAACCAAGGAGAACCCGATCCGCCTGATTCTGATCGAGGATCACGCGGATTTCCGGGAGTCGGTGGGGATGGTGCTGGAGCAGCGGGCGCATTACCAATGCGTGGGAAGTTTCTCGACGATGGAGGACGCGTTGGAGGCGATCCGCGGCGGCCTGGAGGCGGAACTGGTGCTCTCGGACCTCGGTTTGCCGGGCATGAGCGGGATCGCGGGCATCCGGAAGATCCGTGAGTTGCTGCCGGCGGCCCGCGTGCTGGTGCTCACCGCCTTCACCGACAAGGCGAAGGTTTTCTCCGCGCTGGAGGCGGGCGCGCACGGTTATCTGGTGAAGGCCGGCAGTGCCTCGCGCTTGCTGGAAACCCTGGAAGAGGTGCTGGCGGGAGGCACGCCGCTGGATCCCAAGATCGCGGGCATGATCCTCCAGACCTTCCGCCAACTCAGCCCGATTCCGGCGGCGGAATCCCTCTCGGCCCGCGAGTGCGAGGTCCTGCAACTCTCCGCCAAGGGCCTGACCCGCAAGGAAATCGCCGACGATTTGAAACTCAGCGAGCATTCCGTGACCGAATACATCAAGCGCAGCTTCGACAAACTTCACGTCCGCAGCCTGCCAGCCGCCGTCAGCGAGGCGATCCGCCGCGGGTTTCTGGACCTGTCCTGAGTCCGGGCCCATGTCCCATGATTTAGGGACATGACAGAAACCCGGTTTTTCCGCAATCTCACGCCGTCGAGGGGAGAGGTCCCCGGTTTCAACAGAGTTCATGACAGAACGCAAAACGGGTCGCGAGGGGTCGCGGCCTTTTTTGTGCCCGCAAACCCTCCCGCCGGTGTCCCATGATTTGGTGACATGACAGATCCCGGGTTCTGCCGCATCTTCGCACGTGTCGAGGGGAGAGGTCCCCGGTTTCAATGTTTCATGACAGAACAAAAAAGGCCGCTCGGGGGAGCGGCCTTTTTTGTCGGGTTTTTTTGCAGGGAATGCGGCCGGTCACTTCGCCTGCTGGTTGATGGCCTCGCAGACGGCCGGAAAAATCTGGCGCTTCCTGCTGACCACGCCGGGCGCGTGGAAGAGCGATTCGTCACGGCGTTCGAAGGGCAGTTTCGCAAGAGCGGTCTCCGGGCCGATCGCCAGGATCATGCTGTGGTGCAGGGCGACATCGGTGACCGCAAGGACGGTTAGATCATAACGCCGGCTGTGGTGGAGTTCGCGCAGGGAAGCCTCCAATTCCTCACGGCGCGCGGCGAAACCATGGAGGTCGCGCTCCTCCACCTGCGAGATGCTGACGTTGAGGCCCTGCTCGGTGAATTCCTTGCGGTCCGCGTTGAGGATTTCATCGGGCGTGCCGCTGGCGATGAGCGAGCCGACGGCGAAGAATTCCTCGGTGAATTTCTGCGCATCCACACCCGCCACGCCGGTGAGCCAGGAGAGCATCTCGCGATCGAGCAGCGTGGTGGTGGGCGAGGTGAGGCAGAGCGTGTCCGAGACGATGCCGGCGCAAAGGCACATCGCCACGCCGGGATGCGGCATCAGGCCGCGATGGAAGTACTTGCGGCCCACCAGCGTGCAGGTCGAACCGACCGGCTCGTTGAGATAGCGGATCGGCTCGCGGGAAACCAGGTCGCCGGCCAGCCGGTGGTGGTCGATGACTTCGGTGATTTCCGCTTCTTCGATGCCATTGACGGCTTGCGCGTATTCGTTGTGATCGACGAGCGCGAGGCGGATGCGCGGCGGGTTGACGAGGTCGGATTTGGAGATGACGCCGGTCATTCTGCCGGTGGCGGGATCGATCACCGGGAAAAGATCCTGATCGGATGTGGCGAGGTGTTTGCGCAGGTTGGACACCGGTTCGTGCGGGCACACGGTTTCGAATTTGCGTTCCATGACGTGGCGCACGGTGCGCGAGCAGCGGATCAGGGTGGATGCGCTGGCGGTGTCCTGGGCGCACAGCAGCAGGGCGATCCCGCGCTTTTTGGCCAGGTCGCGGATTTCGCAGGAGACCTCATTGCCGCCGGTGACGAGCAGGGCGCGCACTCCGGACTCGATGGCCACGCGCTGGATGATCGGCCGGTCTCCGCACAGCACGAAAAACCGGCCGAGGTTGCCTTCGTCGCGGGCTTGTTTGAGACGATTCTGGACGGTTTCCTGCGACGAAGCACCCACCAGCAGGATCAGGTCCTCTTCCTCATCCGGAACCATTGGGTCCGGCCCCACGGTTTCGGCCTGCAGCGTGGCGGCGATGTGTGCCAGCGAGGCGTGCACGGTGCGGACGCTGAGACCCTCGGTGTCGGCCGGAAGCAGCAGACGGAGGAGATCGATGTAACGAAGGATGCCGCAGAGATTTCCCTGCTCGTCTTCGACGGGCACACAGCGGATTTCGGCCGCCAGCATGCGGCGGTAGGCGGTGAGGAAGGTGTCGTTGGTCGTGACCTTGATCACCTTGCGGTGGCTGATCATGCCGGCGTTGGTGCGGACGTCGGTGAGCAGTGTCGGCGGCTCGAATCCCGCGCGCTCGAGCACCCACTTGGTGCGTTGGGAAATCTCACCGCAGCGCGCGGCGATCGCATCCCGTTCCTCGCCGGTGGAGCGCAGCAGCGCGGCATAGCCGATGGCCGAGCAGATGGCATCGGTATCCGGGTTCTTGTGGCCGATGACGTAGAAGGGAAGCATGGGACGGGTGGTGGCGGGGGTTCACATCCGCTCCGGGCAGCGGATGCCTAACAGACCGAGGCCGGTGGTGAGGATGCGGGCGGTAAGCTCGCAGAGCGCGAGGCGGCTGGAGCGTTTGGGTTCTTCGGATTTGAGCACCGGACAAGCCTCGAAAAACGAGTGGAAGGCGCGGGCGAGTTCCAACAGGTAATTGGCGAGCAGGTTCGGCCGGAAATCCTCGAGCACCGCAGGCAGGAGTTCGCCGAAGCGCGCGTGCAGCCGGGCGAGGTGGATCTCCGCCTCCTCGTTGAGAACGACTTCACAGGCGGCGGCGTCGAAGGGCGCGTCGAGCTTGCGGAAAATCGAGCGGATGCGCACCGTCGAGTATTGCAGGTAGGGAGCGGTGTCGCCCTGCAGCGCGAGCATGCGGTCCCAGGCGAAAACATAGTCGGTGAGGCGGTTCTGCGAGAGTTCGGCGAATTTCACCGCGCCAATGCCGACGATGCGCGCGACTTCGGCGGCCTCGTCTCCTGTCAGGTCGGGGCTTTTCTCCGCGATGATCCTGGCGGCGCGCTCGACGGCCTCCGTCAGAACCTCGGTGAGCTGCACGTTGTCGCCGGTGCGCGTTTTCATCAGCTTGCGGTCATCGCCGAGGATCGATCCGAAGGCGACGTGGTGGAAATCGCCGGTTTTCCCCCAACGTGCGGCGGCTTCGAAAATCTGGCGGAAATGGAGTTGTTGAGGCACGCCGACGACATACCAGATGCTGTCCGCCCGCCATTGGTCGATGCGGTATTCAATCGTCGCGAGGTCGGTGGTGGCGTAGAGGAACCCGCCGTCGGCCTTGCGGATGATGGCGGGGTTGTCAATCCAGCCTTCTTCCCTGTGGACCATGAAGGGGTCTTCGCCGGGTTTTTTCGCGCCGTCCGAGAAGATGCAGACCGCGCCGTTGCTCTCGCGGGCGATGCCTTTGGCCAGAAGTTCCTCCACCAGGCCGGGCAGGCGGTCGTTGTAATAACTCTCGCCCAGCCAGTGGTCGAATTTCACATCGAGCGTCTGATAGATTTTCTCAAGTCCGAGTTTGGAGAGATCGATGCATTGCCGCCAGATGGAGAGGTTTTCCGCATCGCCGGCCTGGAGTTTGACCAACTCCGCCTTGCAGGTTTCCAGCACCGGCGGATTCTCCTTGGCCGCGGCGTTGACCTCCCGGTAGACGCGCACGAGTTCGGCGATCGGGTCCTGGTCCAGCGCCTCGGGGTCGAGCAGGGTTTTCCAGCCGTGGATGATCATGCCGAACTGCGTGCCCCAGTCGCCGATGTGGTTGTCGGCGATCACCGTGTAACCGAGGAAACGCGCGATGCGGCAGAGCGAGTCGCCGATGATCGTCGAGCGGATGTGACCGACGTGCATCGGCTTGGCGACGTTCGGCGCGGAGAAATCCACCACCACGCTACGGCCCGCGCCGATGGCGGGGACGCCGAGCTTGACATCGCCTAACAGCTCTTGGGCCTTCGCCGCGTAGGCCTGGGGCAGGATGCGGAAGTTGATGAACCCGGGCCCGGCGATTTCGGCGGTGGCCAGGCCGTCGAGGGCGAGCCGGTCGATGATTTCCTGCGCCAGCGCGCGCGGGTTGGTCTTGCGCGTCTTGGCCAGCACCATGGCGGCGTTCGACTGGTAGTCGCCGAAACGCAGGTCGGCGGCCGGAGTGACGGCCACCGTGGCGGTCTCGCCGAGCACGGCGGCGACCGCGCTACGGAGACGGGATTCAAGATCCTGGAGCAGGGTCATGGCAAGGGTGGCATCATTTCCCGGCTTCGGACGGCCGGGTCGGTTTGGAATCGAGAATGGCGAGGATTTCATCGCGGGTTTCCGCCTCGCCGAACTGGCGGCGGACCTCGCAGTTGGTGAACATTTTGGCGATCGCCGCCAGGGTCCGCAGGTGCAAATGGTAATCCTTGCGGGGCACGATGAAGAGGATGATGAAATGCACCGGCGCGTTGTCGATGGCCTCGAAATCGATGCCCGCCTTGGAGCGGCCGAATACCGCGGCCACCTCTTCCAGATCGTCGGAAAACGCATGGGGAATGGCGACGCCGGAGCCGATGCCCGTGCTCACTTGGTCCTCGCGGGCCTTGAGCGCGGCGAGCACTTCCTCCTTGAGCGCTGCCGGCAGACGTCCGCAGCCCACCAGATGATCCACCAATTCGACGACGGCCGGCCAGTGTTCCAGCGCCTTCATGTCGAGGATGATCTGGTCCGCGCCGAGCAACTTCGCCAACTTCATAAAGCAGAAAAGGTCACCGCAAGCAGGTCCTGCGGCGGGGGCGAGTGGGTAATGCCGCAAGCCATTCATGGCAAGCCGATTCCCGCGTGCCGCGCAATCCGCCATTGCGGTCGGCAGGCGGCTCCGGCAAGGCCCCGTGCCGCCGCAGGGGCATTGTGCCCTGTTTTCCCACCCCGATAGGCGTTCCATCCCGCGGAAAACCAGGCCTCAACCCCCTGCCCCCCATCAGCACCACGCGTTGATGATCTGCGTGAATCCGCGGCCAGACGGTGGACTTCTTCATCCGCGCCCTGCCGCGCGGCACCCACACGCCGCGCTACCAACTCCGCGCCGAGGCCTCCGGTTCCTACAAGGCCCTGCCCGCCGAGGCCTCCGCGATGGATGCGCCCGAACTGCGCGGCAACTCGGAGGACATCCGGCTCGTGGTGGAATGACCCGCCGTCGCTTGTCACTTGGACGAAAGGAAAACCTCCCCGCACCAGTCTGCGGGTGGGGATTCGAGTTCGCCAATGGTGTCGAGGATCAGTCTTGAGGCGGGATCCTCCGCATCACGGTCGTGCATCCCGAGCGATACGTTCAGATGACGGTCCGCCTCGGTCCAATCGCCGGTGATGAACGCCTCCAGGCCCAGTCGGTAGTTTTCCAGATATTCCGCGCTTCTCATGCGAACAAGATGCCCGGCGCCGTCGCGACGGCCGAGGATCTCGTGCACGACAATTCCCCGCGTTTTCCCCTTGAGCACATAAATTCCCATCCTGCGACTGACAAAAGACTCCCGCCCTGCGCATTTCGCAAGCACTGCTTCAGACACGAGGATGGAGGTGCCGAGCATCTTGTTGAGCCCTTCGAGCCGTGCGGCGGTGTTCACGGAATCTCCGACAACCGTGTAGTCGAAGCGCCGGCTGCTGCCGAGGTTGCCTGCGAGCACGAGACCGTGATGGATGCCCACCCGAGTTTCGAGAACCTGCTCAATGGTGCCTCCGGGAGTCTCCAGCGTGACGGGTTTTCCGCCGGCCAACTGCATCTGGATCGCCGCCTCGATTGCACGGTCACACTCGCGGTCCACTTTGAGCGGCGCGCCCCAGGTGGCCAGCACGGCATCGCCGATGTACTTG
>JALOUA010000209.1 GCA_025457625.1 Akkermansiaceae bacterium
GCGGCGGGCATGTTTGTTTTATCCGGCATGGCGGGAGCCGTGGTTGGAGCCAAGCTCACGCCGCTGCTGTCCCCATCCGCGCTGATGTTGAGTTTCGCCAGCCTGATGGTGGTGGTGGCGCTGCGCATGCTGTTGGCGGGAAATTCCGCACCGCAGCCCGCGCCGGAGTGCAAACCCGTGCGCTGCCTGCTGGCCGGCGGCGCGGTGGGCGTGCTCACCGGATTTCTCGGTGTGGGTGGCGGTTTCCTGCTGATGCCCGCCCTGGTGAAATTCGCAAGGCTGCCCTTGAGAACCGCCACCGGCACCTCGCTGGCGGTCATCGCCTGCAACTCGGCCGCCGGGTTTGTCAGCCACCTCGGCGAATCCCCGGTGCCGTGGCTGTTGGCGGGCGTGTTCTCTAGCATTGCAGCCGCCGGTGTGCTCGTCGGCGGCAAACTGGCTTCCAAACTGCCCGAGAAAACCCTGCGCAAGGCGTTTGCCATTTTCGTCCTGCTCGTCGCCGCCGTGGTCTTCTGGCAACGCTGAATTTCCCGGGATCAGTCCGCATCAGGTTGTTTGACGATTCTACCGCCGAGCGAGAGGATGCGGGCGTTGCCTTTGGCGGCCTCGGCCTCGGGGATGTTGCCGTCGCGGACATACATCTGGGAGAGACTGGTCCAGGCGAGCAGGTCGTTGGGTTTGAGGGTCACCGCCTGCAGCCCGCAGCCGATGGCTTCCTTGATGTGGCCGGTTTTCAACAGGGCCATGCCGAGCGCGTGCCAGCCGTCGAAAAACGCGGGATCGAGTTCCACACAACGCCGGTAAAGGACGATGGCCTCGTCGAAATCGCCCACAGCGAGGTGGCCGGTGGCATCGTCGAAAAGGTCGTGGAGATCGGCCATCTGGATCGTCGGGCATTGGCGGTGGAAAACCGCCGCCACGTTTACCTGCGGTTGAGCTGCTGCACGTTGGCGGCCTCGATGCGGTCGGCGATCCAGCCCATGAAGGCGATCATCTCGTTTTGTGAGGCGAGGCTGGTGACCTGGGCATCGACGCGGGCGGCGGCGTCCGGTTGTTTTTCCACTTCACGCGAGGCGACGTGGATGATGAACGCGCGGTCCTGCTCGGCGACCACTTCGGCAAACGAGCCGGGATCCACATGGCGGACGGCCTCAAACAGGGTGCGCGGTTCGGCGGCCGTGTCCGGGCGGTAATCGCGGGTCACCTTGGTGAACTCGCGGGTCTCGTTGATGCCCGCCTCCTTGGCGGCATCGGCGAAGGACTTGCCCGCGGCCATGGATTCCCTGATTTTGGCGAGAGCCTCATCCGCAGCGGTTTTCATGGCCTCCGTGGCCTTCTCGCGGATGTATTGGGCGCGGGCCTCGTCCTTGGCCTCCTCGAAGGTTTTGGGGCGGGATTTCTCCTCGCCATCCAGGCGGGCGACGAGCCACTGGTTCTCGCCGATGGCGATGGGTTGTGAGATTTTCGAGAGCGGATCGGAAGTCGGCTCGATGCGGAACAACTCATCCACCGCCTTGCCGCCGCGGCTGGACGCGCGGAGGTTGACATCGAGTTCCTTCGGCGGCGAAGAGCGCGCGAACCATTCGGTGGTCTTCACTTCCCAGCCGTTTTCCTTGGCGAGATCCTCGAAACCGGCGCCTTTCTTTTCCTCGAGTTGGAAGCTGAATTCATCGACCTTCGAATCCATTTCAATCTGTTTTTTGCGGCGGGTCTCGGCGAGCTCGGCGGCCTTTTTGGCCTTTTCCTCGGCCTTTTTCTTCTCGGCGGCGGCCTTTGCCTCATCGCTTGCGGCGGCTTCGGCCAGCGTTTCCGGGGCATCATCCGCCTCAGCGGCATCCGCCGGCATGTCGGGCGTGGCGATGATGTAGGTGAACTTGCGCAGCGGCTCGGTGGTGAAGGCATCCTGCAGCGTTTCCCAGTAGGCCTTGATCTCGTCGTCGGTCGGCTGGATTTTTTCCTCGAAGGGATCGATGTCGAGCCGGGCGAGGCTGCCGTTCACCCGCTGGTTGTCGAGCGCGAGGTCGAGCGCGACGATGTCGCGGTTCACGCCGAGGCCCGCGCCGATGATGGAATTGATTTTCCTGGCCGCCAACGCGTCGGCGGCCAATTCACGAAGGTCGCCTTCGGTCATGCCGAGGCGGCCGATGCCCTTCTCGATGAAATTGCGGTAGGTTTCCTCGTTGAACTTGCCATCGGGACCGGCGAAGGCGCGCAGGCCGCGGATGTATTCCGAAATCTCCTCCTCGCCGGGGTGGACGCCGAATTCGTCCTTCGCCTGGCGCAGGATGATGCGGCCGATGAAGAATTTCTCCGCGGCGTCCTGCTCGCCCGTGGCGCCGCTGGAGAGGCCCATGATGAACTGATAGAGACCGAAATCCCCGGTGCGCGCCAGGCTGGACGCGAGTTCGAAGGCCCCGCTGCCGAGGTGATTGAATTCCTTGTCGCTGTAGGTCCTGCCGGCGATCTTGAGCACCGACTGGCCGCCGGCACCGCTGCGGAACATGTCATCCTTGATGCCGATCACCAGGGCGACGATGACCAGGGCGAGGAAGAAGATGATGAGAACGGTGTATTTGCGGATGTTTTCGATCATGAAATGCGGGACGCGGGTTTGGCGAACGGCGGGAGTTAAGAGGGCGGGCGGCCGCTCTTCAATGGTAATTCTCAGCGGGCTTTCCGGCTTCATTCACGGCGGAGCGCGATATTGCGGGCAATCCGGCCTTGCCGGGGGCGTGGATTGCGCGTTCCTTGGGTTCCGGAATGAATTTGCGTTGGATCAACTCGCTGCTGTGGGGCAATTCGGTGGCCCTGGCCTGGATGTGGGGATTGGGGCTGTTTTTCAGTGTCCAGATGACCTTCATGTTCGGCCTGCAGGGGCTGCTGATGTTCGCCGTGCCGAATGCCGTCGGCCTGGCGCTGTTCGGGTGCCTCACCCAGATCGTGGCGAAACGGCATGCCGGCGGGCAGGAATCGCTGGCGCGGTTTTTCGAGAAATTCTCCAAGCCGTTCCGGCTGATTTTCTATCTCTATCAGGTGCTGGCGCTCACGCTGACGGTATTCGCGCTCACCCGCTATCTGTTCGCGCCGCTGGAACTCGTTTCCGGACCGATGACCGCCCTCTACCTGTGCATGGTCGTTTTCGTGGTGCTGGCGGCGGGTTGTTTGTTTGGCGAGGAATTCGGCATCGAACGCATCAAGTTCGGCCATGGCATTTTGGGACTGCTGCTGCTGGCCTGCGTGGTGACGGTGCTTTTGAGCCTCGATCCGCTGGTGCCGGCAGGGCTGTCGTGGGGCGCGGCCGATCCCGCGGCATGGGCGGGGCCTGATCTGCCCGGTTATTTCATTCCGCTGTTGATCGGCCTGCTGGTCGGGCCGTGGCTGGACCTCCAACACTGGCAGCGGGCGATCCAGATCCACCGCGAAGGCGGGTCGATCCGCGGCAGCTATCTGTTCGGCGGTGTCATCTTTTTCCTGATGTTGCTGTTCCACGGCTGTCTGGCGGCATGGGTGATGAACAGGGGCGGCTTGGAAACCTACGGCAAAAGCGCGCTGGAGAGCCTCGATGGCTTCCGCTACGCGCATGAGTTGATCGTGCAATACATCGACCGTCTGGACGCCGGCTCCAAAGGCATGCTGCCGGTCGCCTATTTCACGTTTCTCGGCATCTGCGCGCTGACCACGCTGGACAGCGGGTATGTGGCGCTCAAGTGGTTCCTTGGAGCCAACCTTGGCAAGAGCCAGAACCTGCTGGTCGGCATGCTGCCGAAACGCCTGCTGGAGTCCCCGATTCCGACCTTCCTGGTGGTGGGCGCCATCACGCTGGGCGGGCTTTGGGCGAAACTGGAACTGGAGTATTTCATGGTGTTTTACGCCTCGTTTTTCGTCGGCTACGCCTCGCTGGCGATCGCGCGCTGCTTCGTTCCCAACTCACAGCAGCCATTGCCGCAAATCCGCATGTTCTCGCTGGCGAGCATTTCGCTGGTGATCTTCGCCTTCGGTTACTTCACGGCGGCCAACTTCCTGCTGTTGCTCGGCTCGCTGCTGCCGCTGATCTACGTGGTCTGGCTGGTGGTCAATGCCGACCTGCTGCGCGTGGTCACCGAGCGGGCGGGCGAGGTGATCGAGGCCGCGTCGGAAATCCCGGCGCTCAAGGCGATCGCCAAGACCGCCACCGTGGCCACCGGCAAGGACGTGGTGGCACCCGCGCCCCAGGACGCGCATGCCCTGGGCGGCCACTTCGAGGGCAAGTGGTTCGTCTATTCGTTCATCGCCACCTATCAGGACACCAATTCGGTGGGGAATGTTTACTTCGGCATGTATGGCCTGTTTGTGGGGAAAACCCGCGAGTTGTTCTTCAATCAGGTGATGCCGGACTTCGATTTGAAGACGACGAAATTCTACATTCTCACGCGCTCGTTCGAGCACAAGTTCGTGCGCGAGGCGCGCGAGTTCGACGTGATCACCGTGAAAATCCGGGTGGCGGACTTCAACCGCAAGTTCTGCACGCTCGAGCATCAGGTCTTCGGCTCTGAAAACGAGTTGCTCGGCAAGGGCAAGCAGAGCCTGCTCTTCGTGTCATCGAAGGACTACAGCCTGCTCGACATTCCGTCGGAGGTTTACTCGGCCTTCATTCCCTATGTGTGAGGTGCCGGGATCCGGCGGCCCGCTCATTTGGCGGAGTCGGTCACGGTGGCCGAACCCTGGGGCAGGCAGCGCTCCGAGGGTTTCATGGTCATCGGGTCGATCGGCGTCTCGGTGCGGCACGATGCGGTGAACAGGACCAGGCCGAGAAGTGGCAGAATCAGGATGGTTTTCATGGGTGTGTTGTCAGGGTGAGGAGCGACGCTTAGCAGAAACGCCGCACGAAATCCAGAAAAGTCTTCACTGAAAAAGCGCCGCGGTCGCTGAGGTTTTCGAAGTCGCGGCAGGTTGGCCGGGACCGGTGCTCAGTTTGCCGGCTGGGCGCGGAGTTCGAAGGGCACCGCAGGCAGGCGTTGCTGGCTGACGAGATTGGCATCGACCGGGTTGTTCTGCCATGCGTAGCGGACGTGGCGCGGCGCGGTGACGGCAGGCGATGAAACGATCACCCGGTTCTTGCCCTCGATGCGGGCCACGGCGGGATGGAAGACACCATCCGCACCGGCAAGGGTGAAACCGCCCAGCGGCGAGCCGTTGAGCACGCGCAAGCCGCTGCCGGGCTGGTCGAAAGTGATGCTGACCTGCGCGCCGAAGTCCGCCTTTTGCGGGATCGGGCCGCCGGCCGGGATGTTCTTCCCATAGACTTTCGCCAGCGCCCAGCGGGCGAGGCGGCGGCCGATGACGTGTTTGTCGTAGGGATGGATGTCATCGGCTTCACCCGCATCGATGGCCACGGCCAGGCCGGAGTGCGGATCGCGCAGCGTGTATTGGCGCTGGCTTTCGCGCAGTTGCGGCCATGGATCATCGGCGGGTTCGGTTTTCACGGGCATGAACGAGGCGAGCTGGACGATGCCGACGGCAAGCTCCGGATTGCCCCACCATTCGCGCCAGTCGGAGAACATCACTTCAAGGCGTTCATGATAACGGGTGGGTTCCCATTTGGTGTCGGCCTCGCCTTGATACCAGATGGCGCCGCGCAGGGCGAAGGGCGCGATGGGGGCGAGCATGCCGTTGGCAAGCACGCCGGGGCGTTGCGGACTGCCCGGTTCGAAAGGCAGGCTTGGTGGCTGCGGAGCGTCCGGATGAGTCTTTTTGTTGACCTTGGTTCGCTCCGGTATGCCGCGCTCCTTTTTCCAGTTGGTGAGTTTCTTTTCCCACTCGGCCATCAGCTGGGGGCGTTCGGCCAGGCCTTTGTCCCACTCTGCATTGCGGGCTTGGAGCAGCGGATGGCGATCGAAGACCTGCGGGCGCGTCCATGCGATGGCCGGCGTGCCGCCCCATGACGAGTGGATGAGTCCCACCGGCACATCGAGCGCCGCTTCGAGCGAGCGTCCGAAGTGATAAGCCACGGCGCTGAAGCGGGCGATGCTCTGCGGGTCGGAAGTCGTCCACACCGCATCGCTCGAGAAGCGGGGTTCGGTGGCGGTGACCCGCTCGACATTCAGCAAGCGGATGCGCGATGGCCCGGCGGAGAGCGTTTCGATGTCACCATCCAGCGCGCCTTTCACTTCCCATTGCATGTTGGACTGGCCTGAGCAGAGCCAAACCTCGCCGACCAGCACATCGGTGAAGGTCAGTGTTTCGGCACCGCTGGAAACCGTCATCTCCGCCGGAGTGGCGGAGGCTGGAACGGCGGCTAGCTCGGCCCGGAACGCACCCTGCGCGTCGGCGGTGGTTTTGACCGATTGCTTGCCGAAGCTCACGGTGATGTTGGAACCCGGCTCCGCCTTGCCCCAAACCGGCAGCGGTTGGCCC
>JALOUA010000210.1 GCA_025457625.1 Akkermansiaceae bacterium
CACCAGTGACAACTGGAGCCTCCGCGCCGGCTTCACGTCCGCGCCGGGCGCGAACCCGCTTTACTCGGCCGCCGATGCCACGGGCATCCTGACCGCCACCGCCGCCGTGGTCGCGAGTTCGCTCACCTATGCGACCGCCCCGACGCTCTACGTCGAGAACAACCGCAGTCTCCAGGCGGCCCCGCTCGGAACGGTGTCCGCCGACGCGAACGGCGCGCTCCGCGTTTATGTGGACGACAAACCCTCGGGCACCGGCGCGAACAACCGCACCTGGTTCGACGGCTTGGGCTGCGCGCTCGTCATCGCCATGAACCCCACCAACATCACCGGCGTGGTGAGCAACAATCTGCTCGTCCTTTCGTGGCCGGCGGACCACGCCGGCTGGATTCTTCAGGCCCAAACCAACTCGCTCGCCGTCGGTCTGCAGGCCCAATCGAACGTCTGGTTTGACGTGGCGGCCAGTGCCACGGTGGTTTCCACGAACCTGCCCATCAGCCGGGAAACCCCGACGGTGTTCTACCGGCTGCGCTCACCTTGAGAATTCAATCCACATTTTCCGGTCCGGATGAGCGATTCCGCGTCGGGGTTCACCGGCGCAGCGTCAAGCACCAGCGGGCGCGCAAGAAAGCACATTCCTGTTATCAGTTGAAGATTTCGCAGCCAGTCTGTTCATCCACCAAGCCTTTTGCTGGCGGGAATGCTCCTGGCTCTGCCTGCCACGGCTTCCTTCGCTGTGGAGGAATACCCACGGGCAAATTGTGCGCAACGCACCCGCGCTTGCACGTTTACGAATCTGTCTTATCCTCCAGCCCGTGCACTTGGGTGACATCTCGGAGAATAATTCACCGGATGGGGAACGCGTATCTTCCCAACCCAACAGAACCTCCATATGAAAAATATCCATGCAGGCGTCCTCATCTTGTGCCTTATCTCGGCATCCATCCCGTTGCGCGCGCAGGAAAAGCTCGCGGCGGCGCAGATCGGCTCGCGGATTGACGTGACCATCGGCGGGAAATTCTTCACCAGTTACCGGTTTGCCGCCGATGAGAAGTATCCGTTCTTTTTCCCGGTGAACGGCCCCTCGGGCGCATCGGTGACCTCGATGCGCAACGGCGAGTATCCGCATCACAGCTCGCTGTTTTTCGGCTGCGACATGGTCAACGGCGGCAACTACTGGCAGGAAGCGCTGGATCGCGGGCGGATCGTTTCCAAAGGCCCGGTGCTCGAGGTCGCGTCAGGAAATGAGATCATCATCCGCGACACCTGCGACTGGACCCGCCCCGGAGCGCCCCAGCCGTTTCGCGACACCCGCCGCATCATAATCAGCGCCCCGTCGCCGACGCTGCGGCAGATTGATTTCGAGATCACGCTGGAAGCAACT
Organism: Akkermansiaceae bacterium; assembly: GCA_025457625.1. Classification (GTDB taxonomy): domain Bacteria; phylum Verrucomicrobiota; class Verrucomicrobiia; order Verrucomicrobiales; family Akkermansiaceae; genus Luteolibacter. Next base: position 1,382 of record JALOUA010000210.1, read on the forward strand.
GAGGAGGTGGTCATCCGCAAAACCAACCACTCGCTGTTCAGTTCGCGGATGGATCCGGATCTGACCCCAGTGCATGGCGGCACGATGCTCAACGCGGATGGGGACAAAGGCGAAAAAGGAACCTTCGGCAAACCTTCGCCCTGGCTGGCGTGCTTTGGGGCGGACTACGGATTCCTCTCGCCCACGCCGATGTTCTGGCCCGCCAATGGCAAGGACACCCCCATCGCCAAGGGCGAAAAACTCCGGCTCGGTTACCGCGTGCTGGTTTTCTCCGGCACACCCGAAACAGCTGGCATCGCCGCGAATTTTAAGGAATTCTCAGGCGCAAAGCCGAATCCAACGAAATAAACCGATCCAATCCAGATGACTCTGCCAAAATCCATCCTGGCGGCCGCCTGCTCGGCGTTGTCCCTCGCCTCGTCCCATGCGGAATCCCAGGCCCCCTTCCGCCTGATCACTCTCGACCCCGGTCATTTCCATGCCGCGTTGGTGCAGAAGCGCATGATTCCCGGCATCTCGCCGGAAGTCCATATCTATGCTCCCGGGGGGCCGGACCTCGATCTGCACTTGGAGCGGGTGCGCGCTTTCAACAGCCGCGCGGAGGATCCGACGAGTTGGGATTTGAAAATCCACACCGGCCCGGATTTTCTCAAGAAAATGCTCGCCGAGAAGCCCGGCAACGTCGTCGTGCTGGCCGGGAACAACCGCGACAAAACCCGCTACATCCTCGCATCCGTCAAAGCCGGCCTGAATGTGCTGGCGGACAAGCCGATGGCGATTGATCCGGCAGGGTTGAAGATGTTGGAAGATGCCTATCGCATCGCGCGGAAGAAGAACCTCCTGCTGCTCGACATCATGACCGAGCGCTTCGAGATCACCACCATGTTGCAGAAGGAGTTCTCGCGCCATCCGGAGGTCTTCGGGGAACTCGACAAGGGCACGCCGGACAACCCGGCGGTCACCAAGGAAAGCGTGCATCATTTCTCCAAACTCGTGAACAGCCAGCCCTTGCAGCGCCCGCCGTGGTTCTTCGATCCTGCGCAACAGGGCGAGGCCATCGTGGATGTGACCACGCACCTCGTGGACCTCGTGCAGTGGGAGTGTTTCCCGGATCAAATCATCAAGCCGGGTGACGTGAAGATGCTCTCCGCAAAAAACTGGAAAACGGAAATCACCAAGGAGCAGTTCCAGAAAGTCACCAAGCTCGACGCCTGGCCGGACTATCTGAAGCCGATGGCCGGCAGTGACGGCGTGCTGCGCATTCCCGCCAACGGAGCTTTCACCTACGCCCTGCGCGGCGTGCATGCCCGGGTCTCGGTGCGGTGGAATTTCGAGGCCCCTCCGGGAACGGCGGACACCCACGATTCCCTGATGCGCGGCACCAAGTGCTCGCTGCACATCCGGCAAGGCCGGGAGCAGGGCTACAAACCCGTGCTCTACATCGAACCCCGCGCGGATGGGGACGCCAACTCCTGGAAAGCCGCGCTCGAACGGGCTTCCGCCGAAATTGCCGGCCAGTATCCCGGCGTCGTTGTCAAACCGCTGGACGGGCGCTACGAAGTGGTGGTCCCGGATTCCTACAAAACCGGCCACGAGGCGCACTTCGCGCAGGTGGCGGAGAGATTCTTGGGCTTCCTGAAGGACGGTGGCACACCGGCTTGGGAAGTGCCCAACACGCTCGCCAAATACCGCACCATCATGGAGGCCTACAAAATGAGCCGCCATTCCAACTGAAACACCTTAAAATAAACCAAAACACATTATGAACATCACCCGCCGCACGTTTGTCAGTCAGATCGGGCTCGCCGGAGCCGTCATCGGATTCCCCACCATCATCCCGTCCCGGGTTCTCGGTGCGGATGCCCCGAGCAAGAAGATCAACATTCTCCAGATCGGCTGCGGCCGCATCGGTCGCGACATGGACATGCCCGGCCTCCTCCGGCAGGATGCCGCGCGGCTGGTCGCCTTGTGCGATCTCGATGCCCTGCGCCTCGCCGACGGCAAGGAGATGGTCGAAGGACATTACCAAAAGAACAACGCCGGCATCAAAGTCGCCACCTATGGGGATTACCGCGAGGCGCTGCGGCATCCGGACATTGATGCCGTCTCTATCAGCACCCCGGACCACTGGCACGCCGAGCCGATCATGGCTGCCGCGTTGCTGGGAAAAGACATCTACGTACAAAAGCCCCTCACCATGACCCTCACCGAAGGTCGCGCGGTGAGCGACATCGTGCGCGAGAAGAAGCGCATGTTCCAGATCGGCAGCCAGCAGCGGTCCGGCGCGCAGTTCCGCATCACCTGCGAGATGGTGCGCAGCGGACGCATCGGCAAGCTGCACACCGTCAAAATCGGTTTGCCCAGCGATCCCGCCGGCGGCAGCACGCAGGAGATTCCGGTTCCCAAGACCTTCAACTACGACATGTGGCTCGGCTGCACACCGCTCGCGCCCTACACCGTGGACCGCGTCCATTCGCAGGGCGCCACCGTCAAGGAGCGCTACGCCCAGCGTCCGGGCTGGCTGCGCCTGGAGGAATACTGCCTCGGCATGATCACTGGCTGGGGCTCCCACCACGTGGACATCGCCCACTGGGGCATGGATACCGAACTCACCGGTCCGGTTGCCATCGAGGCCAAGGCCGAGTTCCCGACTTCGGGACTCTGGAACGTGCATGGTCCCTATCACATCGAGATGAGTTATGCCAACGGCGCGACCATCATCATCGATCACAATTTTCCGAATGGCGTGCGCTTCGAAGGCAGCGACGGCTGGATCTTCGTCACCCGTGGGGCCGAACGCGTCACCGCCTCGGATCCGGTGCCGAAAGGCGCGGCGGCCAAAGCGTTGCAGGCCAGCAACCCGGATATCTTCAAAACCCCGCTCGGCAAGGACGACGTGCATTTGCACGAAAGCCCGAAAGGCGATCACCATCTGGACTGGATCACCAGCATCCAGACCCGCAAGCCCGCCGCCACCTCCATCGAACAGGCGCATCGCTCGACCAGCGCGTGCATCACCGGCTGGATCGGCATGAAACTCGGCCGCAGGCTTACGTGGGATCCCGTGAAGGAGAAGTTCGCGGGCGACGACGCGGCCAACGCGCTGCTCAGCCGCACCGAACGCGCGCCGTATGGCCTGAGCCACCTGAAGAAAGGCTGAGCTCAAGGACAATGATGCCCCGCGCTATGGCAGTTCTTGCCAATATGGGAACAGGCAGGTCGCCGTCACTCCGTGCGCGCCGTCGGGGTGAATCAGAACGTGTTGGTTGGCAACCCCGGCGCGCCGAGGACTGCCCAGCCTAACTGCCAACGTGCCAATGCTGAGTGTAACGGCTATGGTGGCCGCAACTTGTTAAGACCCAGAGATGGAAACCAAACCCGTTTTCCCGCCCTCCGGTCCGGCGACCGATCCATCGAACGGCGTTCATTTCACAAACGGTTTCCTGACATTCAATCATTCTGAAAAGTGACCGACCCACTCAACCGACGTTCGTTTCTCCTCACCCTTGGCGCGGGTGTGGGAACCCTGCTGGTGCCCGGAGCCTTGCGCGCGGCAAGCCCGGTCCCTGAAATCCCCTCCTATCTGACGGGCTCCGAAAAGCTCTTCGCGGAAAATCCCCGGGCGGCGGCACTCCAATGGTTTCGCGAGGCGCGCTTCGGGTTGTTCCTGCACTACGGCCTTTACTCGCTCGAAGGCCGGCACGAGTGGCTCCAGCTTCGCGAGAAAATCCCGGTCGCCACCTACGCCAAGCTCAAGGACCGTTTCACGGCGGAGAAGTTCGACGCGGATTTCATCACGGATCTCGCCCTGGCCGCGGAGATGCGTTATGTGAACCTGACCACGCGGCACCACGACAGCTTCTGCCTGTTCGCCACCAAGCAAACGGAGTTCAACAGCGTGAACAGTCCGGCCAAACGCGATCTCGTCGCCGAACTGGCTGCCGCCTGCCGGAAGAAGGGCCTCGGGCTCTGTCTTTACTATTCCCACGGGCGCGACTGGCGCCATCCGCACGCGGCCAACAACGACGAATGGGGCGGCAGCGCGCGCCCTGCCTACAATCCGCCCGAGCCGTCCTATGCCTACGGCAAGGAACATGATCTGAACAAGTATCTCGACTTCATGCGGGCCCAGATCACCGAGTTACTCACGAACTACGGACCGGTCGCCGCGATTTGGTTGGATGGCATTGCCGTTCCGAAATCCGGCGACCACACGAAGTTCAAGTGTCAGGAGTTGTATAATTTGATTCACCGGCTGCAACCGCAGGTGCTGGTTTCCTACAAGCAGGGTCTGCTCGGCACGGAGGATTTCTTCGCCCCCGAACACAAGGCCATTGGCAACCCATCTGGCAAGCCAATGGAAATCTGCTCCACGTTACAGGACGGAAGCTGGGGCTACAACAAACTGAAACGCAACCTCAACCCGGACGAAGCTTGGGCGAAACTGGCTGCGGCACGCAGCGCCAACGCCAATCTCCTGCTCAACACCGGTCCGCTGCCGGACGGCTCGATTCCTGCCCAGCACGCCAAAGTGCTTCGTGAAATTGGCCGCCGGATTTGCGAACAAGGCTGGCCCGTGCCGGCCAAAGAAGAGCCCGCAAAAACGAAACCAGACAACAAACAAGACAAATGATCCCCGGTTTCCGCCTTCAGATCCTCCGCCAAGGCCATGACCGGCGCTCCAAACCTGCATCAACATCCATGAAGCTACTCTGTTTATTCCTTGGCCTGAGCCTCACGGCCGCCGCATCCGGGCGACCGAACTTTCTCCTGCTCGTTACGGATGATCAGCGCTGGGATACGGTGAGCGTCAATGATCCCAAGGTAGCCCTGGCGACACCCCACATGGATCGGCTCGCCAAGGAAGGCGTCAATTTTGAAAACGGCTTTGTCACCACGCCGATTTGCGCGGTGTCCCGTGCCTGCATTCTGAGTGGCCGCTATTCGCGCAACAACGGAATCCATGAATTTCTCATCCCGATGACCGACGCTGTGTTCGCGTCAAGCTACCCCGCGCAACTGAAGAAGGCCGGATACCACATCGGACAGTTGGGCAAATACGGTGTGGGGGCCACGCGCGCACAAATCGCCAGCTTCGATGTCTTCCATGCTGACTGCAACCAGGGCCCTCCGTTCCATGATTATCGCGGCAAAAAGGTGCATGACTCGGAATGGCTCACGCTTGAGACGCGGGACTTCCTGGATAATATTCCCAAGGACAAACCCTTCTGCCTCCAGGTCAACTACAAGGCCCCGCACGCTTCCTCCGTGGTGGCGGAGGAGGACAAGGGCAAACTCGCCCATCACACGTTTGATCCACTCAGCGCGCAGGTCGTGGAAGGGTTCGCTAAATTGCCACCGTCCGCCCGCAAAGGGTTCGGTCATCATGTGTTCCTGGAAGAGATGGGGACGGAAGCGGATTACCAGCGTTACCGGCGCACGTATTTGGAAAAAATCGCCAGCGCTGACCGCTCGATCGGCGAGATCCGCAAGCTGCTGGAACGTTACGGCTACGACCAGAACACCATCATTGTCTTCATCTCCGATCATGGCACGCATTACGGCGAGAAAAAACTCGGGGGCAAATGGACGCCCTACGATCAGAGCCTGCGAGTCCCGTTTTTCCTCTACGATCCGCGGCCCAACGCCCTCAAAAATGTCCGCTTGCCGCAGATCGCGCTCAACATCGATATCGCGCCCACGCTCTTGGACCTTGCCGGGTTGGAAGTCCCTCCCGCCATGGATGGCCGGAGCCTGGCCCCGCTGGTGCGTGGCGCGAAACCCGCGTGGCGGGAGCATTTCTTCTACGAGCACCAGACTTCTCCGGTCGGCGTCGCGCGGCCCATCGCGCGTTTCATGGGCGTCCGCAATCTCGCGGAAAACTACGTCCGCTGGACGGATGAGAAGCCGGTGGTCGAGGAATACTACGACCTTCCCAACGACTCGTGGGAAATTAACAACCTGATCAACAACCCGGAAAAGCTCGGGAAAATCGCGCGGCTGCGCGGGCTTTTCACCGAATGGGAGAAGCAGAACCCAAACACCTACGCCTACCATCCCTATGGGCCGCGCCCTCAAACGCACGCTCGCGATATCGATTGGCAACGATACCGGAAAGCATGGCCCCAAGCCTATGAAAAGATCGCCGCCGAGGTCAAAAGACTCGGCGTGAGCTGGGATGATGCCCTCAACAATCCCGAGACCAGAGAAGCCATTGGCAAGGCCACCGGGTGGTATTATTGACTTCGGTTGCCGACCATTCGCCCGATTCGAGAATGAAGAATCTCGTCGCCGCCATAACGTCCGCATTCATCCTGATCTCTCTTCCGGCCCTGTCGGCGACGGAGTCCGCCACCAGTCCGACGCCCCCGCAACGCCCCAGGCATTACGACATCGCCGCCTTCGTCTGGCCCTCGTATCACCCGGACGACCGGGCGAAGATTTTCT
>JALOUA010000018.1 GCA_025457625.1 Akkermansiaceae bacterium
TGCCTGCACCATTTCCCGGAGGTTCCGGTGAGTGGCGGCGATGACGCGGACGTTGACCTTAACCGGCTTGGTGCTGCCGACGGGTTCGATTTCCCCTTGGTCGAGGGCGCGCAGCAGCTTCGCCTGTGCGGGCAGGGGCAGTTCTCCGATTTCATCCAGGAAAAGGACACCGCGGTCGGCTGATTTGAATTTCCCCTCGTGATCGCTGGCAGCACCCGTGAACGCCCCCTTCTTGTGGCCGAATAGCTGGCTCTCGACGAGGTTCTCTGGGATGCTGCTGCAGTTGACGGTCACCATCAGCCGAATGGACCTCGGACCAAGGTGGTGGATGAACTGGGCGAAGTGCTCCTTGCCGCTGCCTGTCTCTCCAAGGAGCAAGACATGGAAGTCGTCGTATTGCGAATACACGAAGGCTTCGTGAAGCGCCCTCCGGAATGCCGGATCTTCGCCGACGATCCCCAGTTCGCGACAAGCCGTAATGATGGATGAATCATCATCTTCGGCGAACTCCGGCCCATCCAGCGGGCGCGTGATGGTGGGAAAATCTTTTTGGTGGATGTCGATTTCCCGAACGAGGGGGCGTCCCTCAGGGACAAATTCCGGCGGGGTGGATTGCAGGATGGTGGCCGGGATTTCGCCACTGGCTGCCAGCAGCAACCAGCAGGCGTGCATGTGAGGCGTGCCGGATGAAACGGAGATCGAGTATTCCGCATCGGGATGTGACGCGTTGATCGTTTTGAAATGGCTCCGGAGCTGCCGGAGGATGCCGAGGTAATTCGTCGGATCCTTGAGCGGAACTTCCATAATCTCGACCGTCACTCCGTGATGGCGCTCCGTGATGGCGGCGGCGGTTTGTTCGCTGATCTCAGCAGCCTTCGGCGTGGAGAAAAGGTAAACCCGGTCAAACGACCGCTCCGCCACCACCGTCAGGATTGGACCGGCGCGCATTTCCCCGGTTGCAGTGGAGGGCGAGAACGGATCGTGAAAACCGGTAAATGTGAGCAGGACTTTCAATGGACGATCTCAATCAAGGCTCCTTGATTGCACCATCAATGGCCAGTCGAGTAAACCCACAAGTTTGGCGCGGAGTGGGATTCTGACAGGACGTTCTACCCGTCGGAGTGTCAGCACCCGGCTCCGGCCTCGCTTTCGTCACACGGATGATGCCCCAAAAAAGTGGCATACTATTTTTTCAATCCCGGGAAGCTAGTATGAACTGATCCATAACCGATTGAAAACCAATGCCGCCGGGGGGACTCGAACCCCCACGAGGGTTGCCCCTCAACGGATTTTAAGTCCGTGGCGTCTACCATTCCGCCACGGCGGCATCGTCGGCAGCGGCCCGGGGTTTGACGCGGGCGGCTTGGACGGGGTGATTTATCTTGTGGGATGATCGGCTGGCAAGCGGATACGCGGCGGGTTTGTTCCGCAAGATGGGAATCGACGGCACGGGGGTTGCCGTTCAAGGTCGCGGCACCTAGATGAAAAAGCAGGCATGACTCCCGGGGATTTCGAGCACAGGAACCAGGAACGCTGGGCGGAATACGAGCGGCTGGTGGCCAGTCTGGAAAAAGGCGCGCGCGATCCCGGGGCGGGCTCGCTGCCGCGGCGCTTCCGCGAGTTGTGCGCGGATCTGGCGCTGGCGGAGACCCGGATGTATGGCGCGCGGCTGACGGAGCGGCTCAACGAGCTGGTGATCCGCGGCTACGAGCGGATCTATCGGCAGAGCCGCGGCGGCCTGCGCGCGGTGGCGGAGTTCCTGACGGCGGGATTTCCCCGGGCGGTGCGCCGCGACTGGCGCCTGTTCTGGCTCTGCAACGCGGTGTTCTGGCTGCCGTTCTTCGCCATGATGCTCTCGTCCGCCCACGAACTCCGCTGGATTCAATCGGTGCTCGGTCCGGACGGCATGGCCTCGATGGAGAAGATGTATGGCGGCAGGGAGGAGCAACTCGCCCACCTGCGCGAGGAATACGGCTCCAACTTCATGATGTTCTGTTTTTACATCTACAACAACGTGGCCATCGACTTCCGGATCTTCGCGGGTGGAATCCTCGCGGGGATCGGCACGCTTTTTTTCCTGCTCTTCAACGGTCTTTATCTCGGGGCGGCCGCGGGTTATGTCAACCATGCCTGCAACCCGGCATCGTTCTGGAGTTTTGTGAGCGGCCACTCGTCGTATGAGTTGTTAGGCATGGTGGTATCCGCGATGGCGGGCATGCGCATCGGGCTGGCGATCCTGCGTCCGGGGCGGCTGCCGCGCACGCGGGCGCTGGCCGAGGCCTCGAAACAGGCGCTGCCGCTCATCTACGGCGCGGCGCTGCTCACGACGCTCGCGGCGGTGGTCGAGGGCTTCTGGTCGGCGCAGCGGATTCCTTATGAATGGAAGTATGCGGCCGGCATCGCCGGATGGCTCCTCTGTGCGGTGTATTTCCTGATGGCGGGAAGGAGGGCGGGGGATGCGGCTTGAGAACGTGACGGCGGAGATCCGCCCGCGCAGCGACTGGGAGGCGGTGGATCTCGGATTCGCGCTGGCCCGGCGGGATTTCTGGCGTTGTTTCGCGGCTTGGTGGCTGACGGTGCTGGTGCCGACCGCCGCGGCGGGCTGGTGGCTGTGGGAATCGCCCGTGTGGTGGCTCTTGCTTTTCTGGTGGTGGAAGCCCGCCGCCTCGCGACTGGTATTGTTCGAGCTGAGCCGCCGCCTGTTCGACGAGAAACCGACGTGGCGTGAAACGCTGCGGCGGATCCCGCAAGCGTGGACGCGGCGGTTTTTCCACCGTTTCGTGGTTGCGCGGTTGTCGCCGTGGCTGCCGGTGACGCTGGCGGTGGAGGAGCTCGAGGGGCTGCAAGGCAAGGCGCACAAGCAGCGGCGCCAGCAGCTCGCGCGCCGCGGCGAGGGCGCGGTGATGTGGATCTACCTGATCGCTGATTTCGCGGCCGCCTGGTATGGACTGGCGATCCTGATGCTGGTGTGGATGTTCATTCCCGAAGGGCAGGACGGCGTGTGGCTGAGCGCGATCGAGAGCTGGAACCCCGCGACTCCGTCGGACATTCCGCTGCTCATCCTGCGGGTGGTGGTGGTTTGCATGATGCTGGCGATGTCTCTCACCGATGTGTTTGTGACCGGCGCGGGTTTCGGCATCTATCTGAACAACCGGACGTGGCTCGAAGGCTGGGATGTGGAACTCGCATTCCGGCGGCTTGCGGGGCGTCTCGGCGGCGCGGCATTGCTGGCCATGATGATGGGCCTTGCATGGATGCCCGCCAGCGCGGGTGCCACGGACAATCGCGAAGCCTCGGAGATCATCCGCGAAGTGAAGGCGGACGACGACTTCAAGGTGCACAAGGTCACCGAACGGATACCCAAGGAGAGGAATAGAAAGACATGGGAACTGCCGGGGCTCGGCGATTTCCTGTATGGGGCCGCCCAGGTGCTCATGTGGCTGCTTGCGGCCGCTTTGCTGGCATGGATCATCCGGCTGTTGTGGAAATACCGCGGCCTGCGTCCCGCGATCGGGACGAAATCGGCGGCGGCCGTTGCCAAGGCGCGGGTGGTCATGGGCATGGAGGTTTCACCGGAGACGCTGCCTGCGGATATTCCCGCCGCGGCGCTCGCCCTGTGGCGGCAGGGCAGGCATCACGAGGCGCTCGGTTTGCTCTATCGGGGCGCGATTTCCCGCGTGATCGAAACCGCGCGCGTGGAAATCCGCGAGTCGGACACCGAGGGCGATTGCCTGCGGCGCGTCGAGCAGGCCGGCACCACGGCCCAGCCGGAATACTTCCGGGGCATCACCGGCGCATGGGTGCGCCTGGCCTACGCGCGGCTCCATCCTGATGAGGTGGAGATCGAGGCCTTGTGCGGGCAGTGGCCCTACACGGAAAGGAGGAATGCGTGATCCGCATTGCCGCGCCAGCTCTCGCGCTGTTGTGTCTAACAGCCTGCGAGTACAGGGAAGTCGAGCGCGAGATCGGCTACAAGGGCAAGGCGCGCGTCAATCCATGGCTGGCGGCGGAGCGTTTCATCGGGCGTCTCGGCTATGAAACGCAGCCGGTGATCTCATGGACCGAGCCGGATTATGGCGACGCGGTGTGGATCGTTCCGGCATCGATTCTGAGCAACGTGAGTTTCACCCGCAGCATGGAGGAGTGGGTCCGTGACGGCGGGCATCTCATTCTGCTGGTCGAGCGGACGGATTCGGCGACCAACGACTGGCGCGGCCGCCATGCGCCGCCATCGATCGAACAGGCCTTGACGGAGATGCTGCGGCGGGGCGGCATATCGCTGGAAACATCCGGCGATGCACGCGCCCGTGAGGTCGAATTCCAGGGGAAATCCTACAAAGTCGATGCCGAATCGGATGCGGTCGTCGCCCTCAACGAGGCCGAGGGTGGTGTGTTCGCGACGACGGAATGCGGCGACGGGCGCATCACGGTGGTCACCGACGGGCGGATCTTCCGCAACCGCTGGATTGACGAGCGCGACCACGCCGCGCTGCTGGCGGCCTTGGTGGATTCGGGCGGGGGTGACGGCAGAGTCGGCATCGCGCGCGACTCCGGCCTTTCGTTCTGGTCCCTGCTGCGCGAGCATCTTTCCCCCATTCTGTTAGCCGGTGCGGTGTGTCTATTGCTGTGGTTGTGGCGCAACATGAGCCGTTTCGGCCCCGTCGAGTCCGCCGCGCCGCCGCCGGTTTCGCGGGGATACGACCATCATCTGGAGGCGCTGGGCCATTTTCACTGGAAACTCGATCATGCCGCCGCCTTGCTGGCGCGGTCGCGCGCGCAGGTCGCCGAGTTCGGTCACCGCTCCAGCCTCGCCGCCGGCCGTGGCGATGCCGATCTCCACTCGTTTCTCGCCGAACGCGCCGGCCTGCCGCCCGAGAGGGTGGCGCGCGCCTTGTCCGATGACGCGCCCGGCGATCCGAACGCCTTCACCCGGATCACCGCCGACCTCCAGAAACTGCTCGCCACACTCCACCAACCGCCCATGCCATGATGACCGATGACACATCGCCGTATCCCCGGGAGAGCCCTCCCGCCCACAGCCTCGCCGGGTTGATCCACGCAATGCGCGCTGAAATCCGCCGCGTGATTCTCGGCCAGGATCACGTGATCGACCAGGTGCTCGCCGCGCTGCTAGCCGGAGGACATGTTTTGTTAGAAGGCAAGCCGGGCCTTGGCAAGACCCACCTCGTCAACACGCTCGCGCGGACCTTCGGCGGCGCTTCCGGGCGGATCCAGTTCACGCCGGACCTGATGCCCTCCGATGTCACGGGCTTCCGCCTCTTCGACATGAAAAGCCAGACCTTCCAACTGCGGCGGGGTCCGGTTTTCACCAATCTCCTGCTCGCCGACGAGATCAACCGCGCTCCCGCGAAAACCCAGGCCGCTCTGTTAGAGGTCATGCAGGAACGCCAGGTCACCATCGATGGCGAAACGTTGAAGCTCGCGCCGCCCTTCATGACACTCGCCACCCAGAACCCGGTGGAACACGAGGGAACCTATCCGCTGCCCGAGGCCCAGCTCGACCGCTTCGTCATGAAGGTGCTCATCGGTTATCCGGACCGGGATGCCGAATGCGCCATCGTCGAGAGAGCCGCATCCGAGGCGCCCGGTGACGCGGCCGGGGGGGTGGCGCTGGTTTGCGGGCCGGAGGAAATCGTCGCCGCACAAAAAGCGACGGCCGCGGTGCAAGTGGTGCCGGAAGTGGTGGGATACGCGGTGGCCATCGCCCATGCCACCCGCGAGTCGCGCGCCATCTCGCTGGGTGCCGGCACGCGCGGCGCGATCAGCCTGGTGCGCATCGGCAAGGCCTATGCCGCGCTGGAGGGCAGGGGATATGTCACGCCGGATGACATCAAGTCCGCCTCGCTGCCGGTCCTGCGCCACCGCGTGCAGCTCACGCCCGAAGTGGCCATCAGCGGACAGGATGTGGACGATGTGCTGCGCGGCATCATCGAGGGCGTGCCCGCACCGAGAGGCTAGGATTTCCAACGGCGAATGAGCGCGGATTTTGAGGATGCGGCGCGGGTGGTCCGCCCGTTGCCGTGCGTTGGTGATTTGCCGGCTCCGGAGTCAGCCCGTTGGGCGGAACCCGCCGGAACGGGTGGCTGCGCGGCCGTTCGGGCGGGACTTGCCGGCGCCGGCTGGCGGGTTTCACCAGCGGCAGCCGCCGCGCGGTAGGATTCCGGCTTGATCGCGGGCGGCCGGGCCACAACCCTGTCGGCCATGTCCACCGCCGTCCAACACACCCTCGCCGCTCCGGCCACGCTGGAGGGGACCTCGCTGCATACCGGGGAAAAGGTCACGCTCACGCTCAAGCCCGCGCCCGAGGGCCATGGTTTCAAGTTTCGCCGCATCGACCTGCCGGACCAGCCGTTCATCAATGCGGACGTGGACAAGGTTCAGACCGTTGAGCGGGCGACCACGCTGGCGGAGGGCTCGGTGAAGGTGCACACGGTGGAGCACGTGATTTCCGCCCTCACCGGCATGGGCGTGGACAACGCGCTCATCGAGATGGATGCCAACGAGCCGCCGATCGGTGACGGCTCGGCGAGGCCCTTCGTGGAAATGATCAAGCGCGTGGGCACCGTGCCCCAGAACGCGGTGCGCCGGGTGTGGGAAATCCGCGAGCCGATCCACCAGGAGACGCCGGACGGCAGCATCATCACCATCGTTCCGAGCAAGACGTTCAAGGTATCGGTCACCAACGTCGGCCCGGAAGGCCGTTTCACCCAGTATTTCTCCAGCGAGATCACTCCGGAGACGTATGAGAGGGAGATCTGCGCGGCGCGGACATTTGTGTATTACGAGGACGTCAAGCCGCTGTTGGAAAAGGGCCTGATCAAGGGCGGCTCGCTGGAAAGCGCGGTGGTGATCCGCGGCAACGAGATCATGTCCAAGGAACCGATGCGTTTCACCAACGAGTTCGCCCGCCACAAGGCGCTGGACATCATCGGCGACCTGCTGCTTTCCGGCGTGCGCATCCTCGGCCATGTGATCGCGGTGAAGCCCGGCCACGGCCCCAACACCAGGATGGCGGCCAAGCTCAAGGCCGAATACCTGCGGATGCGCTCGATGGTGCCGGCGGAGGTGATCCTGCCGATCGGCGAGAGCGTGCTCGATATCAAGGAGGTGCTGCGGATCCTGCCGCACCGCTATCCGTTCCTGATGGTGGACCGCATCGTCGATTGCCTGAGCGAGAGCAAGTGCACGGGCGTCAAGAACGTGACCATCAACGAGCCATACTTCCCCGGCCACTTCCCGGGGCATCCGATCATGCCCGGCGTGCTGCAGCTTGAGGCGATGGCGCAGGTTTCCTCGGTGTTGATGCTGCGCAAACCGGAAAACACCGGGAAAATCGGCTATTTCATGAGTGCGGACAGCGTGAAGTGGCGCAAGCCGGTGCTGCCGGGCGACACGCTTTTCATCGAGACGGAGATCATCAGGATGCGCGGTTCGATCGGCCAGACGCGCTGCCGCTGCCTGGTGAATGGCGAGGTGGTTTCCGAGGCGGAGTTGAAGTTCGCGCTGTTGGACCGCTGACCCTGGCAAGGGAAATGAACCGCGGATGAACGCGAACTTTCAGTCCGTTTTGCCCCAGGTTTTTTCCATGATGCCAAACATGGCCGGGTCGTGCAGGCGGAGTTCGGCACGGACGAAGGGGTAGAAGTCGTTGTGATAGAGATAGGCCTCGGTGGCTTCGGCGAAGTATTCCTTGTGGTTCGTGGTGGCGTAGTGCCTCACGGTGTCGCCGTTGAAGAGCAGGATTTTCTCATAGATGCCCTTTTTCATCGCATCGTCGTAGGCCCTGATGATTTCCGGCTCGTCGAAACCGAGCACCTGGTCGTGGTAGGCGTGGGCGAGTTCATGGAGGATGACCGCCGGGTGTTTGAGCATCTGGTTGCGTGAAACAAGTGCGCCGGCCTGCGGGATGTGGACTTTTTTGAGCAGTCGCGGGTCGTAGCCGCGCTCGTTGAGCCATGCGGCGCCGGGATGGTATTGCATGGCTGTGAGTTCCGGGTGCGAGTGCTCGATGAGGATTTCCATCTTGCGCAGCCCGGCGAGTTGTTTTTCCGGCATCAGGATGGAGATGCGTTCCAGATGGTTGTCGAGCATGCTGAGCACGCGGGTGCCGAGCTCCCTGTATTCGCCGTTCACGAGCCGCGCATCGGCATGGACGGTCCAGCCCTGCAGATCGAGTTCCACGGTTTCCACCCAACCGACCTTCCTGGCCTCGGGGCTTGTTCCGGATTCGACCGCGGCAAGCAGTCCGGTGAGCAATAGCAGCGGCAGCGCGAGTTTCTTGATCATGTCGGAAGGGATACGTGGATGGCTTGCGGAATATTCAAACTGTGGCGCTGGCGGCTCAATTCTTACTATCACCTGAGGAACACATACAACACGAACATCAGCGCGCACAGGATCATGGCGACCACGCGCGGATCGCCGATGCCGGTGATGCGCGTCCGGGTGACGGCCTTCAGCGGGCTGCCCCAGCAGGTGTTTTCGAGTTGTTCCCGCGGCGGTGGCGCGCCGAGCAGGCTGACAATGACGTAGGTGATCACGCAGAAAACGGTGAGAATCGGGCCGACGATCATGAACGGCAGGCCGAGGCCCTGGACGGGATCGGTCACCAGGCCGCCGAATGCGGGTGCGGCGTCATCAAGGATGAGCCGTCCGACGCTTTTCATGTCCATGATGAAATAGGCCAGCCCGATCGCGCAGCCGACCGAGAAGGTGGTGAGCGCGGCGCGGTTGGTGCCGCGTTCCCAGAACACGCCGAGCACCAGCACGGTGGTGACGGCGGGCGCGAAGATCATCGGGATCTTGTTGATCGCTTCGAAGATCGTGCCGAACTGCCCGCCCTGGGTGGACCAAAGGATGGCGAGAACCATGATCACGCCGGCGCTGATGCGGCCCGCCTTGACCTGGTGCGCGTCGGATGCGGCCGGGTTGAGGCGCTTGACGATGTCCACCGAGATGAGTGTGGCGCAACTGTTGAGCGCGGAGGCGATGGTGCTCATCAATGCCGCGAGCAGGCCGGCGGCGATCAGCCCCTTGAGTCCGCTGGGGACGAGCAGGTTGATCATGTTGGGCAGCGTGGTGTTGTAGTCCGGCTCGCCGGTTTCCGTGGTGCCGAAGGACATCGCGCCGTTTTTGACGAGCACGAGCGCGATGACACCGGGCACCACCATCAGGAAAAGGGGCAGGATTTTCAGAAATCCGGCGAACAGCGCGCCGTTCTGGCCATCGCGCTCGGTGCGGGAGCCGAGCACGCGCTGGACGATCGTCTGGTCCGAGCACCAATACCAGATGCCGAGCACCGGGTATCCTAACAGAATGGCCAGCCACGAGTATTCGTTGAGGTGGCCGTTGGCTTTGTGGACCGGATGGATCATGCTCAGTTGTTCCGGGGCGAGTTGGGCCTTGAAATCCGCATAACTGTGCACTCCCGCACTCGGCAGGTGGTTGATGGCGAGCACCGTGATGAGCACCGCGCCGCCGAGCAGCAGGAAGGTCTGGATGGTTTCGGTGACGACCACCGCCTTGAGTCCGCCGAGCACCGTGTAGATCACGGTGACTGCGGAAATGATCAGGATCGATCCCAGCACGGGGATGCCGAGGAACGCTTCGAAGAGTTTCGCACCGGCATACAGGCTGATGCCGATGTGGATGAGCAGCGCGCCGAAGATGGCGATGGCGGCGAGAAAGGTGCGCGCCGCCGGGCTGTAGCGGCGTTCGAGGAACTGCGGCAGCGTCTGGATCCCCGTGCGGAAGTAAAACGGCGCGAAGAACAGCGCGAGCACGATGAGGCAGAACGAGGCCATCCACTCGAAGTTGCCCATGACGAGTCCCACGCTGGCCCCCGCCGCCGCGAGTCCCACCAGGTGGATCGTCGAGATGTTCGAGGCGAACATCGCGCCGCCCACCGTGAACCAACCGAGCGATTTGCCTGCCAGGAAGTATTCCCTGCTGGTGGTGCTTTTCCGGTATCCGACCCGGATCCCGATGGCGGTGATGCCGATCAGATAGACGGCGATGATGACGAGATCGAGGGTGGAGATGCTCATCGTTGGCGGGCTATGTATTGGATCGCGAACGGAATGGGGACAAGCGCAGTCCCCGGGCGGGTTGTGGGACGCCGGAACCATGAACAACGGCATCCGGCTTGCAAGAACCTTTCCGCCCCTGCAAAAGATCCATCCACACCGCGCGGAATGTCATCCCGCACACCCGCATCCCGTGCCGCAGGCGGCGCGGTTGGCGGCGAGTTTTTCCTCCAGCGCGATGGCGGTGGGCGTGATGGAGAGGCCGCCGAGATTCGTGCAACGGAGCTCGCGCGGCATTTGTTTGGAAACCTGTTTGGCGGTGTCGATCACTTCGTCGAAGGGAATGACCGGATCGTAGCCGGCCAGCGCCATGTTCGCGCAGGAAAGGGCGTTGGCGGCGGCCATGACGTTTTTGCCGAGGCATGGAACCTCGACCCGGTTGGCGACCGGATCGCAAATCAGGCCGATCATGCTTTGCATCGCCATCGAGGATGCGGCCGCAGCCTGTGCCAGGGTGCCACCGGCGAGGGTGACGAGGGCCGCCGCGCCCATGCTTGCGGCCGATCCGCCTTCCGCCTGGCAACCGCCGACTTCCGCCGCGAAGGACCAGCGCGTGGTGATGAACACGCCGATCAAGCCGCTGGCGAGCATCGCCCTGGCCATGTCCTCCTCGCCCAGGCCCATGTGTTCCGCCATCGCGATCACCGCGCCGGGCAGCGCCGCGCAGGCACCGGCGGTCGGTGCGGCGACGATGACGCCCATCGAGCTCTTCACCTCCATCAGCGCGGTCACGTAGAGGATGATGCGGTTGAGCGCGCCGCCGTCTAACAATTTACCGGCACGCATCAGTTCGTCGAAACTGCCGCACTGGTGGCCGAGCACGCGGTCGTCATAGGTGGTTCCGGCGATGCCCTCGGCGACCGACGCGCGGAGGATGCGGACGATTTCCACCATCCTGGTGATGACTTCGTTTCCGGTCAGGCCGCCGCGTTCCATCTCGTATTTCACGGCGAGCTGCCACAGCGGGGTGCCGCGGCCGGCATCATGCTCCAGCATGGCCGCGCAGGAGCCATAGGGCACGCGGGTGTCCTTGCGCGAGAGCACCGGCAGCACCGGTTCGAGTTTTCTAACAAGCCGCACGCCCGCCAGCACGGCGAGCAGATCATCGGGCACGAAGGCGGACGCCTTCACCTCGACCATCTGCCTGCCATTGGCCTCGTGGACGAGGATGGCATCGGCTTCGAAGCCCGCCTTGAGTGCGGCGGCGATGTCCGCGCCGCAGGTATCGGTGAAGATGAGTGTCTCGAAACAATCCCCGCCGATGGAAACGGCGAAGCCGTCGATGTCGAGCACCTCGATCATCCCGCCGCCGGTGGAAATCGCGCGCAGGGTGTGGACATCGCCGGGTTTGCGCAGCGTGAGGCGGTAGGTGTTGGGATGCGGATCGCCGGCGTCCACCGTTTCCATGGCGATGCCCACACCGGTTTCCCGCAGGATGCGCAGCGATTCAGGCAGGCGCGGGTCCACCGCGCCCCAGCCCATCAGGCCGCCGCAGAGGCCCATGTCGGACCCCTGGGTATCGTGCGTCGTGGGCAGCGAGCCGTTGCGGTCGAACTCCACGAGCACGGTGTCGAACCCGCCATCCATCAGGTCGCGGGCCAGGCGTCCGATCCGCAGGGCGGCGGCGCAGTGCGAACTGGAGGGGCCGCGCATCACCGGGCCGATCACGTCGTTGAAGATACTGGGAAGCATGGGATTCTGAGGTTGGTTGGTGGCATGCAGGGTGCTTTTCCGGCAGCGGCAGATCAATGCGATTCGCAAAATGCGTTGAACGAACCCAAATGGATTGCCCGTATCGCATGAACGTCCGCAAAGTACCCCCGTTCGCTCCGAGAAGCAACCGATCCCCACTCCCGACGATGCAATCACCTGTCACAATTCTCTCTTGCGCGGCCTTCTTCGGCCTGTCCCTCATGAACATCACCGCAAAACCATTGGCCCTGCCCGTGCCCGAGCGGGGATTCGTCAGCATCCGCCCTGCAAAAAACTGGGAGGAGGGCCTGATCACCGCCAACGGCACGCTGGCCATCAATGCGCTGAGCCGCCCGCTCGACGAGCGCATCATCTTCAACCACGAGCGGCTGTTCATGCCGATGGGCGAGCCGCACGTGCCGCCGGACCAGTCCGCGCACCTGCCGGAAATCCGCAAGCTGATCGAGCAAGGCAGGTACAAGGAGGCCGAGGTTCTGCAATTCAAGCTCTCCGGCCAGAAGAGTTTCATGTATCCGGACTACTACGTGCCGGCATTCGACCTGACCATTGACAGCGAGTCACAGGGCGAAGTGCGCGACTACGCGCGGTCGGTGGATTTCCAGACCGCCGAGGCCGTCGTCCGCTGGTCCGATGACCGCGGTGCCTTCGAGCGCCGCATGTTCGTCTCGCGCAAGGACGGCGTGGCCGTGATCAGGCTCACCGGACCGAAACCCGGATCCATCAACGTCAAACTCAGACTCGAACCACGCGAACCGAGCGACGAGTTCAACAGCGACAGCGACGTCGCCAAAAAATCCGACGTGATGTTCAAGGAACACTTCGGCGATCTCAAGAGCGCTGCCGGATCCGACTGGCTCACCTTCGGCGCGCGTTTCCTCCGCTCTTACCCTGGCAGCATCCAGGCATTGGAAGGCCGCGCCCGGGTGGTGGCCGCCGGCGGCAGCAGCGAGGTAGCCGATGACGGCACGCTCGCCATCAAGGGGGCCGACAGCGTGTTGATCCTCGCCGACATGCGCCTGCTCGCGGATGCCGGGAAATCCGAACAGGACATGCTGAAGGAAAAGCTCGCGGCGGTTTCCACCGGCTATGACGCGCTGCTGGAATCCCACGCCGCCATCCACGGCGGGCTTTTCAACCGCGTGAAACTCGATCTCGGTGGCGGTACGGATCACCAGAAGCCGACCGAGCAGCTGCTGGAGGAAAACACTTTCGACCACATCAACCGCGCGTGGCTTGAGAAACAATTCGACGCCGGAAGATACAACATCATCTGCTCCACCGGCGAGCTGCCGCCCAACCTGCAGGGCGTTTGGGGCGGCACCTACGTCCCCGGCTGGGCGAGCGACTACACGCACAACGGCAACGTGCCCTCCGCCATCGCCGCCAACTGCATGGGCAACATGCCCGAGCTTTTGCTGCCATATATCAGCTACATCGAGTCGATCATGCCCGGCATGGAACACAACGCCAGGGCCTACTTCGGCTGCCGCGGTGTCGTGCTTCCGTCGCGCACCTCCACCCACGGCTACAACAACGCGCTGGCCGCGCAATTCGCCGGCGGCATGTGGGTGGCCGGCGCGCCATGGGCCGCGCATTTCTTTTACGACTATTATCTTCACACCCAGGATGAGAAATTCCTCGCCGAGCGCGCGCTGCCATTCATGGAAAAAGTCGCGTTGTTCTTCGAGGACTTCGTCTATGAAGGGCCGGACGGCAAATACATCCTGTCGCCCGCGCAATCGCCGGAGAACTGGCCCGCGGGCTCCGACTCGCAGGCCACCTTCAACGCCACCATGGACGTGGCCGCCGCCAAGGAGGTGTTGGAAAACGTGATCGCCGCCTCGCGCAAGCTCGGCAAAAACGCCGACAAGATTCCGGTGTGGGAGAAAATGCTCACCAAGATGCCGGACTACGCCATCGCCGAAAACGGCATCATCAAGGAGTGGCTCACGCCCAAGCTCGGCAACAACGACGCCCACCGCCACTCGTCCCAACTCTATCCGCTCTATGACGGACTGCCCGACGAGATCGCCAACAGCCCGGAGCTGCGCAGCGCCTTCATCAAGAGCGTCGAGGACAAACTCGAACGCTATTGGAAGGACAACAACCGCGGGTTCATGTCCTTCGGCATCGTCCAACTCGGCCAGGTCTCTGCCAGCCTCGGTCATGGCGACATCGTCCATCACTGTCTCCAGCATCTCGTCAACGGCTTCTGGCTCAACAACCTCGCCTCGATGCACAACCGCCGCTCGCTGTTCAACATGGACATCAGCGGCGGCCAGCCGGCGGTCATCATCAAGGCGCTCGCCGATTCCGCGCCCGGCAGGGTGCGTTTGCTGCCCGCCCTGCCAAGCGCATGGGACAAGGGGACCATCGAGGGCGTGCTGTGCCGCGGTGCGATCACGATCAACCGCCTGCACTGGGACGGCGGCAAGGTGGAGGCGGAGATGACTTCTAACAAAGCACAGGAAATCACCCTCGTCCTGCCGCGCGAAATCGCCGACATCAAGGCCGGGGGTGGCACCCTCGCCGATGCCTCCAACGCCAGCGAACGCATGCTCACCCTGCCCGCAGGGAAGAAAGTCTCGCTGACGATCCAACTGAAGTGAGCGCGCAGGCCCGCTTGTGGCAATGAGACGCGGAGATCGGTTTTCGTTCACCCGTCCGGCCACTCACTACCGCTCGTCGCCCGGTTCCGCGCCGAGGAACGGGCGAATCACGCCGACCGCTTGCCGGTTCGCAGGTTCCGGGCAGAGCCACGCGATCTACGAGTGCCTTGCCCACAAGCTTTTTCCAGGCATTTCATCCGGTTCCCCGCAAGATCGGTGCGATGGCGGTGAGGGCGCTCCGGCGTGGATGGTATCTCGACGGGCCGTCGGGTGGTGGCCGCCGCCCAAGATCGCCCAAGCATGCGAAAACGGGAAAGTTGGCGAAATTGTTGAAATGCGGCAGCTGCCCTGGTTTCCGCCCCCCGTTTCCGAGTCACTTCCTTGGATTGAGGGAAGTGGAGCATAGGAGATTCGAACTCCTGACCTCTTCATTGCGAACGAAGCGCTCTACCAACTGAGCTAATGCCCCTTGCACGGAGGCGGCCAAGGAGTGCCATCTCGCATGGCGCGGTGCAAGCGGGAAGTTCGCCGCGCGCTCCTGTCGATTTTGAGAAATTATGGTTTGCCGCGTTTCGCGCGATTTTGTCACAGTGCGCGCGGATGAGCGCTCCCAACACCATGAAAACACCATGAAACCTCCCATCAGGCTGTATTTTTCCTGTGCCACGCTGCTCTTGCTCGGTGCCTGCGCCAACCGGAATCAGTATGCGGGAAACGATCCCTACGGCACCGGCCCCTTCGATAGCGAGGGCAATTACCGCGAGGACTGGGCGGATGACCCGACCAAGTGGCGCCGGCCCGGCAGCCGCCAGAAACCCGTGGACGACCTGCCCGTCGTCGCCGCCAACGAGCGCCCGCCCGCCAACGCCACGCCGCTGCCGCCATCGCGATCCGCGACTTCCTCCACCACCGCCTCAAGGCCCGCGCAAACCACCGTCAAACCCAAGCCGGTGGCCGTCAAACCGAAGCCCAAGCCGCAACCGTCCTACGTGCGCTACACGGTCAGGAAGGGCGACACCCTCTCGGCCATTGCCAGCCGCAACGGCTCCACGGTCTCCGGCATCCAGCGCGCCAGCGGCATCTCCGGCACGCTCATCCGTCCCGGCCAGGTGCTCAAGGTGCCCAAGCGCTGAGCGGTTTTTCCAACGGCAGGGACCGGCCTGCGGGCGGTCCGGCCAAGGGAAAGCCACCGGAATCGAGCTGTTAGAACCCGGACGGAACATGAAGCTGCTGGCGAAAAACCTCCTGATCCTCGCCTCGGCCGGTTCCGGCAAGACCTATCAGCTCGGCAACCGCGTGATCGGCCTCGTCGCGAGCGGCGGCGCTCCGGAACGCATCGTGGCGCTCACCTTCACGCGCAAGGCGGCCGGGGAGTTCGCGGACTCGGTGCTGGGCAAGCTTGCCGCCGCCGCAGCCGATGACGGCGTGGCGGCAGGCCTGCGCCGGGATCTGGAACTGCCCGCCGCGGACTTCGCCGATGCGCTCGAGCGCGTGGTGCGCGCCCTGCCATCGTTCACACTGGGCACGATGGACAGCTTCTTCGCCAAAGTCGTGCGCGGGTTCCAATACGAGCTCGGTCTCAGCGGCGGCAGGTTCGATTTGTTAGAAGGACCGCGCGCGGCGGCGGCGACCGATGAGCTGCTGGCCGGCGTGCTCGGCGGCGGCTTCCTGGCGGGTGGCGATGGCGAGGAGTTTTTCCATGCCTTCCGCCGTGCGACCATCGGCCGCGAGGACCAGGGCGTGCTCGCGGCCCTGCGGGCATTCATCGGCCGCTGGCAGGAGGTCTATCGCGAGGAGCGCGCGCTGGAGTGGGGTCCCGAAAACCTGGCGGGTGTCCGCCCGGACGAGTGGCCGAAACACCGGGCCGCCCTCGCACAGACGGTGATGCAGGGTCTTGACGAGATCGTTTTCACCGACAAGCGCCAGCGCGCGGCCCTTGAAAAAACGCTAAGCAGCCTCGCGGATCACGAGATCGGCAGCGGCAGCTTGTCGGACAAATCCACCCTGAGGGAAGGCCTTTTCGCCGCCGTTGCCGCGGGCGGGAAGCCGATCATTTTGAAATTGTACAAGGAATTCACCATCGACGGCCCCGCCGCAGACGCGCTGCGGCGGATGGTGGAGCTCGCGGCGTGCTGTGAGTTTGCAGCAGCCCTGCAGCGGACCCGCGCGGTGCGCGAGGTGGTGGCCGCCTTCGATGCGGTGTGCGAGCGCCGCTTGCGCCGCCACGGCATGCTCCAGTTCAACGATGTGAAACTGCTGATGGGCGAGTGGGCGCGCGGCGAGGACGCGCGGCTGCGCCGCGAGGCGGTGGACTTCCGGCTCGATTCGCGCATCGATCACTGGCTGCTCGACGAGTTCCAGGACACCAGCCGCGCCGACTGGACGGGACTGCTGCCGCTCATCGACGAGGCGGCGACCGGCGACGATGGAACGATGTTCATCGTAGGTGACCGCAAGCAGGCGATCTACGCCTGGCGCGGCGGCGACGTGCGCTTGTTCGACGAGGTGCTGCGGCGCTACGGCGACGGGCTTGTCATCGAGTCGATGGAGCAGTCCTGGCGCTCGTGTCCCGAGGTGCTGGAACTCGTCAACCGCGTGTGCGGTGATGTGACAACCCTCCATGCGTTGTTCGGCGATGTGTCGAAGCGCTGGGAGTGGCGTGATCATGTTTCCGCAGAGCCCCTCAAGACGGAGGGCAAACGCGGCGAGGCGCGCGTGGAGGTGGTCGGAGACTTCGACCAGAGACTCGCGCGGCTGGTGGAAATTCTAACCGAAAACGGGGTGGGGCAGCGCGCCATGACCTGCGGGGTGTTGTTGCGCGGCAATGACAAGGTGCGCCGTGTGGCCGACGAGTTGCGCGCGCATGGATTCGACGTCATCGAGGAGGGCCGCCGCCAGCCGGCGCTGGACAACCCGGTGGGCATCGTGATTTCGCAGCTTCTTCAATGGCTGGCGGACCCGGCCAACGCCTTCGCCCGCGAAGTGGTGGAAATGTCCCCTCTCGCGGCGGAACTGCGCGCCCGTCATGGCGAATCATGGCGCGCCGTCTGGGAGGGCCTCACCGCCGCCCTGTCGCATGACGGCTTCGCCAAAACGATCGGCGACGCCATCGCCGGGCCGTGGCCGGGGTGGTCGGACTTCGGCCGCAGGCGTGCCGGCGATCTGTTAGGCGCGCTGGCCGCGCTCGACGCGCGCGGCGGCGTTTCTCCCGCGGACGCGGCGGATTGGATCGCGCGCCTTGAGCTTTCCCAAAACCCGGGGGTGGCGGCCGTGCAGGTGATGACGATCCACAAGGCCAAGGGCCTGGGTTTCGACATGGTCGTGCTGCCGGAGATCCCGGACCGCCCGCTGCCCGAGGCGCAGCATTTCGACATCGCCGGGGGCGACGGCTGGCTGAGTGAAACTCCCGCCAAATGGGTCAGGGATCTCATTCCGGAACTGCGCGCGGCGGAAGAGCGCTGGGCCGCGGACCAGCGCTACGAAGGCTTCTGCATGTTGTATGTCGCGCTCACCCGGGCGAAACGCGGGCTTTACGCGCTTCTCGACACGCCGCCGCAAAAGCCGGATCCCGACAAACCCTCGCTGGCCAACTGGCTGGCGCGCTCGCTTGATTCGGATGGCGCGCAAGGCGTCTCCGCATCTTCCGGGGCCGCCGGTTGGTCGGACAACATCCCGTTCCTGGAACCGGAAAAACCACCGCTCGCGGAAACCGCGCCGGGGCCCGCCATTCCGCGCCGCGCCAGAATGTCGCCCAGTGCCGCGAAGTCGGAGCGCCACGCTCCGGCCCACTCGCCGACCGGCATGCGCTTCGGCAGCGAGGTGCACGCCTTGCTCGAACGCGTGACATGGACCGATGGGTTGTTTCCCGCTCTGCCACGGACGGAAGCCGGCATGGCGGTTGCGAAACTGTTAGAAAATCCGGCGTTGGCCGTGGTCTTTGAAAAACGCGGCCGCAACGTGGAGTTGTTCCGCGAGCAGGCCGCCGATGCCATTCTCGACGGATGCCTGATGAGCGGCGTCATCGACCGCCTCCATCTCCACCGCAACGACGCAGGCGAGGTCTGGCGTGTCGAAATCATCGACTACAAGACCGATGCGGTGAAACAGGCGGAGGAACTCGCCGGGCGCTACTCCGGGCAGATGGAAGCCTACCGCGCGGCGCTTCGCGTCATGTATCCCGCGGCGGAGATCGCGTGTTTGCTGGTATCCGTGCGCCACGGGGTGGTGGTCGCCGTGTGATGCTCTCATCGTCTCCAACAAAAAAAGACGCCACCACCCGCTTTGCCGGTGGTGGCGCGATTGGCGGATGTTGATCCCCCCCGGAATCACTGAATGCCGCCGAAATGTTCGTCGCCCGTTCAGACGGGCTGATAATCAATCTATCCGGAAACCTCATGGGTGCTGCGCGTGAATCGCCAAACGCCGCGCATATCCGCTCATCATGCGGGCCAGGCGCGGATTTCATAATCCGGGAAACAGGCTCCGGCGCGCAAGGAATCCGGATCGCCGGTGAAGAGCGCGGTTTGGAATCCGCATGAGACTGCGGGATCGATGTCGTGCAGCGGATCGTTGCCGATGTAGAGCGTTTCATCCGGCATGATGCCGCGCGCGGCGAGACGTGCGGCGAGCAGTTGGAAGAGCACCGGCGAAGGTTTGGCGACGCCATGTTGGTAGGAGAGGATCAGCAGGTCGTCGGCAAACGATTTCGTCAGGCCGGCGAGTGACGGCAGGGTGTTGCATTGGGCGTTGGACAAGAGGCCGAGGGGAATGCCTGCCGCGGCGAGGGATTGCACTGTGAGCGCGGCACCGGGCATGAGCCGTGCGGGATGCCATGCGGCTTCGGTTTCGATCACAAGGGCGGTGGTGTCCGTTTCCGGCGGCAGCGAGAGGACCTCCCGCCAAGTCCCGCGCAGATCGATTTCCGGACAGGGCACGGCCGATTCCGCGTGATGGCGCATCACCGCCGCGTGCAGTTCCGAGCTGGGTGAATCCGGCGGATGGTGTCCGAAGCGTGAGATGATTTCCCGCAAGGCCGGGTCCGCCGCGGCATCGGGCCGGACTCCGCCGGAGGGGGCGGTGAGCAGCGTGCCGTAGATGTCGAAGATGATGGCGCGGAACGAGTGGAAATCCGGCGGCGGCCTGCGCGCCGGCGCCGGTGACGTGAGGAAATGGAAGCGCCCGGGAGTCAGACAGGAGTCGAGGATTTTCCCGGAATCGAGCACGCCGGTTCCAACGGCGGCCTCGCGTTGAATGCCCTGATAGATCCTGATCAGACTTTTCTGATAGACGGCCGGCGCATGGGGAGTGAGATGGCCGGGAGTGGCGGCCGGGGCGCGCCTTGCGAGGTTTTCAACAAGCCATGCGGCGGCGGGTTCGGTGTTGCCGCCGTGTCCGACCATGGGCCGTGATTTCATGCCGGGTTCCAGCGCCTTGCGGATGACGCGTTGCTGCAGAACTTCGGGGAGGTTTCCAAAGTCGAGCATCCCGCCGCGTTCGAGCCGGGCGTGGATGACGCCGGCGGCGGGTGCCTCGCGCCGCCAGGCGCTCCACAAACGGCCCGCGGCGTCATGCAGGCAATATCCGAGGATTGCCGGATCCACCCATCCGGCGGGAACCAGCAAGCGATCATAGAGTCCCGGAAAGCGAATGCCGTGCGCGGCATGATCGGCGTCGAGATGCGGGAGCTTGCGTCCCAACAGCGGTTTGCCGCAGGCGATGGATTCGGGGAACACCATGCCGAAGCCTTCCGATACCGAAGTGCTGACGAAGTGGGTCGCGTGATCGCACCATGATTCGAAGCCCGAACCGGCATGGGCGACGGGTTCCACGCGGCCGACCACGTCGAACCCGACGTCGATGCCGCATTCGCGGGCGAAGCGTTGCCAGCCGTCATGTATGGAACGCGCCTCGGGATTGCGCGGCGCGCGCGTCACCGCGCCGCGCGTGCCGTGCGGGGCCAGCGCGGCGAGCAGGAGAAACTCGCCGAGGTTCTTGCGGCGGATGCCGCGGACCGGATAGAGCAAGATGGGGGCGGCGGATGCTTCAACGGATGCTTGAGAACGCGCATCGACCGGATTTGGCAGCAGGTGGGCGCGGGACTCGCTCAGGCCGGCGTCGAGGAAACAATCGCGGTCGCGCCGGTTGAGGAACGCGTAGTGAACGCGCGGCCCGGATGGATAAAGCGCGCGGCTTGAGGCGAGGTGGAGCGCGTTTTCCGGCCGGCCGTCTTCGGCAAGATCGTGGATGTGCAGGAGCAGACGCTCGTTCTCTGCCGCGAGCAGGGCCGCCAACTCATGCATGGTGTTGTTTTTGCCCAGCGAGTGATTGTGGAAATGCCACAGGTCGGGACCCCAGCGCCGCGCGGGCCGCGCCGCGGAGCTTTTCCACAAGGATGCCGGGCGATTCCCGGTCGCCGCCGTAGGCGAGGCCCGGGACGACCGAGACGGGCATGCCGCGCGTCGGTTCGTCCGGCCAGCTTCCTGTCAGGACGATGTGCCGGACATCCGCTTCTTCCAGCATGCGCGAGATGGCGCGGATCACCTCCACGACTCCGCCATGGCCGGCGTGGTAGTGGACGATGGCGACGTGCATGGCCGTTTGATCCGTTAGATCAAGCCCGCGGCCTCGTCCAGTGAGGCCACCACATGGTCCGGCCCGCAGGCTTCGAGCTCGTCCGCGGTGAAACGCCCGGTGGCCACGGCGAGGCAGCGCGCGCCGATGGCGCGGGCGCAG
>JALOUA010000211.1 GCA_025457625.1 Akkermansiaceae bacterium
GCCACGGCGAAGACGCGGCAGCCGCCGCAATCGAGTGTTTCGCGGCCGAGTTCGTTCTTGAGCGAGAGCCAGCCTTTGGCGCGGAACAGCCGGTTGAGATGGACGGGCCGCGATACGGGGCCGATGCCATACTCCGACAGGATCATCACGCGCACTCCACGGCTTTCATAGTAGTCGATGAGGCCGGTGGCCACATGGTCGATCCTGCGGAGTTCATCCGGGATGTTCGGCGCGTCCGGCCCGTCTTTCTGGAGCGGGTAATCGAGATGCGGCAGATAGACGAGGCTCAGTGTGGGCGCGTGTTTCTCCTCCACCCATTTTGCGGAGGCGGCGATCCATTCGGAGGAGGCGATGCCGGCCGCCGGACCCCAGAACGAGGGGAAGGGAAACGCGCCGAGATCGCGCTTGAGTTCGTCGCGCAGGCCCATCGGCTGGGTGTGGATGTCGAACACCTTGCGGCCGTCCGCCGGATACAGCGGGCGCGGCGTGATCGAAAAATCCACATTGGCGTGCATGTTGTACCACCAGAAGAGCTTGGCGCAGGTGAAACCCGGGATTTGCCGCCGCAGCTTGTCCCACAGCTTGTCACCGCGCACGAGGTGGTTGCTTTGTTTCCAGAATCGCACCTCGGCCGATTCGCGGTCATACCAGCCGTTGCCGACGATGCCATGCCCGGCGGGCGGGGTGCCGGTGACAATCGACGATTGCGCGACACAAGTCACAGCGGGAAACTCCGGTTCATGGGACTGGATGCCATGTTTCCGCGCGAACGCGCTGAGGCCCGGAGTGTGCGGTCCCAGCAAGGATTCCGAGAGACCTACGACGTTCAGAACAGCAAGCCGCATGGGCGAGCAGTGGCCACAAGGACCGTGGTTTGCAACCCTTTGTGGCCGGTTTTGGGGGCATTTGCCTGAAAATGATCATTGTTTTGGGTTGAATTTCAGGGTTTCATGATCTTCCCAACCAGCGTCATGCGAAGTCCCGCCGTCACCATTCCTGCGTCAATCCCGTGGCCGCGCTGCCCCGCTGCCCGGTCGCGCCCGGCCGGCATGACGCTGTTGGAAATGACGGTGGTGATCCTGGTTTTGATGTCGATGATCTCGGTGCTGTTTTTCGGCGCGCAGGCATGGAAGCGCGGCTCGGACCGCGCGCAGTGCATCCTGCTGATCCGCAGCGTGCAGCAGGGCGTGCGCAGTTACTCCAATCTCTACGGTTTGAATCCAGGCTCGATGGCTCCCAACCTGCAATCGCAGGTGATCGGCTTCGGACGTTTTGTCGCGCAAACACCTCAATGCCCGGGCAATGGGGATTACACGTTCGGCCAGCAATACGGCAACGAGGTCATCCCGCCGATCGGTTCGCTCTACATGGATTGCTCGCTGGCAGGCAGCGACGATCACGTGCCCGAGGAATCCTCGGACTGGTGAGTCGCCCCTCAGGCGGGGCTGTAAAGCTCCGCGAAAACCATCATGCCTCCCGCGGTTTGGAGGGTGCTGACGACGATCACGTCGGCGGTCGTGCCGATGCGCGCCACCGCATGGTTGACGACGATCATCGTGCCATCCGGCAGGTAGCCG
This sequence comes from Akkermansiaceae bacterium, assembly GCA_025457625.1. GTDB lineage: Bacteria > Verrucomicrobiota > Verrucomicrobiia > Verrucomicrobiales > Akkermansiaceae > Luteolibacter. Next base: position 1,578 of record JALOUA010000211.1, read on the forward strand.
ACGCCCTGGTGCTCCTCCTTGCCGGTGCGCACGAGGGCGATGCGCATCCGCTGGCCGAGGGCGACCGCCGGCCGCAGCGCGTCATCGAGTTCCTGGATGTTGAGCACGTCCACGCCCTGGAGTCTGGCGACTTTCGAGAGCGTTTCATCGGAAGTCATCAGACGCGCGCCGAGCAGGCGGGATGTTTCGATGAGTTTGGAGTTGAGTGTTTCCGCCTCCTGCGAGGTTTTTCCGTCATGGATGGTGACCTGGACGTCGGATGCCTTCTGCATGCTTTCCAGGCAGTCGAGCCCGCGCTGGCCGCGCTGGCGGCGGTTGTTCACGCCGGAGGCGGCCATCGCCTGCAACTCGTCGAGCACGAAGCGCGGCACGATCAGCCGGCCGTGGAGGAAACCCGAGCGCAGGATGCCGGGCACGCGGCCGTCGATCACCGAATCCGCATCGAGCACCACCGGCAGGCCGGACGACGCGTCCTGGCGGAAGCGCACATAGGGAATGATGAAGGCGAAGTCGTCGCGGTTGCCGCGCAGCGCCAGCATCGCACCGAGGAAACCCAGGCTCGCGAACAAGGTGACATCCAGCGCGAGCCGCAGCGCGTTGACGAGGACCTCGCTGTCCTGCTTGGATTCCAAGCGGTCGCGGAAGGCGATTTCAAGCAGGTTGGATATCTGCACGCGGGTGAGCAGCCATGCGCACAGGAGGCCGACGGCCAACCCGAAGGTGGCGGTGGAAAAGCCGCGCAGCGTGAAACCCTTCATCAGCGTTTCGATCCAGATGAAGAGCGCGGCCACCCCGAGTCCGCCGATGATGCCGGTGGACAGCGGTACCTCGAACATCGTGCCCTTGGTGCTCAAGGCGATGGCCACCCCGGCCGCCTCGCAGACCAGCAGGTAGGTGAGACGCGCGATGTTGACGGATGGAATCGATCGCATGGGCGGAGGCTGTGCGGCCACTCTTCCCGAGCGGAAGGATGCGGGCAAGACGATTTACCCGGCCGGCGGATTCCGTGCGGGCGGACCGGGTGGCGGAGTTATGGTTTCCACCGGTGAGGAGGGGAGGGGTTTGCCGCTTTTTTCTCAATCCGGCATCACGGTGGCGGAGGTGGCGGCGGCGGAGAAGATGCGGGCGGCGGTTTCCCTGACTTCTTGCGGGCTGAGCGCCTGATAGATGGCGGCCATCCGGCGGTGCTGGTCGGCAGGGTGGCCGAAGAGCAGGTCGAGCGCGACGTGGCGCGCGGTGTGGGCGGGCGATTGCTGCTGGAGGGCAAGACTGCTGAGCACGGTGGCGCGGACGCGGTCGAATGCCTCGTCCGGGATGCCGCCGGCGGCGATTTTGCCGATCTCGGCCATGAGTTCGAGGCGGGCGAACTCCGCCTGCTCCGGCGAAGTGGCGAGATAGAAGGTGAAGAGGCCGGTGTCATAGCCCATGAACTGGGTGGCACCCACCTGATAGGCGAGGCCGAGATCCTCGCGGATGCGCGAAAACAACGGCCCGGCCATGTCGGCGGCGTATTCCTGGATCATGGCCAGCGCGTGGCGGTCCGGGCTGCCGACACCGGTGCCGTGGAAACCGATGGCGAGCACCGCTTGTTTTTTCGGCAGGCGCACGGTGGTTTCGCCCCCGCCGCGGATGCCGGGCGGCACGGGCCATGGTTCGCCCGCGGGCAGCCCGCAGAGACTCCCGTTGAGGATGTCTAACAGACGGCTGGTTTCGAAATCCCCGGCGATGGCGAGGGTGATGTTGGCGGCGTTGAAATGCCGCGCGTGATGGGCCAGCAGCGCGGCGCGATCGAGCCCCGGCAGGGTTTCCGGCGAGCCGAGCGGATCAAGGCCGTAGCCGCTGCCGGCAAAAGCGGCATGGCGCAGCGCGCGGAACCCGGCGTGCAGGGGATCCTGCATGGCTTCCTCCAGCGCCGCGAGCTGGCTGGCCTTTTCGCGGGCGATGGCGTCATCGGGCAGGCCGGGGGCGATCAGGATTTCGGAAAAAACCGCGGCGATGGTCTCAAGATCGGGAGCGAGGCCGCCGGCTTGCACGAGCAGCGCGTTGTTGCCGGCGCTCGCGGAGATGGCGGCACCGAGGGATTCCAGGGTGAGCGCGATTTCATGGGCGCTGCGCGTGGCGGTGCCCTTGGGCAGGGCGGAGGCCAGCAGTTGGTTGAGGCCGGTGTTTTCCGGGGTCTCGGAGGGCAGGCCCGCGCGCACTGCGGCCTGCAGATGCACCAGTGGCACCCGGTGGTCCGGGATCAGCGCGATTTGCAAGCCGTTGGACATGCTGTGGACGGTGATGTCCTCGCGACGCCTGTGGATTTTCCCGGTTCTAACAGGAGCGGGCGCGTCGAGTGGATCGAGGATGGTCACGGTGAGGTGTTCGTCGCTGAGACAAGCGGCGGCGCGGCGGATGTCCTGCTCGGTCACGGCCTGGGTGGCGGCGACGTGGCGGCGCGTGAAATCCAGATCGCGCGCCTCGTGCCAGTTGGAGGCGAGGTCGGAGGCGCGGCCGGAGGCGCTCGTCAGGCTGCGGAACTGGCTGGCGGCGATCTGGCGTTTCGCCTTGGCGAGATCCTCTTCCAGATCATCGCTGTGCAGCGTGGCGAGCTCCAGATGAATGGACTCGATCAGGGCATCACGCTTCGCGGGTTCGGCATCGGCGCTGACGGCAAACAATCCCTCGCGGCCGGGACCGGTCCATGAGAAGGCGGAAATTTCCAGCGCCAGTCCGCGTTCCTCGCGCAGCGTGCGGTGGAGGCGCGAGGCGCGGCCACGGCCGAGCATGGCGGCGAGCACCTCAAAGGCCGGCGCGTCCGGGTGGTCGAGGGCCGGGGATTTCCATGCCAGCGAGATCCGGCTGGCGGGGACGGCGAAGGTTTCGCGCGCATGGCGCGGGCCGAGTTGCGGCGGATCGACGGCCACCAGCGGTTCGCGCCCGCAACCCTGCAGGCACCCGGCGGTGAGCTGGGTGACGAGTTCGCGCGCAGGGTCCGGGTCGAAATCGCCGGAAATCACCGCGAAACACCGGTCGGTGGTGTAGCGCTCGCGATGGTAGCGGACGAGGTCGCCATGAGCGATCGCATCCAGACGGTGGCGGTGGCCGATCACCGGATGACGGCGCGGATCGCTCTGGAAGGCGGTCGAAAACAACAGTCGCGTCGCGGCATGGTCCGGATCATCCAGTCCCATGTCGATCTCGCGGCGGATCACATCTTTTTCCTTCTCGAACTCGGACTCCGGAAGCACCGGGAAAAACACCAGGCCGCTGAGGCATTTCAGGAAAACCGCCAGCGATCCGGCCGGGCCATCGATGAAATACACGGTGCGGTCGAAGCTGGTGTAGGCGTTCCAGTGTCCGCCGGCAGCCTGTACGGTGTCGGCCAGCTCGTCCGCATCGCAATCGCGGGTGCCCTTGAAAACCATGTGCTCGAGGAAATGCGAGAGACCGGAGCCCGGCAGTCGGTCCTCGTGCATCGAGCCGGTTTCCACCCAGATCTGGGCGCTCACCACGGGTGCGGCGGGATCCGGATCGAGGATCAGGGTGAGGCCGTTGGGCAGGGTTTCGACCGTGGCGGTGGTGGCGGGGTATTCCATGGAAAATTTACGGCTTGGAGCCGCGCTGTCCATGCAGTAGGAATCGCCATCATGCAACGATGGATCGTGGCGGGAGTGGTGGCGATGCTGCTGATGGGAGCCGGTGGTTTCCTCGCCCTCAAGTCCTACAAGCAGAACCGCCCCGCGCCGGTGTGGGTGCCGCTGCCGATCAATCCCGAACTGCCCGTGGCCAAACGCGATGAAATCATCGCCAAGCTCAAAACCGAACTCTCCGCTTCCGATCGCCTGGTCAAGGTGAGCAGGGACGTGGGGCTCGTCGGCAAGTGGCAATTGTCCTCCGATGAAGACGGTGCGGCGGAGGTCGCCAGCCGCCTGTTCGTCAGGGAAGGGGAGGCCGACACGCCGAATGGCAAGGTGCCCGCCATCCACATCGGGGTGAAGGGCAAACGCAAGGAGCGTGAGGTTTCCGGCCAGATCGCCATGCGTCTGATGGACGATGTTTGGGAAATTCTCGGCATCGACCCACCGCCGAAACAATAATGCGTCGGCCGCAATCGCATTCCCTGCCGGCCGCGCCTATCATTCCGCCATGAGCTGGGTTTTGTTCTTCGATGGCGACTGCGCGTTCTGTTCGCGCTCGGCCCGCCTGGTGGCGCGCCTGGATACACGGCAACGCGTCTGGTTTGCATCGCTGCAGGGGAAACTCGCTGCGGAGAGTGGCCTGGGGGGAATGGCGGCCAAAACCGGCGGTAGCATGGTGCTGCTGCGTGAGGAGGACGGCGCGTGTTTCACCCGCAGCGACGCACTGATCAAACTGGCGGGAGCCCTCGGTGGCATCTGGCACCTTGCGCGAGTGGCAGTGCTGGTCCCGCGTCCGGTGCGGGACGCGGTCTATCAATCGATCGCCGACCGCCGTCATCGGCTCGCATCCGCCGTCGCAACTTGCGAACTGGCCGATGACGGCTTGCAGGCACGCATGCGCGAGTGAAACATGCACACCGCAGAAGCCCTGCGACAGGGGGCGCCCATGAGACGCGGGGTTTTCCATAATTACGAGAGACAGAAATAATTAAAAAAGTTCTTGCAGGATTCATTCCGCCCGGCTTTTCTCCCGGCATGGCACGCGCGCGCTGGATTGTTCCCTGGGCGGATTCGGAGACGAAACCGGCGATTTACCACTGCCTCGCGCGGGTGGTG